>JABDBE010000003.1 GCA_013288805.1 Acidobacteriota bacterium
GCCGGGGGCGGCCGTCGCTACGTGGTGCCGCGCTACTGGATTTTTCGGTTGGTGAGGGCCTTTAATTCTTCGACGATTTGCTCCAGCCGGCCGCGCCGCTGAGCGTGATTTTGCTGCGCTGGCAAGGTTCGTCTCTGCTGGGCGTACTGCTCGTTGAGTCTCTGGATGTCACTGATCTCGGCCTTTAGCAGGTGGACACGACTAAGGATCGCTTCTCTTCCATTTAGTAACATGTCTCTAGCATACCCTAGTTCTCGAACATCCGCTCGGCCTTGTTGTGTGACTTTGGGCATCCACGGCCCGATTTGAGAACAAATCCTTTGCGGTGGAAATTCTGCCGGGTGAGAAATGACAAATTACGGCACTTTCACCGAGTCATGAGTCTCGGCGGTCCGGAAACTCATTTTGGCGGTGCGTTCGAGTTTGTCCCAGGCGAAGCGCTGGCCTTCGATAGCGCGCTTCACCGTCTTGAACAGCACGACTGAAAATAGTTGGCGGTAGGCGAAACGTTGCAGCCAGACCTGGCTAAGCAGCCAGCCGTCTTCGCGAGCTTCGGGTTGGCGGCGCTCGAGGGCAAACGCGATGGCGGAAGTAATGAAATCGATGACCAGAAAAGCAGCGAAGAAAAGGATAAGCCGCTGGATGCTGGCGGGATCAGTGGAGTCCGGATGGAAATGTTTTTGAATGAAATACCAAATTGTGCCTACGGCAAACATCAAGTCAATGAAAGGCGAAACCAGGGGCAGCAAGATTTGAAAGATGACGATATTGGGCAGAGCAACCCAACCGAGCGCCCCCTTGCGCGCGAACACGGCACGATGCTTCCATACCGACTGCAGAATTCCAAAAGACCAGCGGAAGCGTTGGCGCATGAGGCCGTTAGCACTGACGGGCGCCTCAGTGTAGGCGAGCGCCAAATCTTCATACTGCACGCGGTAACCGAGCCGCAGCAGCGCCATAGTCAGATCAGCATCTTCAGCCACGGTGTCAGTGTGGTATCCGCCAGCTTCGCGCACCGCAGATGTTCTCCAAGCGCCGATCGCTCCCGGGACCACGCTGACGGCTCCAAGAACGTTCAGCGCCCTGCGCTCGAAGTTCTGGCTGGTGATGTACTCGAGCGCCTGCCATCGGGTCCACAGGTTCACGCGATTCCCAACCTTGGCGTTTCCCGCGACGGCTGCGACTTTGGGATTGAGGAAATGGGGAACCAAGCGTGAAATCGCGTTGCGGGCGATCACCGTGTCGGCGTCGATGCCCACGAAGATTTCTTCGTCGCTCAAGTGTTCAAGACCGAAGTTGAGGGCTTCCGCTTTGCCGGAGTTCGGCTTGCTAAGGATGAGCACACGGCCCGAGGCTTCTTCCTCCGCAAAAGCCTGGCGCGCCACTTCCAGAGTGTTGTCCGTGGAGCCGTCATCAATCACAATCACGTGCAGGCCGGGATAATCCGAGTCCAGCACAGCGCGCACCGTGCGCTCGATCACCTTTTCTTCGTTGTAGGCGGGAATTAACACGGCGACCGCCGGTTTGTAGGAAGCTGCCTCGGTCGGCGTGCCGTAAGATTGCTGCCGCAGGCGATCGTAAATCGCGAACGCTCCAACGAACAGCAACCGTCCAGTCATCAGCAAGTCACCAAGAAAAAATATCCAGGTGATGGCGTGCGTGCTGAAGTCCCAAATCGCGAATCCCATCCAGTCAAATCGGGCGGCCCAGCGCTCGTTATAGGGAATCGGAGGCATGACATCGGCCTTCGTCTTGCCGATCAAATCGCTAAGAGCGACGATCTCATCCCCTTTCGCGCGCACACCGTCGATAATCATGGGCAAGGCACGGACGGTTTCGCTGCGATCCCCGCCGCCATCGTGCAGCAGGATGACGCTGCCACAGAGCCGGTCCTTGGGATCGCAGGGCGGGATGTGGGCAAGTACCACGGCCGCGATGTGCTCGGCGGGATTCCCCGGTTCCTTCCAGTCATTGGGATCGATCTTGTTGCCCACGCTGATGTAGCCCATATCCTGAACTACTTCGAGCGGCCGGACCTGGTCAGCCGTATCAGGCTCCTGATCGATAGAATAAGGCGGGCGGAAAAGAATAGTGTGGATTCCCAGGCGGCTGGCAAACAGCTGCTCGGTGAGGCTCAACTCGACTTTCATGTAGCTGAGCGAAATGTTGCTGATGTCAGGATGAGTGAAAGTGTGATTCCCGATTTCATGCCCCTCGCGGTAGACGCGAGAAGTGACGCTGCCGAAATCCTTGGCCTCAAGCCCAATCAAAAAGAAAGTCGCAGTCGCATTTTCTTTCTTCAGCACGTCCAGGATCTTCGGCGTCCACTGCGGATCGGGGCCATCGTCGAAGGTGATGGCAACCGCTTTCGGATTGTAGCCATAGCGAGCGACACGGTAAGGCTGCGGCAAAGGGTCAATATTTTCGTCGGTGATGATTCCGTCGGAATCCACCGTGATCTCCCGAGTCCCGTTGGCCGGACGATCTTCGATGCGCAGAATTTCGCCCTGACCCTCCATATCCACGTCTTGACCGGGGAGAACGTCTTTCAGCTTATCCGGAGCCGTGGGATCCCCCGGAACATCCCAAACCCGCCACAGCGAGCGATCTTCAGCACCCAAGCGCCAGAGCGCGAAAGTCCCAACCCCCAGGCGTTGGGCGGCGCGCATCTCGTTGAGCGCGGTGACTGCATCCAGAAACCAGATGTCGTGACGCCGATTTTGCTCATCCATGTAGCTGAAGTGCGGATTGCTGCTGTCGCCGTCGAAGTCGATGTCTTCTTCCGAATCGCGCGCGCCCAGCCACGCTTCCTGCACCGAGACGTTTGTGTCTCGCACATCCGGCGGCAGTTTGCCGTGCTTCGGCTTGCGCACCCAGTCATAACCGTAATTGCCAATCGCACAGATCAGTTTGTCGGGCGGAACCGCTTTGCGCGCGAATTCCAGGTTCGCGACAAACCAGTCTTGGGACGCGACCGGCCCCGGCGTTCCTTCGGGATAGTGCTCGTCATAGTTCATGAGCACCACGCCATCTACACGGCTGGCCACGGCGGGATAATTGAAATCTTCATTGTGCGGAGGCACGCTCACGTACAACCTCATGCTTTTAGCATGGAGATCGTCGGAAATTTCCTGCAATAAAGCCATGTAGCCGGGCTGAGCCTCGGGAGCAATCTCCTCGAAGTCGATCATCAGGCCGTGGTACTTGTCAGTGGCGAGAAACGAATCAACTTGCTGCCGGAAACGCGCGCGCGCGTCCGCGTCATTGAGGAACGATGTGATGTCGACCCAATTCACGCCATCGGAATTGTTCACCATGGGGAACACTTCCATGCCGGTATCTTCGGACTTCAAAAACTTCATGACCTTGTCGTCCACCGGATGGATGCTTGATCCCTGAATCACATCGAAGTACACGTTGGTCTGGTCATCGACGCCCTGCAGGTGGCCGTCGGGAGTCAAAACATGAAGCCAGTCGGGATAAAGCAGGTCAACCTGCCGGGCGTACTCACGCAGCGAAGCGAAGCTGGCTGCATCCCACGGAGCATAGAAAGCGGCGCGGATGCCTTCGTTGGAGTTGAGTTGCGCCAGCGAGGGATTTGCTTTGTTCTTATGGCTCCCTCGTAAGAGGGCCTGCTTGCGCCGCCGTTCTCTGGCCTTTTCTTTTTCGTTTTCTTTCAGCGCGTGGTAAGGCTTTTTCTGGGTTTGCCAAATCAGTTCAGGCAATTGCTCGCCGCGCAAGGCGTTATACACGAAGAAAATAACCAGCAGCATGACGCCGACGCCTAGAACGTCAAACAGGCTTCGCAATCGCTTCCAGCGAGCTTGTCGAGGATCGTAAAAAACCGGTTGCGTCATGAGTGAGTTAGCACCATCCTAAGCCGTGGAGAAAGTCGGGTCAAACTTTGAAGGGCAGCCTTGCGCTTCAGGCTTCAGGCTTTCGGCTTCGGGCTTTCGGTTGCCAGCTTCCAGGTTGGATCTTGTGCTCAGGCGAAGACTGATGCCTAACGCCTGAAGCCCGACACCTGAAGCCTTCTGCTATATTTCCTCCGTGCGCGAATTGCTGCGCAAACATTCCCGTTTCTTTCTGATCGTCACCCTCGCGGGCGCTGCGCTGCGCCTTCTATTCATTTTCCGGTTTCCCGGAGTCACCAGTGACTCGTTTGTCTACGGCGACATTGCCAAGAACTGGCTGCAGCACGGGATTTACGGCCTGAGCGGCATAAATGACATTTCCCCTACGTACATTCGACTGCCAGGATATCCCGCCTTCCTGGCCGCAATATTCGTGATCTTCGGCATGGAACACTACCGCGCGGTGCTGGTCGTGCAAATGTTCGTGGACATCGGCACGTGCTTTGTTGTTGCCGACCTTGCACGCCGTTTGATTTCCCTCCGCGCGGCGCGGGTTGCCTTTCTGTTAGCGGCTCTTTGTCCTTTTCTCGCCAACTACGCTGCCAACGCACTCACGGAAACCTTGGAAGTGTTCTTCACGGTACTGGCGCTGGACTTGGCCATCGCTGGGCTCGGCACGCGCGGCGATTTGCAGATGAAAGCGTGGGTGGGATGCGGCCTGGCGATCGGAGTAGCCATACTGCTGCGTCCTGACGGCGGATTGCTTCTGGTCGCGGTTGAAGCATATCTGGCCGTGCTCTTGGTGCGTAGCTGGATGCACAAAACGTCGTCAGTATCCGCTCCACACATTCTTCGCGCGGGCTTGATTCTGGCGGTCGTCGCCCTTGCGACCCTCGTTCCCTGGACAGTGCGCAACCTGCGTGTATTCCACGAATTTCAACCGCTCGCGCCACGCTACGCCAATGAAGAAAATTCTTTTGTACCACTGGGATTCAATCGCTGGGTGAGAACCTGGATCGTCGATTACACCTCGGTTGAAGAGATTTACTGGGCGGTACCGGGCAACAAAATCGATGCTGAGAAACTTCCCTCGCGCGCGTTCGATTCATCCGAGCAGAGGGATCAGACGCAGCAATTATTGGACGATTACAACGACACGCTGCATGTCACTCCCGATCTCGATGCGAGGTTTGCTGCGCTGGCCAACGACCGAGTGCATCATTCTCCGCTCCGCTATTACCTGGAACTTCCGCTGCTGCGCATTGCCGACATGTGGTTGCGGCCGCGTACGGAAACCTTGCCTTCTGACACGCGCTGGTGGGAGTTTGATGACGATCCGGAATGGCTGGCGCTGGCGATCGGCCTGGGGATTGTTAATCTTTTCTATGTAGGAGCGGCCTTCGCTGGGCTGGTGCGTGGACAATTTAGGCCTTACCTCGACTTGTTGCTGGCATTCGTAATTTTGCGATCGGCGTTCCTCGGCACTCTGGAAAATCCGGAGCCGCGCTACACGCTCGAGTGTTATCCGCTGGTAATTATTCTTGCGGCCGCCTTGTTCCAACAGAAAACGCGGCGCACGGATGCTTAACAATCAGCAATGCCAATTTTTCGGGGAGCTTTTACCTAAGATGCCGAACCCTCAGCCCAAAGGAGAATCGGTCATGCGGAAGCGCGTACGCACGTGCTCGGAAAGAAGTTCGATCGCCTCACGATTCGATACCGGATCCGCTTGCGCCAGGTATCTCATCGCTTCGACCAATTGCCGCTGCCCGTCAACATAGCGAGGATCGGAGGTTCGCTCACGACGCTTACGCCCTATCTGAGGAGGAATCGGAATGGTGAAAACCTTGGCCATAAAAGAGTATTACCGCGATCGGAGTCTTTTTGCCCTCTCCTCTTTTCTCTATGAGCGTCTTTTTGGCAGTATACCGTCCTGCTCTCAGTTTTTCAGCCTTTATCTTTCCACAGGAGAAAGGCACTGGTCCGACAACCATACACTTCGTTTGACTACTGTCCGGACCTGCTCAATAGCCTTGGGCTACCCCTGAGGCGATACAAACTTGGTTTTGCTCGTGATCTTCAGCTTGAAGACGGAATCCGGAATCTTTTGATTCAATTGAATATCGGAATACTTAGCTACACGGTAATCGCCTGATGGCTCGAAGAGTTGCTGCTGAACCGACACGCCGCGGGAGGTGTCGACCCATAACCAGATGTGATCGAACATGTTGCGGCCTTTCACCGATTTAGGCACCAGTTCGAGTTTCGCGGTATCAATCCCATTCAACTTCTCAGCGTCGATGTTTTTCACATCGAACGACTTGAGCATATCTTTCCCGCTGCCGCCGAAACCCAGCACCATGAAGCTCTCAACTGCGCCGCGATCCTTGCTCGTATTAAATGTGGTCACTTGATCTATGCTGGGCTGATAAAACTGAACCTTGCCTTCCGAAAAGATCACATACTTCAGCGCGGGCTCCCGGATGTCAGCAGCCATTTGAATTTCGTTTCCTGTACGGCGAAAATACACCGTCCCTTTTTGTACGTCGTGGTCGTCCACAACTTTCTGATATTGGTCCCAGACAAAGCCAGCTTGAGCGGTGCGGAAGCTGGCTGCAGTCTGATCCATCTGACTGAGAACGCGTTGTAGTTCGTTCGAGTCTGGTGTCTGGGCTGACGCGACTGCCAGGAAAATAATGCCCACAAAACCCAAGCTCATCTGGCGGCACCATCCGAACATCAGCAGAGGATTCATTGTTCAATCCCAGCGTCGAGCGGACCTACTCTCGCGCCACCCAAACCTTGTAGCTCAGGACGCGCCCCGCGCTGTCATACACGGGCTCAATCTTCGTAATGCTGACTTCACCGGAAATAGGTTCGATGATTTCCAGCAACTGGTCGTGAATCGCGTCATCGTCTTTGCCTGCAACCGCAGCCGCTTCAATCTGGTAAATCAGTCCGCCATTGCCGTCGGGCACCACCGCGACTCCAGTACGATGCGGATTATGCTCAACCGGTTTGTCCTTGAAATTGATCAGCTTCGGGGAAAGAAAAACAAACAGCAAGATCAGCGTGACCATCACGTCGTACTGGATGGTGCCGCGCTCGTAGGACCAGAAAATGTAATCGCGGATTGTTCGCCAGATCCCACTCATCGGAACAGTGGGAGCAGCCATAACCGTCGCATTCGCTTTTGCCCTGTCCAAGTCTATTTTTTACTTACTGTCTTTGCAACGACTAGCGCCGCTAGATTTTCCTCGGCGTCAGCCGATCGGTTCCCGTATACGGGCGTAGAGCCTCGGGAATAAGAACGCTACCATCGGCTTGCTGGTAATTCTCCACAATCGCTACCCAGGTGCGACCGACAGCCAGGCCGCTGCCATTCAGCGTGTGCACGAATTCCGTTTTGTTCTTGCCCGCAGGACGATAGCGGATGTTCGCCCGCCGCGCCTGAAACGATTCGAAGTTCGAGCACGAAGAAATCTCGCGAAACAACTGCTGCCCCGGCAACCACACTTCGATGTCATAGGTTTTGGCGGCAGAGAATCCTATGTCGCCGGTGGATAAAGCGACCACCCGGTAATGCAGGCCCAGCTTCTGCAGCACTTCTTCAGCGTTGTGCGTAAGCTTCTCCAACTGCTCATAAGAATCTTCCGGACGCGTGAATTTCACCATTTCAACTTTCTGAAACTGATGCTGCCGAATAATTCCCCGCACATCTTTGCCATAAGATCCGGCCTCGCTGCGGAAACACGGCGTATAAGCAGTGAGCGAGATCGGCAGTTGTGCTCCATCGAGCACTTCATCGCGATACAGATTGGTCACCGGAACTTCCGACGTCGGAATCAGCCAGAGATCTTTATCCCCGTGCGGGACCTTGAAAGAATCGGCCGCGAATTTGGGCAACTGCCCCGTCCCGTACATCGATTCCGAATTCACCACGTACGGCGGCAAGACCTCGGTATAGCCATGCTCACGGGTGTGCAGGTCGAGCATGAAGTTGGCCAGCGCCCGCTCCAGCCGAGCTCCCAGATCCCAATAGACGGCAAAGCGCGCACCGGTGATCTTCGCAGCTCGTTCCAGATCGAGCACGCCGAGTTGCTCTCCAATTTCCCAGTGCGGCTTGGGAGCAAAACCAAATGTCGGCGGCGTGCCCCAGCGGCGGACTTCTACATTGTCGTCCGCGCTCTTGCCCACCGGAACAGTTGGATGCGGAATGTTGGGGATGCCGGAGAGAATCTGCTGCAACCGGGTTTCGTACTCTTCCGCGGCTTTGCCCAGTTCTTCGACGTGCTCGCGCAATTCCTTGGTCTCGGCGATCAATGCAGACGCGTCCTGCCCGCTCTTCTTCAGCTTCGCGATCTCTTCGGTGGCGCGATTGCGCTGCGCCTTCATGGTCTCGGCGCTGGTGATCGCCTGCCGCCGCTGGGCATCGATTTGCGCGAAGTTCTTCAGAACCTCGGTCGGCTTCATGCCGCGCTGGCGCAGCTTTTCCTCGACCAGCGGCAGATTGTCGCGGACAAAACTCAGATCAAGCATGGGAATGAACTACTGTAACGGAAAAGGGGCCGTGAATGCACGCGGCTAAGCTGCACAATCGTTTTGGACTCGCACGCCCCGCAGGTTACACTACAACCGCGATGCCCGCTTCCCCCGCCACCGTCAGGCGTACGCCGGACCTCTCCGTCAGCTTCGCTGGCCTTGAACTCAAGAACCCCGTAATCGCTGCGAGCGGCACATTTGGTTACGGCATCGAGTTCGAAGACGTGGTTCACCTCGATAAGCTCGGCGGCTTCGTCGTCAAAGGCCTGTCGAAAGAGCCCATGGCCGGGAACCCGCCGCCGCGTCTTTACGAGACCGCCGCAGGCATGCTCAATGCCATCGGATTGCAGAACATCGGGGCCCGCGCCTTCGTCGACGAGAAACTTCCCAAGCTGCGCGAGATCAAGAATATCGTCGTCGTCGCCAACGTGTTCGGCTACACCCGCGAGGATTACGAGCGCACTATTCAAATCTTGAATGAAGGCGAAGGCATCGCGGCTTACGAATTGAATGTCTCTTGTCCCAACACGGCCCACGGCGGAATTCAATTTGGCAGCGATCCCCGTTCGCTTGACGAAGTTGTGGCCACGGCCCGCCATTTCTCGCAGCGGCCGCTGATCGTGAAGCTTTCTCCCAACGTCACCAGCATCGCGCAAATGGCCTACGTGGCGCAGGAAGCCGGTGCCGATGCGGTTTCGCTGGTCAACACTTTCGTGGCGATGGCCATCGACGCTGAAACTCGCAAGCCGCGCATTGCCAACGTGACCGCCGGACTCTCCGGGCCAGCTATCAAGCCGATCGCGCTGCGCATGGTTTACGATGCGGCCAAGGCAGTGAAAATCCCGGTCATCGGTATGGGCGGCGTTTCGACAGCAGTGGATATCATCGAGTTCATGCTGGCCGGCGCCACTGCCGTGCAGATCGGCACTGCCAGTTACTGGGATCCTGTAGCCACCGAAAAGATCGTGAACGAACTTCAAGACTGGTGCGCTCAGCACCGCATCGAGCGATTAGCTGACCTAACCGGCGGGCTGATCCTCGAATAGCTCATACCCCTTGCACCATCTGGAGGAAAGGAGCTCGAGAATGACAACTGATTCGAATGCGACGGACCCTGCAGGACCAAAACCTCCCTCATTCGGAACTAGACAGATCGTATTTTCACTCGTTTTGCTGGTGATCCTTCTCTTGCTTGGCCAAAGCATGGTGCGTCACCGCTTCTTTCAAGGCGGCCGATACCACCAGAACGGCTCCGTCGGGCAATAAGTAAAATCGGAAGCGAGCTGTGCCTTTCCCTTCGCAAACCAAACTGAGAAGGACGTAGGCGCAGCGAGTTTGAGCAGGGAGGGCGACCCTCCAAGGCCAGATCTTACCGGCCGGAGGTGTACCAGATGGAGCCTGGGGAGCGGAAATTCAGGCCTTCGCCCCAGACGGCTTGGGTACGGCCCTGGTGGTCGATGCCGATGCCGAAGTAGTCTCCGAAGGGAAAGCTGAAGCCGCCCGGGTGAATGTAGGGGTAGCCGGGGGCGTAGCTGGACATCTTCGACTCACGGGACCAGGTTGCGCCGCCGTTGGTGGAACTGCGGTAAAACGCGTTCCAGAGCGGGTGGTTGCGGGTATCCAGATTGCGCGAATCCATCCACGCGATTCGCACGTCGCCCGCGTCTCCGGCGGCGAGTGCGGGAAAGGCGTGCTCCACGCTCGAAGGCGCCGTTGAAATATTCAGCCGCGGCGACCAGGTTTCACCGGCCGTAGTCGAAGAAGAGAAATAAATGCGTGCAGGGCTCTTGTCGGCAGCGCCGGAATTCCACAGGGCGTACAAAGTGCCTGCCGCATCCGAGGTCATCGTGATCTGCGCGCCCAGGTAGCCCCACTCGCAGCGATAGGCTCCGCAGTCGGGGGGTGCGCCGGAGGCATCCATGAGCCGGGTGGTCCAGCTCTCGCCGCCATCGGACGACTTGCTGATATACAGGCTCACGCGGCCCGTGGCGCCGTCGCGCTGAGTGTATCCGGCCCAGGACAAGTAGACCGAGCCGTGAGGATCGACGGTCGCGCCTCCGGCCAGAGCCCGCACCAGTTTGGATTTCGGACTTACATTGGCGGAAGTGAACGTAATCCCACGGTCGTGCGATGAGGCGATCAGGATATGGCCGTCGCGATTGAACCCGATGTAGACATCCTCACCGCGAACCGCGAGCACCGGCTTGTCGGCATCGAGGAGGCCGCGGTCGGCCACGACAATCGACCAGCTCTGACCGAAGTCGACCGACTTGGCCACGACCATGTCCAATTTGTTACGTTGCAGCCAGGCCGCATAGACCGTGCGGTGGTCGGCGGGGTCGACCACGATCTGAGGATCGTACTGGCCCGTCCCCGGCGGCGTGATCTCACGCGGCGGTTGCCAGGTCGCGCCATTGTCATTGCTGGCTACCAGAATCATGGAAGGGAGCGGGCAACCGCGGCATCCGGGAACGCGCCCGTACTGCGGATAAAGAATGTAAGTATGACCGAAGCCGTCGGTTGCGATGGCAGGCTCCCACTGATCGCCCACGGTGAAGCCGACCCGGGCTTGCGGCGTGAAGCCTGCCTTCGCGGCGAAGGCGGCGGGAACGATCGCGCAAACAAATAAGATCGCGAGAGCCAGCCGGGAACTTCTGTGGGTGCGGTGGACAGCCAAGGTCACAAAACCTCAGGCGAGCTGGGGGGCAAAGCCGCTAAAGCAACATATCGCGGAAAAGCGGGGTTCGTCAACCGGAATGGCGGGCAGTCAAGTATCCCAGGTCACGATTGGCCCAGCGTCACCGGCTTGGACATTGTTCTGCGGGCTGCTCGAACATCAGCGTCGAGACTTAGGCCCTGAGGAGATTATGTCCGTCCGGTTCTTAGCGGTCGCATCGCATATAATGATCCGGTAGGCAGCTGGACCGGACGGTCGCTCTCGGCGCTTCGGCGGCGAGGGAGGAAAGTCCGAACTCCGCAGAGCAGTGTGCCGGATAACGTCCGGGAAGCCGGGTTCAAGCCCGGTTGACGGCTAGTGCCACAGAGAACATACCGCCTGGTGCATCTTCGGATGCTCGGGGTAAGGGTGAAAAGGTGCGGTAAGAGCGCACCGCCGCGGCAGTAATGCAGCGGGCAGGGCAAACCCCACACGGAGCAAGACCAAATAGGGAGGGATTCCGAGTTCGCTCGGATCGTGCCGGCTCGGCGCGTCACAACCTCCGGGTAGGTCGCTTGAGCCCCGCAGTAATGCGTGGCCCAGAGGAATGACCGTCCTGCAGGAGCAATCCCGCAGACAGAATTCGGCTTACAGGTCCGGCTGCCACAATTCTTGGAATCACAGATCTTGGATTAGAAATCACAGATTAGAGATCAGGAGCGTAATTCATGTCCGCACCCAGCCGTCGTCCGGAAATTCGTCGTCGCCGTACCCGCAAAGAAAAAAATTCTTAAGCTGCGCAAGAGTCTCGCTGCGGCCTCATCAGAAACCGATCGTGCTCGCTTCCGCGCGAAGCTGCATCGCCAGGGGCTGATTTCGCCAGGAACGCCGCTGCTCAAAAGCGAGTAAGCTCCGCGTCGCGGCTACTCGCTGGTGCATCCCGCGATCCTGAGTTTTCGTGGTCTCACCCGCGTCGGGACGCCCGCCCCTACACAGCTTTGACGTATTGAATTTCTCTCGTTTGTTTTCCTGCCACTGCTTCGTACACACCGAGAATCTGCCGGGCTGAAGCGTCCCAGGAGAATTTCTTGACCTGCTCGTAGGCTCGCTGTTTGAACTTGTCGCGAACCTGCTGGTCCAGCAGCACGCGGTGGAGCGCGCGCATGATCTCGAAGACGTTTTCGGGATTCACCATCACGGCTGCGT
Organism: Acidobacteriota bacterium; assembly: GCA_013288805.1. GTDB lineage: Bacteria > Acidobacteriota > Terriglobia > Terriglobales > Acidobacteriaceae > JABDBE01. Next base: position 12,259 of record JABDBE010000003.1, read on the forward strand.
TGCCTACAACCTCGGGGAGCGACGAAGTATTCGACGTCACGACCGGAGTGCCGTGCGCCATAGCTTCGAGCGGCGGCAATCCGAAACCTTCGTAGAGGGACGGGAAGACGAATATTTTGGCCGCGTCGTAAAACACTCGCAACATTTCGATAGGAACGAATCCCATGAAGCGTACGTCATTTTGCACGCCGCCGCGAATGACGGTTCGGCGCAAGTCGGGATGCTTTGAAAGTTCATCGCCGATAATGATGAGTTTCAGATCTGGGAAGCGCCCTTCCTTTTCGAGTTCGGCTTTCAAGGCCGAGAAGGCTTCGATAATCCTCACCAGATTCTTAGGCGGACTGATACGGCCGGCATAAAGAAGAAAGGGATAAGTCACCAGATACCGTTCGGCGAGGACTTGCCGCTCGGAATCGGACGCGTGTCCGCGGAGGAAGCGCTCATCAATGGCGTTGTACACCACTTCGATGCGAGAACCGGGGATGCCAAACAATTTCTCGATTTCGCTTTTCGTGTATTTCGAAACTGCCAAGATTCGGGCTGCCCCTCTCAGCACGCGGCGCGTAAGGTGAAAATGCAGCGACCGTCGCATGCTGGAGCGGTCATGGGCGCGATACATGTGTTCGAGAACGTCGTGGACGGTCATTACGTAGGGGCAAGGCAGGGTCCGGGGCATCCAAAACAGATGCGGAATGTGCACCAGATCGCAATTCACGCGCTTGAGAATGGCCCGACATTCGAGATATCCCTTCGCTGTTGTGCCGTCGTCCAGCAGAGGAATTGCCTGAAAGTTTGGCGGGAGCGGATCTATCTCCGCTACTTTCTGCGGTGAACCGATCAGAAAGTATTCGTTAGAGTGATCCAGCCGGCCGAGCGCACGCACCACATTGCGGGTGTAGGTGCCGACGCCGAACTCAGTCATCCGCCGGATATCAATCGCGACCTTCACGGAGTGATTTAACCACAAAGCGGCGGGCGAAGGTACACAAAGGAAATCCCGGCTTCGAGAGAAGCTCTCAGGCCCTTGCCTCCGCTTGCGCCTTGGCCCTGCGTTCCGGGTATAGCGGGAAAGTGTCAGCCAGCGCCAGCACCTGCTTGCGGATTTTTGCCAGGACAGCGTCGTCGGTTCGATTGTGAAGAACTTCGGAAATCCACCGGCCAACTTGCCGCATGTCGGCTTCTTTCATGCCACGCGTGGTGAGCGCCGGCGTACCAATGCGGATGCCGCTGGGTTTCATGGGCGGGTTGGTGTCGAAAGGAATGGCGTTCTTGTTGACGGTGATGCCCGCTCGATCGAGCGCTTTCTCGGCCTCGCTTCCCAGCATGCCTTTAGAGAACACATCGACGAGCATGAGATGGGTGTCGGTTCCACCGGAAATGATGCGGAAGCCTTCCGCCGCCAACGTATCGGCTAATACTTTCGCGTTTGCCACGACCTGGCGAGCGTAATCGCGGAAGTCCGGCTGCATAGCCTCGCGGAAGCACACAGCCTTGGCCGCGATAATGTGCACGAGTGGCCCACCCTGCATACCGGGGAAAACTACTTTGTCGATCGCCGCGGCGTAGTCCTGCTTGCACAGGATCATTCCTGCGCGAGGTCCGCGCAGTGTTTTGTGCGTGGTCGATGTCACAATGTGCGCGTGCGGAACGGGCGACGGATGCGCGCCACCTGCGACCAAGCCGGCGAAGTGGGCCATGTCCACCAGGTAGATTGCGCCCACCTTGTCGGCGATTTGCCGCATGCGCACAAAATCAATAATCCGGGGATACGCGCTGCCGCCTCCGATGATCATCTTGGGGCGCTCTTTTTCGGCAAGCTTTTCCAGATCGTCGTAATCGATGGTCTCGGCTTCCTTGGTCACGCCATAAGGCACGATGCGATAAGTCTTTCCGGAAAAGTTAAGGTGGAAGCCATGCGTAAGGTGGCCGCCGTGGGCCAAGTTCAGCCCGAGAATGGTGTCTCCGGGTTGCAGCACGGCGGCGTACGCCTCCATGTTGGCTTGCGATCCGGCGTGCGGCTGAACGTTGGCATGTTCAGCTCCGAAAAGTTGTTTCGCGCGCTCGCGCGCCAGGTTCTCCACGATGTCGGCAAACTCGCAGCCTCCGTAATAGCGCTTGCCCGGATATCCCTCAGCGTACTTGTTGGTAAACACCGAGCCCATGGCTTCGAGGACGGCTTCGCTGACGAAGTTCTCCGAAGCGATCAGCTCCAATCCTTCGTGCTGGCGGCGGACTTCATTGTCGATCGCTGTAGCCACCTCGGGATCGGCTTCGTAAAGCGGGCGCGACATGTCGTTGCTTTTCATTTCAGTCTCCGCAAAAAACAGGTTTAATGACGGGTCTGCTGATAAACGTCTGGGCGATGAAGTTCCATGTAGTTCTCAGGCTTCTTCAGAGGCTCGAAGCCAAGCTTCGAGTATAGCCCGTGAGCGTCTTGCGTGACCAAACTCCAGCGGCGCAATCCCTGCAGGCGAGGATGCTGCATGACGCATTCCATCAGCCATTTGCCCAGGCCGCGGCCGCGAAACGAATCGAGCACGAAGACATCTCCGATATAAGCGTAGGTCGCATAATCGGAGATCACGCGCGCAAATCCTATTTGCTTGCCGTCCGCATACACTCCGAAGCACAGTGAATTCTCGATGGAGCGGGCCACGACATCGCGCGGAATGCCCTTGGCCCAGTAGCAATTGGTCAGGAAACTGTGGACGACGTCCAAGTCAATCAGCGCGGGATCGGTGCTAACGGTGAACTCGCCTTTGCGATAGTCGGTTGTTTGCTCAGATTGGGTGGTTTGGTTAGACATACTCTTCTGTCATTTTAGACAAGCGCTTGTCGTTTGGCACTTGGCAATTGATCTTCAAAAACGTTCAGCGTGATCGATCATTACAGACGACGAAGCAAGGCCTGCCTCCCACAGCAGGTGGAAGCCTATTTACCTCCAGGGCAACATTGACGCTGGTTTTTACCGGGCGTAGCATCCCGGATCAGGTGTGAGAAGCCTCTTTCTAGCGGGAGTTCCTCTCTGAGACACTGGCTTCTGTGGCCACACAATTCACACGACCGTTCCCCGGGGGTCTTACAACTGGAAGTTAACGGAGCACGCTCCAAGCGCGCCCTGAGGGGAGGACGATTATGAGATGCCGGCTCGCGTTCAACAGCCTGCTGCTCGCAGCTTTATTTTTTGCTTTAACTCCATTCGCCCTTGCCAGCAGCACATGGTACGTCAATGGTGTCAGCGGGAACGACGACAACAACTGTATGTCGCCTCAGACTGCCTGCAAGACCATCGGCCATGCCATCTCGCTCGCATCCTCGGGCGATTCCATCATGATCGCGGCCGCGATCTATAAAGAGACTCTCACTATTGACTTCAGCCTGAAGCTGATAGGTGCCGGCGCGAGCACGACAATTATCGATGGCGGCGGCTACGGAAATGTGGTTTACGTTCCCAGTACCGTTCACGTCGGACTTTCAAACGTGACCATACGCAATGGTGCAGCCAACGGCGGGGCGGGTATCGCCAGCTTCGGAGTAGTGACAATCAACAACAGCACCATCACCAAAAATATCGCGGAGCAAGGCGGCGGCATTGACAACGCCGGCGAGATGACGCTCAACGACAGCACCTTAAGCGGGAACACTGTACCGTACGCATACGATTCCTGGGGTGGCGCAATCTACAACAGCGGTACGCTCACGCTCAACCGCTGCACCCTCACCGGCAACTCAGTAAGCGCCAACTACTCCTTTGGCGGCGGCATCTATAGCACCGGCACGCTGACGATCGTCAACAGTACGATCAGCGGGAATAGCGCGGAAGGTGAATCCTTCAGCGGTGGCGGCGGCATCGCCAACGGCGGCACGCTGACGATCAGCAACAGTACCATCACGGGGAACGGCGCCACCGCCGGTGACGTCCAAGGCGGCGGAATCTACGGGGCGGCGACACTTCAGAACAGCATCGTCGCGGACAGCAAAGGAGGAAACTGCTCCGGCACTATTACCTCCGAAGGCTACAACCTTAGCAGCGACAAGAGTTGCCATCTGCACAACAGAGGCGACCTGAACAACACCCATCCCAAGCTCGGGCCCTTGAAGAACAATGGCGGCCCGACGAAGACCAGGGCAGAACTCTTGGGGAGTCCGACAATTGATGCCGGCAGCCCGAATGGCTGTACCGACAGCCATGGTCATCTTCTGAAGACCGACCAGCGCGGCGAGCCTCGTCCCGGCAAATACAAGCATGACAAACGCTGCGACATGGGCGCGTTCGAACGGCAGACCGACTAAGTTGATGGGGATGGCGTGAAGTACGACGGCGCGCCGGACCCAGAAGCTAGCCCTCGAATGCGGTTCGCATAAAGGACGCCAGATTCCAGCCGTCGATGTATTTGTAGGGCGTCTCTCCGGTTGTGTAATGTCCGCAGGGCAAAACCACTACTTTGTGATCCAGACCGTGTCGCGCAAACTCGTGCACGGCGCTGCGCGAAAATTCCGGCAGAAATGTCAGGTCGTACTTGGCATAAATGATGAGCGACTTCTTCCGCCAGCGCGCGAACTGTTCGAAGTAGGACGCGGGGCTGACCGCGCTCCAAAGAATCCGAAGACGTTCGAGATCGATCTGGGTTTCCAACCCTTCCCGGATGTGCCGGGTGGATTGTCCGTGCCACACTACATCGGCAACGTAAGTTGCGGCATGATTGAAAGCCGCCACCTGAATCCGCGGGTCGTGGGCGGCAGCGAGAAACGCGTAACACGAGCCAAGACTCGTGCCCAGAATGCCAAGACGGCGATAGCCCTGGGATTCGAGCCAGTCCAGACAGCAGCGTACATCGATGACCGCTTGGCGGCAGGCGTCGAGGGTTCGTCCGATGTTGGCGGAAACGGCGTAGTCGGCGCGCAGGATCTCGGGAGGGGTTCGAATGTCGTGGTAGGGCATGCTCAATCGCAAAACCGAAATCCCGAGAAGATTGAGCACACGGCACAAGCTGTTGTACGCGAGGGCGTCGGAGTTCCAGTGCGGCAAAAGCACGATCGCGCGCTTGCCTCGCGCCGGAAACCAGCGAGCGTTGGCCAGGTTGTTTTCCGGAAACGGTGTGCGCACCGGCGAGGTGAAGCGCAGAAAATCGGCGTGGGTGTCTCTAACTTTTTCTTCTAAGGTTGGGTCGGGCACGGCGCGCGTGCTGAAAACTTTGACCTCGCGACGCTCCAAGCGGAAATCCGCCGGTTTGATATAGGAAAAGAATTCGTCGCTCGATGCGATGATTCGCCGGTTGTATTCGCGCAAATAGCTTTCACTATCTTGCGGAATATGCCCCGGAGCGTAGCCGTTGCGGCAAGGCCAGTCCCGCGCCCACTCCACACCCCATTCCAGGGGACGCACCACGCGGTTGTTGTCCACGGACGTGAGCCGCGTTTCCCAATCGTACATCCACTGTGCGTAGCGTGAGGGCATGTAGTTTTCAGGATAACAAACAGGTGTGCAGCACGATCAGAGTCCCGCAGTGAAGCGCAACAACGAGCATTGGATGGGAGTTTGGGAGACTTGAAAATTGTCTCAGAGAAACTCGCAGATCTGTCTGCACTGCCCGACACTACGGTTCTTTTCGGACCCAAAAAATCTGATTTCCTGTTTTGAAACCGTAGAACATTTATCTGGAGGGCGCCGCTTCGGCAACCGCTGTTTTCCCGCTATTCTCGTGACATCGTCTGATCGGTCGCAAGTGGGTGAACGCCGCCCACACATTCAGCGGGTTTGCCAGTAGCTACACTTGGAGTTACAATGGTTTTTCAATGGGACGAAGCCAAGAATCGAGCCAACATCCGGAAGCACGGTTTCGATTTCGCTGATGCGGAGGAGATGTTTCGAGGCTTCCTTCTCGTTCGTCCTGACACGCGTGAGGACTATGGCGAAGAACGATGGATCGGGATTGGGATGATTCGGGGGTGCGTTGCGTTTGTAGCGTTCGCCGAACCCTCATACGACACCGTACGCATTATTTCGCTGAGAAAGGCGGATCATGAAGAACGGAAAGAATACGAAAAGGCGATCGAGGACGGACTGGAAGCGGGTTGACGCCCTCCGGGATGAGGATATCGACTATTCAGACATCCCAAAACAGGGGGCAGACTTTTTTGCGCATGCGATAATCTGGCCCGGACCCAAGAAGCAGATTACCTTGCGCGTTGATCCTGACGTTCTGACGTTTTTCCGCAAGCAGGGCCGAGGCTATCAGACCGTGATCAATGCTGTGCTGCGCAAATACATGGAAGCAAGAAAAGAGCGCACGGTGTGAAATCGCACGTTTGGGTTTTCAGTGAGCCTGACTGCCGTATCTAACTTCCGTATCTAACTTCCGTACCGTCTCGGTACGCGTTTGGAGATTCCGCAGAGTATTTCATACGGGACAGTGTCCGAAAGCGATGCATGTTCCCTGGCGTCGACGCTCAGGCCATCGGTCGTGCCGAGCAAAATGACTTCGTCTCCGACGGAAACTCCAGGCAGACCGGTCACATCGGCCAGGGTCAAGTCCATGGAAATCCGTCCTACGATGGGGGCATAGTGCTCGCCGACAATGACTCGGCCTTGCGAAGAGATCTTGCGATTTAATCCATCCGCGTATCCCACAGGAAGGACTGCGATTCGGGCCGGCGCTTTTGTCACATAGATTCCGCCGTATCCCAGCGCCTGGTTGGCGCGCATGTCTCTCAGCGATAGAATGCGGGTCTTCCAGGTCAAAACAGGTTTTACTTTCAGCCGCAAACCGCTGCCACTAACTTCTCGGCCGGCGCGTTCGAACGGCAGATAGTATCCATACAGCGCGATCCCCGGACGCACCATCGTGTTCCACGATTCGGGACGCGATATCACCGCTCCAGTATTGGCCGCATGAATCAGTGGCGGATTGAATCCTTCGTTTCGAAGAAGGTTGCGGGTCTCCGCGAACGACTTCAACTGCAGCGCCACCGAGGGCTCGTCCAGCACTTCAGAAGAAGCCAGGTGGGTGGACAATCCCTCAAGCACCAAATGCGATGAAGCCTTCAGCGCGGAACAAATTCGCGGCAGGTCCTCCGGCGCAACTCCCAGCCGTCCCATGCCGGTATCCACTTTCAAATGGATCGGATGTTTTGAAACGCTGAGAGCAGTCGCGGCTTTTTCGAACAATTCAATTTGCCCCGTCTCCCAGATGGTCGGCGTTAAACCCAGGCGAATGATTTCTTCCTCTTCGCCACGCCAGAAACCAGTCATGAGCAGGACGCGTCCATTAATTCCAGCTTCGCGGAGTGGAATCGCCTCATCCAGCGAAGTCACGCCGAACCAGCGCGCGCCTTCCTCTTCGAGCGCTCGTGCACACTCGACCGCGCCGTGGCCGTATGCGTCGGCTTTTACGATGGCGCAAACTGCCACTGCAGGACTTATGTGCCGCTGTACAGCGCGAAAGTTCTGCCGCAAGGTTCCCAGCGAGACTTCTGCCCAGGTCGGCCGAGTCGCAGTTCGCTTGGCAATTTCGATGGTAGCCACTAGCCTGATTATAGCGGCCTCGGGGGATGCAATCAGGTTACTGCCGTACTACTCCCTCCCTGAATCCTCGGCGCTTCCAAGACCATTTCAGCTATCCGCCGGAGAGTGTGAAGTTCACAGTGACCTGGGTTTCCACTTCTACCGGCTCGTTGTTCAAATAATACGGACGATAGCGCCACTGGAGAACTGCGTCGATGGCGGATTTCACCAGCAGGGGAGGGCCGCTGACGACCTGCAAGTTTTCAATTCTGCCTTCGCGCGAAATCACGGCGCGTAGCACTACAACTCCCTGAACCCGCGCCTGCCGCGCCAGGGCTGGATATTGCGGCTGCACGCGATAGATGAGATTTCCCTCCATCATGCGGGAAACGCGTGGCGGTTGAGCGGATGGCGTCGGTGGAGGCGGTGGCACAAAAGCCCTAAATCCATTTCCAATCGAGTCAAGAACGCCGTTGCGGGCCGCCGGATCGGCGGTCCCGCCGGAGACTCCCAACCCATTCAGATTGACGGGCGGTGGGGCGACCGGTTCGTCGATGTTTAAGATCTGTCGGGGCACAGAAGGTGGAGCGATCACGTGGCCGTCGGGTGACAAGTTGCTGCTAACCGGAGTGTTTCGCGCAGGGCGGGAGCGGGCGGCGCCGGTGGTGGAGCTGGCGCGACCAAAGATGACATTAATTGCAGCTGCGGCAGGCCTTGGGTGTAGAGCAGTGGGAGCAGAAGCAAGCCCCCCAACCCTGCGGCTTGCATGGCAAACGAAACCAGAGTTGTCCAAGCGCGGCGAGAACGGTCAGTCCAGGTGGTGTCGATTAGCGAATCAGCAAACATGGTGACCTCCAGACTTTGTTTCATCTAAAGACACCGGCATGCAGTCTGAAGGGCGCGAAGCAACACTGACTCCGCGAAAATAAAAAGCCGCCTTGTGGGCGGCCTTTTGGGAACTTTCTTCGTGTTTAGGTGTCGCGGCTTTACTTAGGAGGCGCAGTAGTTGTCGCCGGCTTGGTCCCGCCAGCCGGAGCAACAGGCTTGGTGCCCGTGGTTGCCGTCGGTTTGGTAGCGGGCCTCGTCGGCGCAGGAACACCAGATTGAAGATTGTAGGCGTCGACGATCGCCTTGGTGATATCGACGGAAGGCCCCGCCCAGAGCACTGGTCCTTGCGGCCACGGATTGGAAGTATCCATGATCAGGCCGAATCCTTTATCGCCCGCATACTTCACGATGATTGGCGCCATCTTTTGCAGGATGCGCTGTGCGATCTCATTCTGTTGTGCCTGAGCGTCATCGCGTGCATCCTGGACGCTGCGCTCAAGTTTCTTCTGCTTGTCCTCGACCTGCTTGACCAGAGTGGCGCGGGAATCTTCGTTGAGCTTGTCGTTGGTCAGCTGTTTCTTCAGACTCTCCACTTCGTCGTTCATGCCTTTCAACTCGGTCTGCTTGGGCTCGAGCTTCTTGCTGAGTGCCTCGAAGTCGCGCTGGCCTTCATTGCTGGCGAAGATTGCCTGCTCGATGTTGATCGTGCCGATTTTGTTTGAGGTGCTAGCGGCGGTAGTATCGGGCGTGTTCGCAGCCGCACTCGGGGCTGCGGGCAATCCGGGGTCCGCGCTGGCGGTTTGAGCCAGGGCGGTAACCGAGATGACGAACACAGTGGCCAGAAGAAATCGTGGAAGCTTTCTTGTCATGGGATTGCTTTGAACTCCTTGGAAATTGTTTCGGGAATCTCGCTTGAGGTCTTTTTCACGGACCATGCTGGGTCCCGCCCCGAAGCCAACCAGGCCGTGTGATCAAACGGGGAAGGCAGACCTTAACCTCCAGCGTCTCACGCTAACGTTTCAAACGTGATGACCACCCCGTACTATTCGATTTTCAGGGTGCTGTAGGTTTCATTATAGGAACACTTCCGCTCCAGCGTCAAACGGTCAAACCTTGATGTTCGGCCTCTTGACAAATGCTTAGAAGGTCGTCGCCACGGTGAAGCGGAACGTCTTGCGTGGCTCTCTCAGTTGGTAGGGAGGAGAGAAAGAATTCCGGGCGAGCTGATACGTATAATCTCCGGCGGCGCCGGCGGGGAACATGCCGCGAGTGATTGGAATCGGAGCATTCACGATCGTATCCAACCGCAGCGGGTTATACGCCCAGTAGATGCGGAAGGGGGCGTTGACCACGGGCAAGAATACCTGCAACTCCAGGCCAGTGGACATTCTGGGCGTCCAGTTCGTCCCCGGCACGGGGTGCAGGTATTGCGGGAACTTCTGCGTGGATCCACCCACGCAGTTAAAACCGGCGTCCAGCGCAGGGCAGCCAAAAACCGTGCTGTTGATCAGGTCGAACTGTCCGTTGTTAATTTTGAGCTGGGAATCTCGGAGGATCGGTTCCACGCCCATGTCGACGAACGGCGCCAAGGCCACCGGGCCAGCGATGGTGATCCGGTATTCCAAATTTCCGACCAGGCTTAAGTCGCCGCCAGGGAAGACGATCTGGTCCAAGGGGACAGGGATGGTGTAAGCGCCTTGCAGGGGATTGGCGGGATTCTTAGGTACAAACGAGCCATCAGGATTGCGCAACTGGATCGAGGTTGTGTTGGGAAGAAATGCGACGGGCGAGATGGAGCGAATATCAAAGCCACGCAGATCATTTTCGCCGCCATCGTAGAAGCGCTGAAAAGGCGGAGGCACCAGGCCGTCATAGCCAGTGAGAAAAGAACCCTGAAAGTTAAAGCCAACCGTATTGTGCCCCCTCTGCATCGGCTTCCAATGCGTGTATTTCACGATCGGACGAATTGTTTTGACCGTTCCGCCAATGCCGGCAAATTCGCTCGCCACGTAGAAACTGCTGCCCTTATGGGGGTACAGGGCCCTGTCCAGGGAGTTTATAGAGAAGCTGGGAGTGATCTTGCTGGTGATGATCCCGTTCAGAGCGTTTGGCCCGCTGATTCCGCTGAATGACAGGAAATTAAATAGCGTCTGCGACGCCGTGGTGAGGGCTACGATAGAAGAGTCGTCGTACGAATAACTAATTCCAACCCGCTTGAAGGAGCGGTGCAGCGGATACGCCAGGTTGATGGCAAAACCCCGGCTCGACTGCGTGTAGTTCTGAAGATTCTCCTCCAGTTCAGCCGGCAGATTGATCGCCTGACCGCTGAGGATGGCCGCTTGCCGCGCCTGATCGTAAGTGAACTTCGTGAAGTAAACCGTAAAACCCAACTGCAGAGGACGATCAAACAGGTAAGGTTGAGTGAAGCTGAAGGAAACGTTACGCTGCAGGTTTCCTATGTTCGCTTGTATGCTCAGAGTTTCGCCCAAGCCCAGAAAGTTATTGGTACTGTAGCTGAGGCCAATGAATGTGCCCGACAAACCGCTAACCCCACCGCTCAATCCAATGCTGTTCTTCCCTTTTTCCTTGACTTTGAGGGTGAGATCGACGGTGCCATCCTTTTCGTTCAGGTGGCGTTCGGTGACGTTGGGATCGTCGGGCTTCAAGTTGTCGAAAAAGCCCAACTGATTCAGCCGCTGGATGCTGAGTTCCCAGAGTTGCTGGTTATAGACTTGGCCTTCTTCCAGAACGATCTCGCGGCGTATCACCTTGTCGCGAGTGGTGGTATTGCCTTGGAATTCGATTCGGCGAACAAAGAACTGCTTGCCTTCATCTACGTCAATGTCGAGGAATACAAGTTTCTTTTCCTCGTCGAAGGTCGTGTTCGGAATGGAAGTGAAGTTGATGTAGCCGATTTGGCCATAGGCCTTTCCCAGGTTTTCCAGGCCTTTCGCGATTTTGCTTCGGTCAAAGGTATCGCCGTCCTTTATCGGAAAAAGGGCGCGTAAGGCCTTGGTGTTCGACACTGCTTTGTTGTTCTTGAAAGTGATTCCGCCCAAGTTGTATTTGTCGCCTTCCTCAATGGGCATGGTGATGTCGACGGCCTTGCCCGGCCCAGCCTGGATCAGCGGGATGTGAAAGCCCTTATGTCCGGTATCGTGGATTACCGTCTTGGGCTCCTGAACCAGCACTTTGAAGAAGCCGCGGTTTTGAAACTCGGCGCGAACTCGCTCGGTGTCTTCATCAAGCTTGGTGGCATCGTAGGTCTTCGAGAACAGATTCTCCAGAAAGATCGAGTGCGGGATGCCGATGGGTTTAAGGTTCTTCATTGCGCCACGCAGAATGCGGCTTTTGACGTGTTTATTTCCTTCGAAAATAATCTTGCCGACTTTAACTTTCGGTCCTTCCTTGATCACGAAGGTGATGCTCACGGCGTTGGGCGGGATGGGATGAATCTCGGTGCGGATCGTAGAGTATTGTCTTCCATGCTCGGCCAGCAATTGCTTGATCGTGACCTCTGCCTTCTTCACTTTAGTCGGGTCATATTGGCTCTCGACCGACAATCCGACTTTGGCTTCCTTGAAGCGGTCGAGCACGTCGCTTTTCGAGACCGAGTTCAGCCCTTCGTAGTTGATCTCCCGGATGGTTGGCCGTTCTTTTACATAGATATGAAGAATCCAGCCTTTCGGTGTCTGCTCCCGCTCAAAGCGAATATCCTGAAAGTATCCGGTATTCCACAGTGAGTTGAAATCACGCTCGATGGCTGCAGGATCGTAGACATCTCCTGCGTGGGTAAAAATTCTAGCCTTAATGGTCTCAGCCGGAATGCGACGGTTGCCGTGAACTTCTACGCCGGCAATCACGTCCTGCTGCCCGATGGCCGAGGAGCAGAGCAAGAAAAAGGCCAGCAGGAAACTGAAAAGCGAAGCTCTCCTACCTGCACAACGCTTTAAAAATGAAGGAGATGGCCTCGCTGCGACAACCGAGGGTCGCCATGCGCGGCCGTGCCTGCCCTCGATAATCGCAGGGCTATCCTGATGAGTGCGATGAATCGCCACTACCTCAAGTTATGGGAGTGTGGAAAACCGCAATTATACGGTAGAGCAGTGGACACCGTCCAAGCACATGCGCCTTAATCGCCCTCAGGATGCCGTTTGGAAAAGCTCTACTTCAACCAAGACGGAATAAAAGGTGGCGGAGTTGCCCAAGTCAGTAAGTTTTTCCGAGGTAAGCACATTAATGTTCCGTCCCTGCGGACTGAGCTTGGCCCACGAGAGCCGCGCGCAAACCACGCCGGGCTGCAACACGCCGTCTACTTTGGCTCTTAGAAGTATATCGCCACGGCGGTTGAAGACACGTACCCGGTCGCCCTCCGCGATGCCGCGTGTTCGGGCATCCGTGGCATTCATTTCAAGCAGGCCAGCTTCCTCCATCTCCTGGATCGCGGGTAAATTGGAAAAGGATGAGTTGAGAAAATTGTCGGACTTACGAGCCAGCAACTCCAGAGGAAAAGTTTTCGCCTGCTCGCTGTGGCGCGATTCGCCCGGCGGTTCGAAGTGAACCACGGGATCCAAACCTTGAACCTTGAGCGTTTCGCTGTACAATTCCGCCTTGCCGCTCGTCGTAAAGAAGTTTCCGTGAGCAAAAGGCAAAAAGAAACCTGAGGACTGCGAACTGTCGTCTGTGAACTGTTTTTCAAAACTGAGCCTTACGTGACCTTCCCGCTCCAGTCGCTCCCGGTTAATTCCTTGTAGCCAGGGATGGTCAGAGTCCAAGGCCGCATCGATCATCTGGTCCACGGATTCGCGGAAACACTCATCCTCGAATCCCATTCTCTGGGCGAGCGCACGAAAGACTTCCACATTCGAGCGGCATTCGCCCAACGCCTCGATAGCCTGATTCGAAACCTGCAAGAAGTAGTGCCCGTAGGCGGTTTGCAGATCCTTGTGCTCAAAGAAAGTAGTCGCGGGCAGAACCATGTCCGCGTAATCGGCAGTGTCGGTGAGGAACTGCTCGTGAACAACGGTGAACAGATCAGTACGCTGCAAGCCCCGAATAACTTCATTGTGATTGGGACAGGTCGCAGCCGGATTACAGCCATAAACGAATAGAGACTTGATTGGCGGGTCATCCAGCGAATTTAAGGCTTTCCCCAACTCCACCATGTTCACGGTGCGTGCGGGACGGCCCAGTGGCTCGAGCATCAAGTCGGAACATTTAAGAGCTTCTTTGTTCAACTTAAAAGCTCCGCTGGTGGACATCTGCAACCCGCCGCCGACCTCTTTCCACGACCCGGTAATGCAAGGCAGCATGGCAACGGCGCGTGTCGCCATTCCTCCGCCTTCGGAGCGCTGGACTCCGTAATTCAAGCGAATGACGGCTGGATGGGTCGTGGCGTACTCGCGGGCCAGCTTCACAATGTCAGAGGCGGCGATTCCCGTCCACTTCGCCACGCGTTCCGGCGTGTAATCCTGAACTTTGTTGCGAAGCTGCTCGAATCCGAGCGTATAGCGCTCGACGTAATCAGCGTCGTGAAGATTCTCGCTGATGATCACATGCATCATGGCGAGCGCCAAGGCAGCGTCTGTGCCGGGATTAATCGGCAGATACCAGTCCGCGCACGCCGCCGTGCGGGTGCGATAAGGATCGATCACCACCAGCTTGGCGCCTTGGCGGCGGGCCTCCGCGATGAAGGGCCACAAATGCACGTTATTGCCGTGAATATTCGCTGCCCACGCAATGATGTAGCGAGAATGGCGAAATTGTTCCGGCTCGGTACCCAGTTTTATGCCAAACACGGATTCCAACCCTGCTTCGCCGGCGGCAGAGCAAATATTACGCGCCAACTGCGATGCGCCTAGTCGATGGAAAAATCGGCGGTCCATGGAAGCGCTATTCAACATCCCCAGCGTGCCGCCGAAGGAGAAAGGCAGGATCGCCTCGCTGCCAAATTCAGCGATGATCTTCTTGAAGCGAGAAGTGATTTCGTCGAGAGCTTCGTCCCACGTGATGCGCTGCCATTCTTGTGTGGAGCGGGCGCCCTCGCCCGCGTTTCGTGGCCCCTTCGGCCCCATTCGCCTCATGGGATACAGAACCCGGTCGGGCGAATACACCCGATCCAGATACTTCGCCACCTTTGCGCACAGGAAACCACGCGCAACGGGATGCGCCGGATCGCCCTTGATTTTGGTCGCGCGTCCATCCTCTACTGTAATCAAAACTCCGCAGGCATCCGGGCAATCGTGCGGACAAGCGGCGTGGACAACCTTCTTCATGACCTTCCGATTATAAGATGCCGAGTTGCCGTCGGGAAAAATCAATAAGGGTAGGAAACGAAGTATCACAAAGGTTCGAGTTTGGCTGGTCCTTTGTGTTTGGAAGAAAAACGGGCGGCTCGCGCCGCCCGATTAATGCTCAGGTTAAGTCTCTTGCCTTACGGCAGTACGCGCACCCGTCCCGCCCACACGATAGGCTTTTGCGTGTTGGGATCGTAGAATACCAATCCGCGAGAGATCAGATTGGTCGCACCCGCACCTTGCAATCCCGTCAAGCCATTGATGTTGACGAATGTTGTGAGGTTGCCGGTATACACGGTGAACGGTCCACCCGCCGAATAGCTCATCAGGGCATCGTTCGTCATCTGATAGTTGCCCTGATTGCCGTTCGTAACCTTCACGCTGTTTGCGACCAGCGATCCGATCACGCCCTGCCTTCGCAAGGAAACCATGTCGGGAGTGAACGCGTTGCTCTGATAAGTGCCGCCAACGAAGATGCGTTGACCGACCACTATAGATGAGCCGCTGAACAGCTCTTTGGTAAACCAATTGTCGATAAAGCAAACGTCATACTGCGACACCAGGCTGAGGTCGACGGTGTAGACGCTATCCACGGGGATGCTCGCCGAAGTTCCAATCTCTTCGCCGACGAACATGGTCACCACCGGTCCGGGACTCACAGCCAGGATTCTGCCAGAAATGAATGCTTTGTCGGTTGTGATCAACTCGACGCTCCCGGCGAGAATGCTGCCATTGGCCTGCACCGTACCCTCGACGGAAACGATGCCATTCGCCATTAAACTGGTCAACGCATTGCTGCCGTTGTACAGAGTGCTCGAGTTGACGTCGATGGTCTCCTGGAAGCCGTACGGCCCTTGCATCACGAATGAGTTCCCCGAAGTATTTACCGAAACGATGTTACCGGTGAATTCGGTGATCTGGCCCAGATCGCCAGAGGCCGAGACTGCCATCACATCCAATACTGGTTTTACAGCGATGGTGCCGTTGTTGATGATCAGGTTGCCGTTTCCATCCATGGCCAGCGACTGGCGCAGATCGAAGTCCATGTGCAAGCCGGCCAAGCCGTTGCTTCCCACCACAAGCGGAGCCCCTGCCGGGAATGCGACCGTTACTGTGGGGCTGCTCAAGGTTCCGGTTGCGGTACCGATTGAAGGTGGATTAGTGGTGAGGTCGACGTAATTAATTGAAGGCGCGGGCGTGCTGGTCGCGAAAGTGAAAGTGGCACTGGTGTAGGTTCCAGGCGCGACCGTGTTAAAGCCCAGCAGCGAACGCAAACCGATCAGCCGGCCGAAGTCAACCGTGGTCGGCGTAGAAAGCACTTGTGCCGTAGTCGAGCCATTGTTAAGTGTGATGCTGTTAATGGTGATATTGAATGCAACTACCGACGACACGGGCGCGTCCTCGCCCGTAGCGAAGACCTGCCCTTGAGTGTTCGGTGCTGGCGTTGACGACGAGGAATTGCTTACGCCGTTACAAGCACTGAAACTCAGGGCTAACGCAAGCAGCCCGGCAAGCGATAGAAATCTTTTCATGGTTGCTCCTGTAAATCAGAATCTGTGGGGGAGCTGCGAATTTTTGATACCCGAATGAAAACACGTGTGATTGTAGGAAGTCTTCATTACCGTAGGACAGATTACGGACGTAATAGTGCCTCTGGGCGCAGGGTTGGGGGTGTGTTGGTCAAGCGAAGGCGCTGGCTGTTGTGCGCCGGCAAGGGAACCCGAGATTCCCCGTTGTTTCGCTCCTCGAATGACAAAAAACAGAAGTGGAATGACAGAAAAAACGACAGGAAAACGGGCACGCTATTCCAGGCCAATGTAAAGATCGACTTGCGATTCCTGCGGATTCTGGCTCCGCTGGTCGTAGACCTCGAAGTCTGCTTTGTAGGCTCGTGCGCCGCCGAGCTGTTTGTTATCTTCCATGCTCCAGACCCGCTGCCATGCCTGCGGGACAACCTGCTCCACCGGTCCCTTTGCGCTGGTAACGATTGCGTATCTCCCGCTGGGTACCTTTTTCGCAACCATCCCTGGCGGAACATCAGACGCACTGCCGACTTTCATACCAACAATGAAATCGTACTCGCCATCGCGGTCGCTGGCGTAACCGGTGTAAACCGCGTAGATCGTGGAATCTACTTTGTTCCGAATCTTATTCGCGATGCCTTCCTTGAAAAACTTGGCCCATTGCTTGGAAATCGCGCCGCCGCCGGTCATTTCCTTGGCGTTACTGGTTCGAACTTGAATTCCGATAACCGAGAACTCTGGCTGGTCGACGACTCTTGGTTCCATTGCGGCTCCCACAGCGGCGGCTGTCACGGTGAGGACAATCACGAGACAAATCAAGGCGAGCAATCCACCGGTCAAACCGAACCCCAGCCGGGCCGCTCTGGAAAAAGGCTCGCCGTGCCCGATCATCAAATCTCCATCACTTCTTTTTCTTTGCCTTTGCTCATCTCTTCCATCTTCCTGATTTCACCATCGGTGAGCTTTTGGATCTCGTCCATGGCTCTTTTTTCATCGTCCTCGGTGATCTTCTTGTCCTTCATCGCCTTCTTGATGGCGTCGTTGCCATCGCGCCGGATGTTGCGCACCGCCGTGCGATGCTCCTCGAGTATCTTGTGCAGGTGTTTCACCATATCCTTGCGGCGCTCTTCGGTGAGCGGAGGCACGGGCACGCGGACGATTTTGCCGTCGTTCATCGGGTTCAAGCCGATGTCCGCCGCGCGAATTGCCTTCTCAATCGCTGGCAGCGAGGTCGGATCAAAAGGCTGCACCGTGATGAGCTGCGGCTCGGGCGCATGCACCTGCGCAAGCTGATTAAGCGGCATGTGCGAACCGTAATATTCCACGTTGACGGAATCGAGCATGTGCACCGACGCACGCCCGGTGCGCGTAGACGCCATCGCCTTGCGGAAGTCCTCGACCGCCTTGTCCATGCGCGTTTTGAGTTGAATGTAAGTATCTTTAAGGCCAGGAATTGCGGCCATACCAGCTTGAGCCATGATCAGCTCCCCTAAGGATGAGTTACCAAAACTGTGAATTATAAACCTTTGAAGCCCGCAGCATTCCTAGGCCCAACCCCGGTCGCCAAAAAGAATTTAATGCATCACCCGGGAATTGACCTGGACATTTATGTGAGCTGGAATGAACTTGCCATCGCAGGCGGCCGATTTAAATCGCCAAGTCTGAACGGCGGTTACGACATCGTGATCGAACCCATCGCTGCCGGAAGTCCGCGTGACCTTGGGCTCGCGTACTTGCCCTTTTTCGTCAACGAGAATGTTGACAATGACGAATGCGGAGTCTTTCAAGGGGTAGTGCGAGGGCGGAGGATCCGGACTGTAGGTCGCCTGCGGTGGTGTACACTTCTTGCCTCCTGCATTCACTGTTTGACCTGAAGTACTGAACGGAAGGGAAATCAGCAGCAAGGCGGTAGTAACAAACGCTTCAAGACGCCCTTTCATGTACTCCTCTGTGCTCCTACGCGCTGACCAGCGAACCGATCTTCTCGCCGGTTACGACCTTGCGGATATTTCCCCTCTGGTTGAGGTTGAAGATGATAATCGGCAGGTTGTTGTCTTTGCAAAGTGAGATGGCGGTCGAGTCCATCACTTTCAGGCCTTTTTTCAGCACGTCCATGTAAGTGATCTGGGTGAATTTCTTGGCGTCTTTTACCAGCACCGGATCGGCGTCATAGATGCCATCAACCTTCGTAGCTTTCATGATGACGTCGGCCTTGATTTCCATGGCGCGCAACGATGCTGCGGTGTCGGTCGAGAAATACGGATTCCCAGTGCCCCCAGCGAAAATCACCACGCGGCCTTTTTCCAGATGACGGATGGCGCGCCGGCGAATAAAAGGCTCGGCGACCTGGTTCATCTCAATTGCCGATTGCACGCGGGTGTAAACGCCCTGCTTTTCAAGCGCATCCTGCAGCGCCAGCGAATTGATCACCGTGGCCAGCATGCCCATATGATCTGCGGAAACCCGGTCCATCTCTTTTGCTTGCTCGGCCACGCCCCGGAAGAAATTACCACCGCCCACCACGATCGCGATCTCAATTCCTAGAGAACGTACGTCCGCGAGTTCAGCAGCGATTTCATGAATGCGAAAAGGGTCGACACCAAAACCCTGGGTCGCAGCCAAGGCTTCGCCGGAGAGCTTAAGCAAAATGCGTTTGAAGATGGCAGTCGTCATCCGTGATTTAGTCTAGCATCCCGGCGGGAGTGTGAGTTGGGGAGCAGAATTTTGTAGAGTAAAAACCGAGTGGGGACAGCTGCCCCCACTCGATCTACTCAGCTTTTTGTTCGGGCTTGGTGATGGCGATGGTCTCGCCTGCCTCGCCCACCTTGAAACGGGCAAAGCGGCGCACCGCGATGTTTTCACCCAGCTTGCCGATCTTGGTGGCAATCAGTTGCGCGATGCTGACTGTTTGATCCTTGATGAAGGGCTGCTCCAGCAGGCAAACCTCTTCGTAGAATTTGGCCATCTTGCCTTCGACCATTTTTTCCGCGATGTTCGCAGGCTTGCCGCTGGCGATCGCCCGCGCCAGCGCGATGTCCTTTTCGCGGGCAAAATCCTCTGCGGTGACGTCTTCCCTGCGAATGTACTTGGGATCGCTGGCCGCGATGTGCATGGCAATGTCGTGCACCAATTCTTTGAAGTCCTCGGTACGGGCCACGAAATCGCTCTCGCAGTTGATTTCGACGAGTACGCCAATCTTGCCTCCGGCGTGAATATAGCTGGCCACCGACCCTTCGCTGGTCACGCGGGTTGCCTTCTTTGCCGCTACGGAAACACCCTTCTTGCGCAGGACGACGACCGCCTGTTCCATGTCGCCCTTGGCTTCGGTTAGAGCTTGCTTGCAATCCATCATTGGCGCTCCGGTTTTCTCCCGGAGCTCTTTCACTTGTGCAGCTGAGATGCCAGGACGCTTGCTGTCATCTGGTTCTGGACTGATTGTTGTAGCAACCATAATCTTTTATGAATCCCTTTCACTCCACAAAACTCGACCCGCGCCGGACGACCCGCGCGGGTCTGAATCCCTCAGGGGCTTAAAGCCCGGAATCTGATCTGTGTAACGCCTGAAGCCGAGAGCCTGGGCCTGCTCTAATACGTCTGCGTTTCCACCTGGGGCACAACCTCGTCGGCGCTGTCCTTTGCCGCCACCGGCTGCTTGCGCGTACCCGCGCCCAGCACATCTTCCATGCTGATGTCTTCCGCCCCGGTATCTTCGGATGCGTCAATGTCTACTGTTCCTGCGGCCTCGCGCGCCGCCGCATCCCGCTCAGCCTGCTGCGCCGCGCCGGCAGCTGCAGCCAGATCGGCAACTTGCTTGTCGGTCATGAGCTGCGCGCCTTCGGCCACAGAATCGGCAATCTTCGATGCGAACAAGCGGATCGCACGCAACGCGTCATCGTTGCCCGGAATCACATAATCGACTTCGCTGGGGTCGCAATTCGTGTCGACGACCGCAACCACCGGAATGCCGAGCTTGCGCGCTTCGCGCACCGCAATCTGCTCTTTGTTCGAGTCAATGATAAAGATCGCGTCGGGCAGGCGGCTCATGTTCTTGATGCCAGCCAGGTTCGCCTGCAAATGCTTACGCTCACGCTCCAGCTTGATGACTTCTTTCTTGGGCAGTAACTCGTAGCGGCCATCCGTGGCCATCTCGTCGAGTTCCTTCAGCCGCTTTACCGATTTCTGCACCGTCACCCAATTAGTGAGCAGGCCACCCAGCCAGCGCTGGTTCACATAGAATCCGCCGCAGCGCGTCGCCTCTTCGGCAATCGCGTCCTGGGCTTGGCGTTTGGTTCCAACGAAAAGAATGATCTTGCCTTCGCTTGCCAGTTCCTGCACGAATTTCGACGCTTCTTTGAACATCTTCAGCGTCTTCTGCAAATCGATGATGTAGATCCCGTTGCGCTCTCCGAAGATGAATTCCTTCATCTTGGGATTCCAGCGCTTGGTCTGATGCCCGAAGTGTACGCCCGCTTCGAGCAACTCCTTCATGGTGATATTAGCCAATTAACCTCCTCATTTGGTCTGCATCCGGCGCTCACCCTGAGGCTGCCCCGAATTGCCATTCCCGTCCCCGTACCGAAGCACGGGAAGAATTGAACACCTAAAAAACCGTCGCTCGTCCTCGGTCGTGCGTCGTCAGCCAACTGCCGTTGAGAACGACCAACGGCGAATGGCAAACGACAGAGCTTAACGCTTGCTGTATTGGAACCGCTTCCTCGCGCCCTTCTGGCCGTACTTCTTGCGTTCCTTGCCGCGTGAATCGCGAGTGACCATGCCTTCGGCCTTGAGCTTCTTGCGCAACTCAACATTGAACAGCATGAGGGCGCGGGCGATCCCGAGTTTCACCGCGTCGGCCTGCCCGTTCACGCCGCCGCCGGAAACTCTGGCGACCACATTGAAGGTGCTCGCAGTCTCGGTCGAGAGCAACGGTTGCTTCGCGCTCGAACGCTGCGCCGGAGTCACGAAGTACTCTTCAAAAGCGCGTCCGTTAATCTTGAATTCGCCGCTGCCCGGCCGCAGATAAACCCGCGCGATCGCCGACTTGCGGCGTCCCGTTCCGTAATATTGCACTAGCTCTGCCATTCTTAGCCTTTAGCACTTAGCAGTTGGCATTCAGCCAAACCGCTCTCCGTGCAACCTTTCAAATTTAATCGGTTGAGACGTAGCCTGCCACGTCTCAGCCAAACTCTACGCCCTGACTTCGAGCGCCTTCGCTTGCGGCTTCTGCGCTTCGTGCGGATGCTTCTCGCCGCGATACACATTCAGCTTGCTAATCATCTGCCGCCCCAGTTTCGACTTGGGGAGCATGCGCAGAACCGCAGCCTCGATGATTGACTCAGGCTTACGCTCGAAGCGCTTGCGAAACTCCTCGGTACGCAATCCGCCCGGATAGCCGGTGTAATGCTGATACACCTTCTGCTCGGATTTAAAGCCGGTTGTCTTGACCTTCTCGGCGTTGATCACGATCACATGATCGCCAGTGTCGAGAAAGGTCGTGTATTGCGGATTTTCTTTACCCATCAAAATGCGGGCGACCTGTGACGCAAGCCGGCCGAGCGTCTGCCCGTCAGCATCCACGACGTACCACTTGCGCACAATTTCCCCCGCTTTGGGGAAATAGGTTGACATGCAAAATCTCCCAAGAAATATAAAAACGCAAAGAAGACCGCTGAGCTCCCAGTGAGCGCCGAAGGCGCAGGGCTATCAGGCGGGCAACCGCAGGACTTGCAAAGTCTTAAAGATAACGTAGCCAGCGGGATATTGTCAACGAAGTAGCTGCCACATCAGCGTTTACCATAGCAGACAAGCCAAGAAAGATAGCAAATGCCCTGTAAAATTGCGCGCTGCGCTTTACTCGCCTGCCTGCATCACTCGCAGGCTATTCGTAGGCCAGCGCGTCAATCGGGTCTTTCTGCGCCGCCTTCAGCGCCGGATAAACCGCCCCCGCAAGGGCTCCAACCAAAGCGATGACAGTCGCGCGTAGAATCCATCCGACCGTCACCTCGACTCTGATTAGCGGCATCCGATAGATAATTCCTTTCTCGGCAAGCAGGCTGAAAACGATTCCCAAAACGATCCCGGCAATAGCCAGTAGAGCCGTTTCTCGCAGGATCACGTTGACGATGTAGAGCTTCGACGCGCCCATCGACTTCAAAATTCCGATCTCGCGTGTCCGCTCCATCACTGCCGTGTACATGGCTTGAAAAATAACGATCAGCCCAATGGTGACGGAAACTCCAATGACGACGTCAATGAAGCTGCCCAGGTAGGGATAGCTGGTCGGCGTCATCAGCGACAGGTACTCGCGCATGGAGCGGATGTTGTAGCTCTGCATACCTGGGACGGCCTTGATTTCGTCGACGACCGCAGGAGCATTATTGGGATCGTCAAGCTTGAGATAAAATCCCGATACTTTGCCTTGCGCCCCCATCAGGTTCTGGAGCGTGCTCATGGGGAGGAACTTGCGCGCGCCTCTGCCATGCTCAACGATGCCCGCGATGCGGAAGGTATTATTGAGGAGTTCAATCGTGTCGCCTACTTTTACTTGCTTCGATTTGGCAAAGACATCATCGACCAGCACATCATTCGGCCCCTGAAATGGTCCCCCAGCCAGATAGTGAAAGGGTCCGCCCAACTCTTCGAAACTCTTGAGATCGATTCCATAGATGAGCTCCAAAGTTCCGGCAGTCGAGAACTGCATCACGACTGGTGCCACGCTTGCGACATGGGGCAATTTGGCTAAAATGTCCGCGATCTTGATCGGTAAAGGCGCGCCGGAAACTCCCGCAATGACCGTGGACCCCGGAGGCATTACCACAACGTCGGCTCCCATGCCTGCCTGGCGGGCTTTGGAATCGTTCAGAATTCCCAACGATAATCCGACAATCAGCAGAATGAGCGTTACCTCCAACGCAATCGCCACGATGCTGATCAAGGAGCGGATCGGCCGATGGACCAGGTTGGCGACGATCATTTTATTCATCATAGTGAGCACTCAGCACTTAGCAATCAGCAATTAGTCCTTCAACGGTTCGCACAAAGTCCCACCTGCCAAATGCTAAATGCCAATTGCTAATTCTACCTTTCGCCTTGAGGCCCGGATGACGATTGCGCCTCCGGCTTATCCAGGTGAACAACCTCGGCGCCTGCCGGCTGCTCCAGTATGAATTTGTCATCCGGAAGCGGTTGGTTCAAGTCCAGTTTCACGATGTTCAGCGTAATGTCGTACTCTTCCTGCGGTCGCGCAATCTCGATTTGCCAGGGGAAGTCTATGCCATTGTCCTGCTTGTAATTTCCGTAAACCGCGTTGGTCGCGACATTTCCCTGTTCGTCATACAGAAGCTGGCGGTGCGGCAGCAAGTCGGTGCGGCTGAAAACGATCTTCCGCGAAAGCATCCATCCCTTGTTCCCTTTGTGGATCACATCAACAATATAATCCGCGCGCGATACCTTGCGGCTCTTGGCTTCGGTCACCAGTTCGGTGTCGTTTTCGAGCACCGCAATTTCATTTTCCGGATCAATATGCCGCAACAGGAGCGCGTCATAAATATGTTGTGGACGCAGGTTCTCCAGCGGCTGCGATGGATTGTGGGTTTCGACATCGTTTCGCCCCACTACGAAACGGTTCTTCGGAGGAATCCATAACTTGAAGCCCTCACCATCGCTCACCATGTCGAAAGCCTTGTTGCGAACAATCGGCATCAGTCCAATCATCCGCAGCATGGCCGGCTTGCGCGCCAGCACGTAGCCGCGGATTTCCTCGTAGTCCGTGACCTTGCCCTTCTTAACCCCGCCCACAGTCGTGTCAATATCGACGGTAGCCTGCATGGACTGAATGCTGCCGGCCTGAGTGTTGATGTAGTCGATGAGTTGCTGTTGCGTGGCAGTTTTTAGTTGGACAGAAATGAAGGGTGGTTCGACTATACGGGAGCGAAACAGGCAGCCCGTCAGGGGCAGAATTGCCAACAGGATGAAGGCACCACGATATCGAAAGAAAAAAGACATGAGGCAGCTTTGATTCCGTGCCAAAGAGATGAGTATACCGAAGCTGAAGATTCAGAGTCGGTAGGCGGGACCGGAACTTTGCAAGGACTTCGTTCGATCACAGATCGAGGAGGATCGAGGAGGATTCTCACTAGCGGAGAAGCATTGTGTTGCCAGCAGCCATTTTGCGCAATCCGCGGTCAAAGGTGACCAATGTTAATCCAGTTGACTGCGCAAAAGCGGCCAGGTACGCGTCCGGCCATTGCTGCGAGAAGGAACGTGAATTTGAGGTCAGTCTGCGGAGCGAGGATTCAATCTGCTCGGGATCGGCTTCCGCGTGAAATGAAACCCTCTCGTCCTGAAGAAACGAGTCGTAGGTTTGCCACGCCTCAGCCTGGTTCCTTACATCTTCCCGCATTACGCTGGGATGCGTAAGCAGCCTCAACAGCCCCAATTGGGTGAAGCGGCAAAAATAGACCTCTTCCCCATCCAGCCTCGCAAACCAGGACGTGGCGGATGCGTGGTGTTGGTGTCCCTCGTAGGCCAACGCAATCCACACATTCACATCAGGGAAGTAGGATTTCATGGATGGCCTTATTGTCCAGCCTTAGCCAGCCGGGCCGTTTCGATTTGATCAGCGGCAGCGCGATTCTGCCCTTTGCCTCTGCGCGCCTTTTGCCGTTCAATTCGATCTCGACGCCCCGCAGAATCAAGTCCTTTACCGAACAGCCGCGTAGAGCGGCTCTCGCTTTGAGCTGGCGATAGGTTGGGTCGGGAATGTCCACTGTGGTTCTCACAACCACTAGAATAGCATATTTATGGCTATACTGCCATATTTATGGTGCTACTTCCCGATCATCGCTTTCCGATATGCTGCCACGTTCTTATTGTGCTCTTCCAGGTTCTTGGCGAAGCGGTGATGGCCGTTGCCATTGCTGACGAAATAGAAATAGTCGGTATCGGCGGGATGCATCGCCGCTTCGAGCGACGTCTTTCCGGGATTGCCAATCGGCCCCGGCGGAAGTCCTGCGTGAGTGTAGGTGTTGTAATCGGAATGGAACTGCATATCGGCATGATGAAGTGCGCCGCTGTAGGTTCCCTGCAGAAGTTCGGCATAGATCACGCTGGGATCGGCTTGCAAGGCGCCGTGCTTCGCCATGCGGTTGTAGTAGACACTCGCCACCAGCGGCCGTTCTTCCGGTGCGGCCGTTTCCTTCTCAATAATGGAGGCTAGAGTGACGGTCTGCTGAACGTCGTTGGCCTGGTTCTGCAGATCGCTATTCTTCACATCTGTGATCTTCGCGTCGTTCGTCAAACCAATCTCTTTTGCGACCAGGCGGAACTGTTTTACCATCGCTGCCGCCATCTCTTCCATGGTCTGCATGCGCGTGAACTCATAGGTATTCGGAAAGAGATAGCCCTCCAGGGTTTTGGCGTCCGGGGCAAGGTCAGAGATCAGAGACGTGTCCGATGTCGCGACTTTCAAGAAGTCCTCGCTCGAACCCAAGCCGGCGTTCTGGATGGCTTGCGCGATGTCGAACATGTTGAAGCCCTCGGGAATCACAACGGTGTGGAAATAAACGTCTCCACGAACCAGTCGCCTGTGGACATCAACGGAAGTCGCACTGTTGTCGAAAAGATACTCGCCGGCCTTCAGGGAGCGTTTGTGATGGAGGTAATGCCAGACGACGAAGGCGTCAGCGCTGCGAATCACGCCCGCAGATTGCAATTCGGTCGCGATGCGCCGAGTGGAGTAGCCCGGATGCAAGAGCACAAACGTCTGCCCCGCCGGCATCACCGGCTGCATCAGCGTCCAAGCCAGCCACCCCCCGACGGCGAGGATAGCGAGCAGGAACAATGTGAAAATGACTCGCACCGTACCAATAGTTTAGATGAGAGCCGGTCGTGGGTCGTTGGCCATTGGTCGTTAGCCGTTGGTCACCTTGGGAGGGCAGAGCCAAAGGCCAATTGCTACGGGCTATCTCTCGCGTCCATCCAGCTTTGCAGGATCAAGACGGCGGCCATCTGATCGACCACTTGTCCCCGCCGCTTGATCGACATTTCAGTTTCGCGCAGCAGACGGTTGGCTTGGGCTGAGCTCAAGCGTTCGTCCCAGAGGTGAATCGGCAAGGGAAAACGCTGACGTAGCTCTTCTGCGAAGCGTTGCATCTTCTCAGCTTGGATGCCTTCAGCCCCGCTCATGCGCAGCGGGTAGCCCACGACGATCTCGGTCACCTCGTATTCGCGGATCACCTTTTCCAGTTGGGCGAAATCCAGGCGCTTGTTTTGTCGCTGGATGGTTTCGAGTCCCTGCGCAGTAATGCCGAGGGGGTCCGATATGGCAAGGCCGATCCGCTTGGACCCAACGTCTAAACCTAGAACTCGGGCCAGACTACGCGGCCCCAAGCCGTTCTGGGACTGGGTTGGTTCAGAGGGCACGTGCGCATTATAAGTCCCGATGAAATAGCCAAGAAATGGATTACGATGCTGAAATGGCGACCGGCGAAGCACAAGCTCAGACCCAGACGATACCAGCTCCGTCGTTGCCGCCGCCCAACCCTAAACTGCGCCCGCACTGGTCGATGAACATCATTGGTATCGCCGGAATCCTCACACTTTGCTATGTCGGCGAATCGGTGCTGGTGGTGATGCTGGTTTCCGTGCTGCTGGCGTTCATCCTCGCTCCCATCGTCGATCTGCTGACGTATCTTCGCTTCCCTCGCAGTCTGGCGGCCGCGATCGCCATTCTACTGTTGCTGGCTGCGTTGGCCGGGATTGTCTACTTTTCTTACAACCAGGCGGCCACACTGCTGCAGGATCTCCCCAAATACACCAGTAAAGTTCGCGATGAGGCTTTGCGCTTCCGCAAGAGCGCGGAGCGCTTCGAAGTCCTGGCTCCGGAACATGAGAAGGGAGTTGTGAGCGTCCGTCCCGCGACCGACTGGACCGAAGTCCTGACTCGTGGCTTCGGTTCGGCGAGCGCAGCGATCCTGGCGGTCTCGTTCGTGCCCTTCCTGGTGTTCTTTATGCTGACTTGGCAGCAGCACGTCCGCTCGGCCACGGTCATGCTCTTTCCCTTGGAGAACCGCCATACCGCCTACGTCACCTTGGGCCAGATTTCGGCCATGGTCCGCAGTTTCATGGTGGGAAACTTGCTCATCGGGCTATTGCTGGGGGCCATCAGTACGGTCGTCTTCTGGCTGATTCACTTACCGTTCTTCTACTTCGCCGGATTTGCCAGCGGCTTTTTGAGCCTGGTTCCTTACATGGGACTTCTGCTCGCTCTAGTCCCGCCGATATTTGTAGGGCTAGGGCACACGGATTCCCAGGACATCGTGCTGATTATCGGCGCGGTGCTCGCCTTGCACTTGGTCGCTCTCAACCTGCTCTATCCCAGAATCCTGGGCAAGCGCCTGCAACTCAATCCTTTAGCGGTAACCATGTCGCTTTTGGTATGGGGTGCGTTATGGGGAGCGATGGGCCTGCTCCTAGCTATTCCGATTACCGCCGCCATAAGGATCATCTTTGCCCACGTGGAGTCGTTGAAACCCTACGGGGCCTGGCTCGGGGAATGAGATTCTTGCGCTCAAACGCTAACTCTTTGTGTGGCTGAGACTTGTACAGAGTTCGCCCTCCGCCCTTCCCATCCGAGGAAGCCCCGGCGATGGCAAGGCGCCATTCGAAATTGCCTTTCTGTTCCGAATCGGGTAAAATAAACCTGAATTTGTTCCTCGCTTTCCCTCCGTTCGTGGATGGTTCTTCATGCTTAATGGTGATGGCAATTTCCACATAGGCGACAAGGTCGTCTATCCCAATCATGGCGTTGGCATCATTGAACAGATCAGCAGCCGGACTATTGGCGAGAGTGTGGAAAACTTCTACCTGCTCAAGATCAAATCCAGCAGCCTGAAAGTCATGGTACCTTTCCACAACGTCGGCACCGTCGGCCTCCGGCGGGTAGTGAAGAACGGCGAAATCCAGAAGATCGTGGATTTTCTTGAAGATGGAGCCTGTGACAACAACGCCGACTGGAAATATCGCTTCAAGGAAAACTCCGAGCGCATGCGCACCGGCTCCTTGCTAGAAGTCGCCAATGTCTTGAAAGCGCTGCTGGTGCTCAACCAGTCGAAGTCTCTCTCCTTTCGCGAAAAGAAAATGTTGGAGCGCGCCCGCTACCTCCTGGTCAGCGAATTGGCGATGGCGAAGAACTGCGAAGAGCCTCATATCGAGGAGTTGTTGACCAAAGCTCTGTCCAAGTCCAACCTGAGATTCCCTGAAGCTTCCGAATTTCAAGCTTAAGTTCGGGGCTGCTGCAAACCCTGCCGTTCTTTTTTGAATACCGATCGTTCCATCCTGACAAAAAGTCTGTAAACCGTGTGAGTTTGCGGCTGGCGCTGGGTTTATAATCCGTGGAAGCATGACCGAGCAAATCAAGCGGAAGCTACAAGAGGAAATGAATCAGCTCGAACACGAACTGGTTCACGAACTCCCCAAAGAGATCAAGAAAGCCGCCGCCCTCGGAGATCTCAGCGAAAACGCCGAATACCACATGGCCAAGCAGCGCCAGGAGTTCGTCAAGGCGCGTCTCCGCCAACTCGGCAAACGCATGAGCGACCTGGCTTTGATCAACATGGACAACATCCCCCGCGACAAGGTGGGTCTGGGATCGACTGTCCGGGTTTACGACAACGACAAGAACGAAGAAATCGAGTACAAGCTGGTCACCAGCGAAGAAGCCGACTTTCCTTCCGGAAAGATTTCCACCAGCTCCCCGATCGGGCGCGCGCTGCTGAACAAAAAAGTGGGCGACACCGCTCTCGTAGTAACGCCCAACGGCAAGCGCGAGATGGAAGTCCTGAAATTAAGCACCATTCACGACGAGGCCGCAGCCGGGTGACGGGCACGAACAAATCTGGACCTCGGACTTGGACCAGTGCCTTCGGACGCGCCTGCGGCGTCCTGCTGGATGCCATCGTGCGCCGGCTGGCGCTCGCCCGCGTCAACCCAAACGTCCTCACTTTTCTGGGCCTCGTAGTCAACATCGTCGCCGCGTTTCTGTTTGGATATGCCAACGGCGACAATCAAGCTCGCATGTTCCGCTACGCCGGCCTGGTCATCATCGGTTCCGGTTTCTTCGATCTGGTGGACGGCGCCGTCGCTCGAGCCAGCAATCGAGTCACCCGCTTCGGCGGCTTCTTCGATTCCGTAGTCGATCGCTACAGCGACGCCTCGCAGTTCCTCGGATTGCTGGTCTTTTACGCCCGCGGCGACCGCTTTTTCTACGTCGTGCTCACCGCCATCGTGATGATCAGCGCCATCATGGTCAGCTACACTCGCGCCCGTGCCGAATCACTCATCGGTTCCTGCCGCGTAGGTTTCATGGAGCGTCCGGAGCGCCTGGTCTTAGTCATCATCGGAGCCCTCTTCAACCGCATGGCCCCGGTGCTATGGATCATCGCCGTGCTCTCGACGATCACAGTCATCCACCGCGTCCGCTACACCTGGACCCGTACCGAATTGGTAGATCGAGCCGCCGCAGCCACTCCCGGCCAAGCCGCATAGAGCGGACACCCCTGTCCGCTGCTTTTGTCTTTTCCGAATGGCCCGGTCTTCGCCGTTCGTAATTCTTCTTGACATCACGTTCTGGATGAATACTCTTAGGGCGCCAGCCCTCCCTTGTTTCAATTACCGCGAATCTCGCCTGCTCAAAAATGCCATACCCAGGGAGAACGGCATGTCTCGCTTCCCAATCCATTTCTTCGCGAAGCTGTTCTTACTCTTGCTATGCGTTTCTGCCGTCGCAGAGGACAGCCTCAAGACCATCGACAACCCCGGTGGAGGGCAGATCGTCTACGGGCCCGTCGCCGGACAGACCTCAATGCAAGGCGCGATGGGAGCCTTGCTCCGCGATATCCACAACCGCTTCGGCGAGCGTCCACAGATCGGCAGGTTCTTCCAGGCCGGGGGCACAGACTCCGTGGCAACCTTTTTCACAGTGACGGCAAAGAGCCAGGCTGGAAAGCACATCGCCGGCATGGTCATCGTTTCCATGCCTACCGGAACCCAACCAACCGGCGCGTTCATTTACGACGATGCACAGCGCTTCGGCACTACTGCCAATCCCATGTTGAAAACGTTGAACCAGGTTTTGCACCCCGATTCCGGCAAACCCGCGTCGCCGTCAGCAGCAGCACAAGCCGCCAACGTTCCCCCACTCCAGCAGACGCCCTTCCCAGACGGAAGCGGCAGCATCGGTCTACCCCCAGGATGGCAAATCACCAACGCCGGTAAAGGCACAGTCAATGCTGTCGGACCCAATTCAGAATCGATCCATTTCGGATTGTATTTCCCAATCCTCGACCCCAGAAATCCACAAACTCAGATGTCGCTCCGCAGCGGCCGCCCGCTGCCCGGAATGTATACCGCCTACCCGTCCGGAGGAGATCTGGTGCAGGCGTTTCTTGCCGTAATTCAGCAAGTTCATCAAAAGCAACACGCTGCGATGCCCACGATCAACATCACCAGTTCGAAAAAGATGCCGACATCACCAACCGAGACTGACTCGGTACTGCTGACCGCGGACATCGACTCTCACGACGGCAAGGGTCTCATGGCCTCGAGCCTTCTGGTCTCTGCGCTCCGGCCGATTACGGGTGGGACTTGGGCGATCACGGTAAATCAGGGAAGCTTGCCCAAGCGACTTGCAGATCAAGAGTGGCCCACCATTACGGCCATCGCTAACAGTTGGCGGCTGAACGGTGCCGTCATTCAAGCTCAGACCCAGACCGAAATCGGGAGAATCAAACAGATCGGCGCCAACGCCAAAGCCCAGGCCGATGCCGCCCATGCAGCCGAAGACGCTCACAACGCCAGTGTCGAAGCACGATGGGATAGCCAGGCCAGAAGCAATCAGAATTTCTCCAACTACCTGCTTGACCAGACCGTCGTTCAGGACAACAACACCGGCGGCCACGCCACGCTATGGAATCAATACGCTGACTCGTTGGTCAAGAACGATCCCAATCGCTACCAGTACGTGCAGACACCAGACTTTCTAAAAGGGATCGATTATTAAGGGCTATTCGGTCGGGGCATTCCCGGCTAAAGATGTCGCCGGATGCAGCGGCCTCCCAAACATAATCCCGGTTTCCACTTCCACCGGTTTTCGGTCCCGCAGGTACGGCTTGAACTTCCATTGTTTGAAGGCGTCCGTAATGGCCTTTGCCTGGTCGGGAAATGCGCTCAGAAAGTGAACGTGTTTTACCCTGCCTTCTTTGTCGATGATGATTCGAACCGGAACCGCATTGAATCGGTGCTCGGTAAAGACCGGATCAGCCCGCGCAATCACGTTTTCCCCCTGCGCATAATCCTTGATGCACACTGGTACATCGCCGCCAGTGCCGGCCGTCGGGCCGGCCTCCGCAGGCAACTCCATCTTGTTGAGGTCAAGCATCAAGCTCGACAGCAGCTTTGTGTCCCTGCTGCTTAGCACCACTTCCACGGTGTGGCACCGGAGTTCGGTCGCGAGCACGTACCAATGCAGCTCTGCCACCGGAGACCAATAGGCAAAGAAAGTAAAAGGACGTCCGCCAATTTTGGCCGGCGTAGGCGTGAGCTCCAATTTGTAATCGGCTTGCAGGTTATCCTTTGAGTAATTGACGACCTGTAACGCGTTGGTCGCGGGTAGAGTGGTGAAGAACATATCGTCCGCCGTGATCAGAATGCTGCCTCGATCCGGCCCTTTAAGTGTGTCCCCCGGACTGATCTGCGCCAGCACGTAGCGGCCACTTTCCGACGGAGGCGGTCCCTTGTATTTCTCCGTCCAATCCTTGGGCAGCGCGTAGGTCATACCGAAATACGGGTCGCGGAAAACATTGTTGGTCACGTTGCCGTCTTCGGGCACGGGAGTTACTGAATCGCTCGCACTGGACCATGCGCCCTTCACCAAGATGACCCCAGTAGGCACCTTCGTCAGCGGTTGCGTGCTGTTAGAAAAGTCGCCGCCATTCTGGGATGCGATTTGGGATTTTGCACTTTGACCCCACGCCAGCAACGGTAAAGCGAGGCCAATAAGCAGAGATAAAAGCCTATGATGCATACGACCTCCAACCCAATGTAGGCGCAGGCGTCCCGCCCGAGGTCCTCGCCGCCAATTCACCATTGTCATTCCGAGGAGCGAAGCGACGAGGAATCTCGGTTTCTGCCGATAGCGCGAAAAACGCCCGCCACCCAGCAAAACTCCGGCGAGACGCTCCCGCGTCTCGCCAGAATCCGTAAATTACAGCGAGCGCAGGAAGTCCAAAATCTCCTGCCGCTGGCTGGTACTGAGGTTGCTGAAGTTCTGTTCCACGGTTGTGGCCTCGCTGCCATGGCCCGCATGCGCCGCGATAGCGGCGTTTAGGTTCGTGGTGCGACCGTCGTGCAGGAGGAAGATCCGTTGTCCCAATCCCCACAGCGGAGCGGTGCGGAACTGATCGCCCCCAGCGCTGCCCTGCGAGACGTTGTCCGCCAAGCCGTTGCCCATGTGATGGATCTCGATGTCCGAGAACGCAGGCACCGGGGCATTGCTCAATGCGGGAACCATGTTCGAAGCCTGTGTCGAGCCTGGCGTCGCATTGTGGCAGGTTGCACAGCCGATAGCGCTAAATAGCTGGCCGCCGGCGGAGATCGAACTCGCGGGAACCTGTTGGCCGTTCAGCACCACTCCACCAGGCGGAGGCGGAGCCAGGAATCGCATGAAGTTTGCAAATGCCGAGACGTCATCCAAAACCGCTACGCTGGACGTCTGCGATGGGTTGGATGTGTCTTCCGGATAACCCGTTCCCGAGAGATTCAAACAGTTCGAGGGCAGCCCGGTTTGTTGCTGGTCTTCCCCAGGCAGCGGCCGGTCTTGGGTGAACAAAAGGTTGGTGATGCCCATCTCCACGTTGTAGGCCTCGGCGGAAAAGATGTGCAGCGATTTGTTTTGCGCCTTCCAACCGAAGCGGCTGATTGTGCCGTCATTGCCGTTGTGGTTGAAGGCGCCAGAAATGCCAAGGTTGTTGTTGTTGTTCGCCGCCTGGTTTTTCAACAAGGTTGAATCGTCCAGATTTTCGATCAATCCCGCGCCGAAAGTCGGTGTGGGAATGCGGAAGATGATGTCGTTAGCTTGCCCTGCAGCGCTAAAACTGGGCTGTGGCAGACTGCAACTGCCTGCGTCGCTACGGCCGCTAACTGTGAACAGGTCTTCCACTCCGCCATTCGGAGCGCTGGTGTTCACCGTGCCGTTGGCGTTAAAGAAGAACGGAAAACGGGCTTCCCGGGTGGGGCCGTTAGCCGTAATGAAATACGGGGTCGCGTCTTTAGGCGCAACGGAGCTGCCGGCAAACGCGAATTGAGGATTGTTTGCAGAACCTGTCCCGCCAACTGCAGGTTGCGCGTGGCATGAACTGCACTGATTGGAGTTGAACCGCGGCCCCAGACCGTTGTTGCCGGCTGCGTTGCCGGAAACCGACTCCACTGCCTGGAAGCGAGCTTGACCGTCCGTGAAAAACGGCAGGAAGCCGTTCGGGTCGCTCGTAATGATGGTGGCGCCGGTGCCGCGATTGCCACTCTGAACTCCAGGGTCGGTTTGAGCCAACGCCATCCCCGTGAACAACAGCGCCGCCCCAGTTGAAACTGACGCAATCTTAACCATCTTGATCAAAATGTATCTTCGTAAAGCCTGTCGCGAATTCCTCATTGCTTTCTCCTTGATCCGTGTCCCGCAAATACCCAGGGGGATTTCCGTCGCGCAGACCACCTTGCAGGCGGACCATCAAAAAGTGCGGCGGCTGAAGGGTTTTTCGGTGGGCAACTTCAGACACACGAATAACGCATGAAGTTGCTCCCAATCATGGAGCAAGCTCCCGTGAAATCTTCTTGACTTTCAACCCGGAGATTCCCCAACGCAATTTTGCTGAGGTGACGCGCACCCGACGAAGAGACGCGGAAGCAGCGAAGAAACTCAACTGCGTGGCAGCAAACTAAGTGCGCCAGACGTTAGTACGAAGAAGAATAGGAGTCAACAAAAAAGTGCGCACACGTGCACTTACTATTTGTCGGCGAATCAATCTCTCGCAAAATGTTCACGGTAGCGCATTCGCAATTCGGCGCCGGCCACTTGGAGCACGTCCAAATGCTAGACTATCGGACATCGGAAAGGCTCTCTATGGGGGATGTCCCGCGGATCAACGCAACCATTCAGAAGACGCTGGAACTTGCGTCCCGTTGCACCCAGCTTGAAACCAGCGACAATTATGGCGCTTTGGGCGATCAGGTCGAAGAACTCGAGGGTCAGGCGCGACAGGCATTTCTGGCGAAGATGGAAATCGCGTCGCTGTTGCCAAAACTGAAAACGGGAAAGCCACTGACGCCCGAAGACTTGAAAACACTGGAACTGCTCATCGTTGGTGACGCTGAGTATTTCTTGAAGTATGAAAATGATTTGGAGCAGTGGAAGAGCGAGATCAGGAAGTTGCTCGGAGAGATATCCAATTTGCAGTCGTCGGATTTGGATGTGGACAGCCTGATGCATTTGCGCGCGCTCTGCGCCGAAGTCGGCCGCGTCCTGCCCGATGTCGTCTATTACCTCAATCAGAAAGAACGAACCAGCAAGTTTCAGGCAGCGATGCGAGAACCGCTCGATTCCGAAGGCTATCGCGTGCTCGCTGAAATCGTCGAGCAAATGCTCAGAGGCAAGATGTGAAGGCCTGGCGACCAGGAACCGGGAACAGCGAACTGACAGCTGTTTTTCCTCTTTTATCCCGGCCCTGCGAAATCGAGTTTCTTGCTTCTCGCATTTTCGTTGAATCACTTCCACCCTCCGGCGTTATGGGTGGCCCACCCTTAAGCCGCGCTGCGCACAGCACGTCCCCGCGGTGTTAGACTGATCGGTCGTTTTCGGGGGAGGACTTTCCTTGTCGATGGATCCTGTTCTGCTTGTGCACGGCGGCGCCTGGGCCATTCCGGATGACATGGTCGACGCTCATCTCAATGGTGTGCGCCATGCCATTGCAGCGGGCTGGCAGGTACTGAACCGCGGCGGCTCGTCACTCGATGCGGTCGAGGAAGCGGTCGTGATCATGGAAGACGATCAGACCTTCGACGCCGGACGCGGCAGCTTCCTCAACCGCGATGGCAAAGTGCAACTCGACGCGCTGATCATGGAAGGCGCAACCCTGCGCGCCGGCGGCGTGGGCTGCGTCGAGCACTTGCGCAATCCTATCCGCGCCGCCCGTAAAATCCTCAGCGAGAGCCCGCACGTGTACTTCGTCGCCGAGGGCGCGGAACGCTTCGCGGCCGAGCACGGCATCGCGTTGTGCAAGAACGAAGACCTGATCATCCCGCGCGAAGTCGAACGCTTGCGCGAGTTTCAAGCCCACGCCGCGGAAGAGAAGCCCGATCTGTTTGCAGCGACTCTTTCCCACGACACCGTGGGCGCGGTCGCCCTCGACGCCAAAGGCGACATCGCTGCCGCGACCTCCACCGGAGGCACGCTCAACAAAGCTCCTGGCCGCTTGGGAGATTCATCCTTGATCGGATGCGGATGCTACGCCGACAACAAAACCGCGGCAGCTTCCACCACGGGATGGGGCGAGCCCATCATGAAGTTGGTGCTGGCCAAGTGGGCCGCGGATCGCGTGGCCTCGGGCAGTCTGCCCGAATGGGTCGCGGCGGAAGCGATCAACTATCTGCAGGCGCGCGTGAATGGGCATGGCGGGATGATTTTGCTGGACGCTCGCGGACGTTTTGGCATCGCCCACAACACACCGCGCATGGCCTGGGCGCTCAAGACGATGAGCGAAGAGCGCTCCGGAATCAGCCGCCAGGAGTGAGAAGTGTTCCACGTGGAACATATTGTGGTTACGGTCCCATATGTACAAGAACATATGCACAA
The DNA here is from genome assembly GCA_013288805.1 of Acidobacteriota bacterium. GTDB lineage: Bacteria > Acidobacteriota > Terriglobia > Terriglobales > Acidobacteriaceae > JABDBE01. Next base: position 48,310 of record JABDBE010000003.1, read on the forward strand.
GCGAAGAACTCACTTTGGTTTCAAGGAGCTAGCAGGGAAGAGCCAGTGATTTATTAGAACGTGAAGCGGACTGAAAACTGCAGCACTCGGGGAAGGCCGTTTGGGCTAATTTCCTGGAGTGTCCCGAAATTACCCGGGCCGGAGTTAGGCACGAGATAGCAGGTCTGCTTCAGGGTTGCGCCGTCACCGCAGTTGGTCCCGATTGGGTTGTATTGCAGTTGGTTGACTCCGTCGCCATTCTGCACATAGTAGTTGGCGTGGTTGAACACATTGAAAGCTTGCACCTGAAACTGCAGTTCCTTGCCTTCCCTGATTGCAAAACTCCGGGACAGCCCAACGTCGATCCTCTCCAGCCACGGACCGTAGAAGGAATTCAGGCCGATCCCCGGAGTGGGACCAGCGCCATTGATGCCGCCGGCGGTGTTGGCGGTGTCTTGATTGAAGGCAGTGTCGTTCAGGTTGTCGTTGGCGCCGTTGCAATTGCCGAATGACAAAGTCGAACTGGTGCACGCCGGACTTAACAACCCCGCATAGGGGCGGCCGGAAGAGAACTCCATGATGCTGCTCAGGGTCCAACCGGAGAGCAATGCGCGGCCGGCATCCGATCCCGTCAGTCTTTCGAGTTGAGGACGGTAGACGGCCGCAAGACTAATTCTGTGCCGCTGATCGAGGAGCGAAGGCGCGTGCGTATTGCTAAGGTCGAACTGATTGTTGAAGTCCATGCCATCGAGCATGATGCTCTTGGCGAAGGTATAGGAAAATTGCAGCGAGAGTCCTCGCGACATGCGGCGCTGCAACTGCACGAAGAAGGAGTTGTAGTAGTTTTGCGCGGGGCTGATGAGTTCGTTGATCTGGCCCAGATTGGGGTTGATGCGGCCTTCGGTCAGCAGGTCGTTATCCATGTTTGGCAGGGTAATCGACTGGCCGCTGCACGGCACCGTAGCTGTACCGGGAGGGCAGACGGTATAGGTCGTCGTACCTTGCAACGGCTTCAGGTTCGCGTCGTAGGCGCTGCCTGAAAGCAAGTGCACGCCGTGATTCCACATGGTGCCGATACTCACAGTTGTGTTCTCAGAAATCTCGCGCTCAATCTGCAAACTCGCCTGCAATATGTAGGGCACGCGAAACTGCGGAGAAACCAGAGAAATATCCGGCGAAGCGGAAAACAAAGGAGAGTTGCCGGGGAGAATGTTGGGAAAAGTTGGGAGTTGCTGGTTCGGCGGGCCCGCAGTGTAACTGACACTCGCCGACGATTGCTGTGAGGCCAGTCCGTTCGAGACCACGGCGTTGCGGTAGTTCAGGCCATTCATGTTGTCATAGAACTGCCCGAATCCTCCGCGTACGACCGTCTTGGATGCAGGCTGCCAGGCAAATCCGAAGCGCGGGGAAAGGCGTAGAAACTGATTGGGATACTGTCCGGTGAGCGGGAATGCGGGATTTTCCGCGGGCTGCGGGTAAACCTGGAAGTCCTCGCGCAAGCCCATTTCCAGGGTCAACTTCGGCAACGCGCGGAAAGTATCCTGCAGGTAGAATCCATAATAAGGCACGGAAAAAGAAAAAGTCGGGTTCCCCGAAGACTGACTGAAGACATTGTATTGGCCCAGTGCAAGAGCCTCGAGGTTTGAGAACTCATAACTGCCGAGGAACGATCCAAAATCGACGGCCTCGTTCGGGTCGGCGCCGCCATCGTTGTTGTCCGAATCCCAAGCGCGATTGAAATCGAAACCGAACTGTAGGGTGTGCTTGCCAATTACATAGTCGACCCGGTCGGAGAAAGAATACTGTCTTTCAAAAACCCTTCCCACTGAGAAAGGTGCGTTACCCAGAATGAATGCGGCCGGACTATCCAGAATTAACGTGGGGATGTTGGGTGCAAGGCCGGTCGGGGTCGAGATCTCGTTGTCCTGCGAGGTGCTCACGTGGAATTCGTTCAGCAATGTGGATGAGAAGGTGTGCGTCCATCCAACGCTGGCCTGGAAGGTGTGCACGTAAGCGTTGGCCAGCGTCTGCGTTCCATAGTTTCCCACGGTCGGGTCGGTGATGACGCCACCGGGGGAATTGAAGCGATTTAGATTGAGGCTGAGGAACAGGCTGTCACGGGAAGTGGGCTGATAGTCGAGCCGGGGAGTCAAGACCCAATCGTTGCGCTTTCTGGCTTTGCTGCCGAGATTGGAGTTGAGCGCGTTCACGGTGTTTGCCACTTGCTGGAGATAGACGGGATTGGTGGGATCAGGCGCAGTGTCGCTGCCGGGCACCGGCAAGGGACCGTTCGGCGCAGGCAAAGTCGTGCCCGCGGGAATTCCAAAATTAGCGCTCAAGAAGGCGGGTAAGTTCGCTGGTGTCGTGGCCAATACCGGGTTGATGACAGAAATCGGATTGTTGCGCAGTTGCTGCTCATAATCCACGAAGAACCACAGGCGGTTGCGAACGATGGGCCCGCCCACCCCGGCGCCGAATTGCTGCAAAGCATCTTCCGGCTTAGGGAATCCGCTGGCTTTGTCGAGGGCGTCGTTGGCACCGGTGGCGGAGTTCCGGTTGTAATAAAACGCGCTACCGTGGAAGGCGTTGCTTCCCGACTGGGTTACAGCGTTGACGAAGCCCGCTCCACCTCCATAGATGGCCGAGTATGGGCTGACCGAGACTTGAAATTCCTGGATCGCGTCCTCGCCAAAGAGGTACGGGATGCGGTAACGGCCGATAATGTCGGAGAAGTAGTTGTTGGTGGCGTTGCTTCCATCCACGGTGAAAGCATTGCCACCGTTTCCGTTGGCGTATCCCGAATCTTCTCCGCCCTGTTGTCCGGCAATGCTGACCAGGCCAGTGTCGCCGTCGTAGCTGGTGTTCGGCGTAAGCACCGTAAAGTCGGTATAACGACGCCCGTTGAGAGGCAGGTCCTCGATAAACGATCGATCCAACACTGTGCTGGCGGAGGATTCCGCGGGCCGCAGCATGGGGGCAGTTCCGCTTACTTTAACGGCGTCTCCACTGGCTCCGACCTGCAGAATGATGTCCAGCGAAGTCGTGTTTCCGACCAGCACCTGGACTAAACCCTGGGCATCGCGAAAACCTTTGAGACTTGCCGCGATGGAATATGATCCCGGAGTAAGCACCGGAAAGCGGTAGAGTCCAGCACGGTTGGTTTCGACCGATTGTTTGACGCTGGTCTGGAGGTTGCTGACCACCACCGACGCTCGTGGGACTACGGCTCCACTCGGGTCGGTCACTCGGCCGCTAAGCCCCCCCGTCAAAACCACATTCTGAGCGGTCAGCAATACGCAGCCGGTCAACAGGATCAGTATGCTGCATGCCGCCAGGCGATGGGTGACCGGAAGGGCGGGTTCCTTTTTCATTTCGGGTCCTGACAAGATTCGATCGGCCTCCGGGAAGGCGGTCTCAGAGCGGGGATGGAGACTTCGCCTGCGCAGCATCCATTCCCCCAGCGACTGCTTAAATACACTTTACCGTGCTGCCCTGCAGGCCGCAACGAATCCATGAGGATAGCAGGACGGCTTTTGCTACTACCAACCCTAGGAGCTACGATCGTGCGCGGTGAAACGCTTTGAGGTGGGCTGCCGAGGTGGTGGTTGCTGCTGCACGCGTGGACGCTCGCGCCTACATTGACTCGGCCCCACATTTAACAATGCGATGCCCCTGCGTAATCCGGCTTGCTTTCCCCTGATAGCTTGATGTACAAAGCAGCCGAACGTGCTTTCTCAAGAATGTTTGCTCTGAAGCCTGCCGGCGAATTCGGACTGGCTGCGGCCCTCTGCCGGCAAAAGCCGGGTGTCTCCCTCGTTCGTTATCTCCATGGAGAAAGTTTATGACAATGCGGAAGTTCGTCTCGCTATTGGTCATAGTGCTGGGATTAAACACCTTCGGCTTTAGCCAAGGCGCGACTACGGGCGACCTTCGGGTTACCGTGAAAGATCCCAAGGGCAGTCTGGTCACCAACGCCACGGTTACGGCGCAAGATCAGGCCAAGGGATTAGAGCGCTCGGTAACCGGGAACGGCCAGGGCGACTACCGCATCGTATTGTTACCGCCGGGGACTTATCAGCTGACGGTCGAAGCCCCGGGCTTCGCGAAGACAACGGTTGAGAATGTGAGCATCACGGTGGGCCAAGTGGTGGACTTGCCTGTCGCAGTCTCAGTTGCCGGCGCCCAGGAAGTGGTCAACGTTAGTTCCGCCGCCGAACTGATCGAAACGAGCCGCACTTCGACCACCGACACTATCGGGCAGCGGAGCATCGATAACCTTCCCATCAACGGGCGCAACTACATTAACTTTGCGCTGACGGATTCGCAGGTGTTGCGCGACAACGCTCCGGCTACGGGCGCGGCTCCGACGTCTGGGCTGAACATTAGCGGACAACGGGCGCGTGCAAATCTGGTAAATGTGGACGGTGCGGACGCGACCGACAACTCAACCAACGGTGTGCGTTCGACGGTTTCGCAGGAAGCGGTGCAGGAATTCCAGATCATCACCAACAGTTATGTCGCGGAATACGGACGTGCCACAGGCGGCGTGATCAACATCATTACGCGTTCCGGATCGAACGATTTTCACGGCGACGTATATGGCTATCTTCGTGATCGCGACTTTCAGGCGGTCAATCCGTTTAGCACCACGCCCAACCCGGCCTATACGCGGGTGCAGGCTGGAACGGCGTTTGGTGGACCGATCAAGAAGGACAAAACATATTTCTACTTCGCTTACGAGATTACGCGACGGCATGAGACGGGATTTTCCAGCATCGGGCAGAACAATTTCGGATTCGTTCCGTTCGACGCGTCTCCGTTCTTCGGGGCTCCGGCGGGAACTTTCGACATCCAAGCCACGCCGCAGCAGGCGGCATTTTTGCAAAGCTTTATACCGGTGGTTCCGGCGGGGCTATTGCCGACACTACAGACTTATGCGTTTATGGCGGGCGCGTCTTCTGGCATCGCGCTCAACGGGAAATATCCCGCTTCATTTGCCCTGCTTCCGCCAGCCTTTGTGCCTGCGGGATTGCAACAGTTTCCTTCCACCTGCAATCCGGCGTTTGGCGTAGCCGGAGGCTTCGTACCGGTTTGCGCCGGGTTGCCAGCTTCGTTTCAGACGCTGGCCTCGCAGGTGGGAAACTTCCCGGTTTTCGAAGGAACCAGCCTGTATTCGTTGCGTCTCGATCACAACATCACTAGCAACAATCGGCTCATGCTGCGGGCGAACGTCAGTCCGAGCACGGTCACCGGTATTGAGGTAAATGGCGAGAACCAGGTATTCGGTCAGAATTCTTACTCCCGAACTTCGCAGCAGACCTACCGCGATGTCACAGGGGTGGCGCAGGATACATGGACGATCGGGAACAACAAGGTGAATGAATTCCGCTTCCAATTCGCCCGACGCGGACTGCTGTACAACTATTCCAGCGCACCGGGGGGATCGGATGTCGCGGTAGACATTCCGGGCTATGCTTTCTTCGGGCGCGAGCCTTACTCCTACATTGACCGGGTGGAAAAGCGTTACCAGTTCACCGACAACTTCTCGTGGACGCTGGGACGGCACGATACGAAGTTCGGAGTGGATTTTAATTACATTCCGATTACAGCCACTTTCACGGTGAACTACGGTGGGGTTTACGATTTTGGCAGCCTCAGCCTTTTTCCAGCGCCTTTCCCGAGCTTCTCTCCGGTGCAAGGATACGGCTTAGGAATTCCTCAGGATTTTATTCAAGGCATTGGCAATCCTAGCGATTCTTTCTCGAACAAACCTTTGGGCGTGTACTGGCAGGATTCGTGGCGAGCCAAGCCGAACCTGACCTTCAACTACGGGCTGCGATATGACATCGAGTTCCCGCCCCAGTTCTCGCAGCCGACTGCTCTTGCGCTGTCGGGTTACAACCAACTCGGCCTGCAGAAAGGCATTCAGACGGATACCCATATGTTCCAGCCGCGCATTGGGATGGCATGGGATCCGAAGGGTGATGGGAAGACTGTCGTCCGGGCGAACTTTGGCATATTTTATGACCATCCTCTGCTCGGGCTGTACTTCCTGGGCGATGCTTCGGACGGTTCGAAGAGCGGACAATTGTTGTTTTTCGGGGGCACGCCGGGATGCAACCCTGCGGCTCCGCCACTCAGCATGACGGCAAACAATATTTTTCAGGGCATTGCGGGAACGTGTTTTCCGGCGGCCGTATCCGCGTTCGGATATCAGGCCAGCCAGCAACGCTTCAACTCGTTCGATCCGACGTCGCTATTCATCAATCAGGGATACCTGACGAACGGAGTGCCGCTGGTGTCGCAGCCGTTCGGCTATCCACAGGCGAAGGGTTTCGTGTATCCCTATTCGCAGCAGGCGAACTTTACGGTGGAGCGCGATTTGGGCGGCGGCTTCGCGCTGAGTCTGGCTTATAACTGGAACGGCGGACGACATCTTAACCGTCCGATTAACGCCAACACTGCGCGTGGTGATTTGCTGACGTCGAATTGGCAGGCTGCAGTGGCGACGGGGGCGGCAGCGTCGACGGACAGCCCATTGGCGGTAGCGTCGTGCGGCGTGAACCCGATTCCGGGATCGAAGCTGCCTTATTACGTTCCCGCCGCTTTGGTCAGCTTCTTCCGGCCCTCGGGACTGAATCCGTCGCTGGCGGGCGGGCCGTTTGCGCCGTGCATTCCGCTGGCGTTGGCGGATTTGGCAGCAACCGGGCTGAACACAGGGTGCAACCCCGGCGTTTCTGGACTGGCAAATTGCGTGCCGTTCAGTGATATGGACGCGAACTATTCGAATGGCAGTTCGAACTACAACGGATTCACGGCGAATTTGCGCAAGAGATTCTTGCGGCACTATCAATTCCTGGCGTCTTATACCTGGTCGCATTCGATTGACGACTCGACCGATTTGCAGTCGCCGCTGGCGCCGCAGGATAGCTACTACCCTAATCTGGAGCGGTCGAACTCTTTGTTTGACCAGCGGCATCGATTTGTTTTCAGCGGCGTGTACGAGAGTGGGAAGCTTAGCGGGGATAGCTTCGCCGATCGATTCTTCAGCAACTGGACGGTCGCGCCGATCCTTGAAGTCGGCTCTGGGCGGCCTTTTAACATCCTGACCGGAACCAGCGACAATCTGCAGTTTGACCCCAGCGGCAGCCGTCCGAATGTGGTCGCGGCGGGAACTCCGACGAACGCGTGCGGTTATCCTACGGTTGCTTCCAAGTATTCGCCCAGCGGTTTTCTTCAAGAAGTATGTTTTGCCGACCTCACGCCGGCGCAACTGGCTTCTCCGAATGCGCTACTCCTGCTGGATGGTACTTTGGGCCGCAATGCTGGATTCCAGCCGTGGACTGTGTTCAACGATTTGCGGATCGCGCGGCGGATTTATTTTGGCGAACGGGTGAATCTCGACCTCATTGTGGATATGTTCAATCTCGCGAACAAGAACAACGTGGCCGCCGTCAACGAGCTATATACCAATGCGGGGCAGCCGACGGCGGCTTACGATCCCAGGCAGTTTCAGTTCGCCATGAAAGTGAATTGGTGAAAGGAGCATTCAGCCGTCAGCATTCAGCACTCAGCCTTGTGGGCCGACTGCGTCCGCCGGGGGCGCGGATTAAGGTAGCTGGAACAGGTTTCTTGGTTTGACTGATTGCTGAGTGCTGACGGCTGATAGCTAACCCCTCTGCTACACTTTCTCCATCCTTCGCGATTGCCGGGAGCTTTTCCTGAATGTCACAACCCTCTGCTTCAAGCGCGCGGACGCGCCTTGTCCGCGAAGCTGATCGTGCGGTTTACGATCGGGGCGCTGCTTACAAAATTCTCGATGAAGGTTTCATTTGCCACGTGGGATTCGTGGTGGATGGGCAACCCTTTGTGATTCCGACCGGGTACGGCCGCGTGGGCGACAATTTATATATCCACGGATCGGCAGCGAGCCGGATGCTGCGTCGCGTCAATGAGGGTATCGCAGTTTGCGTCACGGTTACGCTGCTGGATGGACTGGTGCTGGCGCGATCGATTTTCAATCACTCGATGAATTACCGGTCCGTCGTGATTCTGGGAGCTGCTCGGGCGGTAACAGATCCTAAAGAAAAGCTGGAGGCTCTGCGGCTCTTGTCGGAGCACATTCTGCCGGGTCGCTGGGTGGAGTCTCGCCAGCCCAATGAAAAAGAGCTGAAGGCTACTTCGGTACTGCGCCTGCCGATCGAGGAGTTCTCTGCGAAGGTGCGACAAGGGCCGGTTGTGGATGATGAAGAGGATTACGCGTTTTCAACTTGGGCAGGAGTTATTCCGCTGGAGATGGTGGCGGGGCAGCCGATTGATGATGAGCGACTCATGCCGGGTGTAAGAGTGCCGGAATACGCGCGGGGGTATACTCGCAAGCGCTGACAGTCACGGTTACAATCAAAATAGAAATGCGAAAGGTCTTCCATTTCGACTCGCCGTCCGGCCCGTATGTGGCCGATGCGGCCGTTCTTTGCTGCTTTGATCACCGCATCAGTACGGCGGTGCGAAAGTTTCTGAAGAAGCAAGGCATCGAGCGTGCCGACATGATTATCGTTGCCGGAGGAGCTAAGACTCTAGCTTCGCCTCGCAACGACTTCGAACAGGACTTCATCCTTGAACAGGTGAGGATGTCGATTCGCCTGCATCAGACCAAACGTGTTCTGGTGATGAGCCACTCCGATTGCGCCACCTATGGTGGGTTGGCGCATTTCAACGGAGACCGGGACGCGGAGGCCGAACATCATCGCGTCGAACTTCTCCGAGCCAGAGACCTTCTTACTGCAAGTTTCGAACACATTGCGGTCGAGCCTTATTTCGTGAAGTCCGATGGAGTATGGCTAGTGAACGAGGCCGATCACGGGCAATCACATTCGGTTACGGATGCTGGTCGCAAACTGGCGTAGCTGGCGGTTTGCATTTCTCGCATCTTCGCCGCATCGGATACGATGGAAATGCCTTGCACCTTTATCGTCGTGCCATCATCTGCGGTCCTTCGACTCCGCTCAGGATGACACGGTTTTCGTGCTACGGAATCAGCAACAACTTTCCTGTCGTTTTGCGCCCCAGTAGATCCCGATGTGCGACGGCCGCATCGGCCAAGGGATAAATGTGCTCGATCCGCAGCTTGAGCTTGCCTTCAGCAATCATCTTAAAGAGGGCGCTTGATCGCGCCTGCAACTCTTCTGTCGTAGCGGTATAGCTCACCAGGGTTGGCCGCGTGACGTAGAGCGAACCCTTCTGCGAAAGCTGAATCAGATCGAAGGGCGGGACGGCTCCGCTGGATCCTCCGAACAATACCATCATTCCGCGCGGCCGCAGTACGTTCAGGCCTTTTTCAAATGTCGTCTTGCCCACGCTGTCGTAAACGACGTCTACACCGTGGCCACCGGTAAGACGTTTGGTCTCAGCCTCGAAGTCCGTCTGCGTGTAGAGAATCACTTCGTCGGCGCCCGCCTGCCGCGCCAGCTTGGCCTTTTCCTCGGTTGAAACCGTGGCGATAATCCGGGCTCCGATGTTGTGCGCCAACTGCACCAGCAGCAGTCCGACGCCGCCCGCGGCCGCATGCACTAAAGCGGTTTGTCCGCGCTTTAGGGGAAAAGTGTCGTACGCCAAATAATGCGCCGTCATACCTTGCAGCATGGTGGCAGCTGCTTGCTGATCGCTTACGGCTTGCGGAATTTGCACCAGCCGTTCAGCGGGGACGGCGGCGTACTCCGCGTAAGAACCCAGGATGCTGCTCCAGGCCACGCGGTCTCCCGCTTTCAACGATTTCACATCTGAACCGACCGCTGTGATTGTTCCTGCGCCCTCCTGCCCGAGCACGAACGGCAGCGGGACTTTGTATCTGCCCTCGCATTGATAAATATCAATAAAGTTCACACCCGAAGCCGCGACTTTCACCACCGCTTCGTTGGGTTTGGGCTGCGGGACGGGCAAATCCACAAGCTGCAGAACGTCCGGCCCCCCGCATTGCTTGACTTGGATGGCTTTCATGTTTGAGTTCGATTCGTATCGTGCCGGAGGAGATTCATCAGACCAGCCGAAGCTTCCGCAGTCATAGCTGAATTTTCCAGGCACTCTGTGTTCCCCTAAGAAGCCGTCCCATAAAACGACCATCCCGTCACACAGTGGTTGCAGCGGCTGGGGTCGCTGAAGTAATATTCCCGCCGGTTCCTAAAGTAACCCAGACCAACTCGCTTGCGGATTGACCCATCAAATCATGGGTAGTAGCATGAAGTGCGTTACGCTAGGGTTGATCGTTGTAAGTTGTAGATAAACATGAGGATTTTTAAAATCTATGTTCTGATCGCGCCGGTGTTTGCCCTGGTTTTGGGCAGCCTGGCGTGTCAGACGGCGCAGCGACAGGCAACGCTCTTGCCTCCTGGGACTGCCACCGCGCCAGCTTTGAGCGCAGCTCCTGCGCCAGCTCCTCAAGCCGTTCCAGATACTCAAACCACTCCCGCTGTACAGACTCAGCTTGAGGTTAAGCCTGATCCCGTCGCTCAATTGATTGCGCAGGTTGAAAACGAATACCAGCTCGGGCAGGACAACTATAAAGCTGGGCACCTCGAAGCTGCCAAAGAGAATTTCGATCGCGCCTTCAACCTTTTGTTCGGGAGTTCGTTGGACTTGCGCTCTGACGAGCGCTTGGAGCAGGAATTTGACCGCGTCCTGGATGGCATAAACGGCTTCGAGCTGCAAGCCCTGCAAGAAGGCGACGGGTTTACCGAGCAGAAGTCGGAGCCAGCGCCGATCGACGAAGCCAACGAGGTCACGTTCCCGGTTGACCCGAATCTCAAAGCAAAGGCCGAGGCTGAGGTCAAAGCTACCCATTCGGATCTGCCTCTGATGATGACGGACCCTGTAGCCGGCTACATCAGTTACTTTTCCACGCGTGGGCGCGGAACACTGGAGCGAGCCCTTGCCCGGAGCGGGCAGTATGACGAAATGATTCGCAGGGTTCTGAAGGAAGAAGGTGTTCCTCAGGACTTGATCTATCTGGCCCAGGCCGAATCGGGATTCCATCCACTGGCTCTTTCTCGCGCCGGCGCTCGGGGGATGTGGCAATTCATGGCCAGCCGTGCGACCGGATACGGCCTGGAACGCGACTGGTGGGTCGACGACCGTCAGGATCCCGAAAAATCTACGCGAGCGGCGGCGCGTCATTTAAGAGATCTGTACAACGAGTTCGGCGACTGGTATTTAGCCATGGCCGCCTACAACTCGGGACCAGGCACGGTGCAGAACGCGGTCAAGCGCACTGGATACGCGGACTACTGGCAGCTCTACAAGCGCAATGTGTTGCCCAAGGAAACCCGAAACTACGTACCCATCATTCTAGCCGTAACTATTATGGCCAAGAATCCGGCGCAGTACGGGCTGGACAAGGTGGTCACGGAGAAGCCGGTGCCGTACGATGCGGTCAAGATCGACTATCCCGTGGATCTCCGCTTAGTTGCGGAGTGTGTCGACGTATCCGCAAGCACGCTGCAGGATCTCAATCCAAGCTTGTTGCGCTTGACCACGCCAAAGGACCGCGAGTTTGAATTGCATCTGCCGGCTGGGACGAAGGATCGCTACCTCACGGCGATTGCCGCTATTCCACCGGACATGCGAGTGTGGTGGCGCTATCACAAGGTTGCAGCGGGAGACACGTTGTCCTCGGTCGCTCGCGCTTTTCATACCAGCCCGCGGGCTATCGTTCAGGCGAACAACCTTGACGGTGATGAGAGTCTTCAGGCTGAAAGCGAACTTATTATTCCAGTTGCTCCGGGCAAACATTCCGCCGACGAGATGGCCAGCTATTCGCACCGCGCTACCGCGTACAAGGTTCGCAAGGGGGACACGGTCGAAACCGTGGCCGACAATTTCGGCGTTCCGCCGGCAATGGTTCGCCGGTGGAATCATCTCAAGAGTGACAGCCTGCGGGGACGGCGCGTTTTGTATGTGCATCTGCCGATCGCACCTGACGCCACGGAGAGCCATCGCGCCGCTGCTCCTAAGTCGAAATCCAAGAATAGGTTACAGGCGAACGCTTCAAACAAGGTCGTGCATCATAAAGTGCAACCGGGCGAAACCCTCTCTTCGATCGCCAAGTCTCACAACGTCAGCGTCGACGACTTGAAGGAAAACAACGGGAACCTGGCCAACCTGAGGCCGGGTATGGTTCTGGTTATCGGCACTCCCAGCAGATAGTTCCGTTGCATCCAATCTCTGGCAGCATTCCGCTTTCGAATCTCAACTCGCAATGCACGTTTTTTTTGCACGGCGGGTAGACAACTGGAAACAGGAATTCAACTTCGGTGTAATATGCATGGGGCAGGTGGGAAGCAGATAGTTTTCGTCACTGCATTGCGAAAAACTACTGTGCTATAATCGCGGCCCATTCAGTCTGGTAACAACTTTCGGTGTCTTTTTAATTCTTGACGCATGTAGTGCGAGCAGAAAATTCAGGAGGAGAAATGAACGTTCACGAAACCCTCTATTTACGAGACGACGAAATGGATGAGTTTGGCGACAGCGGCGCCTATGGCGAGTCGCTGGAAGAAGATTACGAAGAAGAAGAGGAAGAAGAGGAAGCAGAACTGCCGGGTGTAAGCGATTCAGAAGTGGGAGCGGAAATGCCTATGCCGACGCCGGCAGTGCCTGTCGGAGGAGGCGGTGGAGGCGCGTCGAAACCTCCCGCAAAAAAGGCTGCCCCTAAAAAAGCAGCGCCGAAGAAAAAGGCGGCGAAGAAGAAAGCCCCCAAGAAGGCCGCCAAGAAGAAAGCAGCCAAGAAAAAGCCCGCCCGCAAGGCCGCCAAGAAAAAACCGGCAAAGAAGGCAAAGAAAAAGGCCAGCAAGAAGTCAGCGCGTCGCCGTCGCTGAAAACGAAGTAAGAGAACTCTGACTTAACATTAAGCCGCTGCTTGAAGCTGCGGCTTGTTTTATTTGAGTAAACGGTTGATCAGAACCACGGTCGAAATTTCACTCCGTCGGGTTCGGCGTCGCTTGCCATGAAGTTCCACGCGCTATTTCTTTCGCTGCACCGCCTCCAGACATCTCCCATAGAGTTCGAGCAGATGATTGGCATAGTCCTCCGGCTTTGACGCTGCTCCTGAGCCCTGGAAGCCGACACCCGACGAACTGGTCCGGCCGTAGCCGGTGGTCATGGCGACAAATTTCATAAGGTCGAGGGCGATGTCTTCATTACGGCGTGAACCGGCGGTGCTGGTTGATACTTCGTCCATGAATTCCTCCGTGGGAACGCGAATGCTGGGTATTTCGTCGTCCATACTGCGTTACATAAAAGCGGCAGAAAAAATGATAGCAGAACAGGAAGCAAGCCATGAACCACGAAGAACAAGAACATCTCTTTCCAAAGGCAACTTATGCCACGCATGATGTGTAAGCTGCGATCGTACGCACCGGGTGGTTGCTGATTACTTTCCCAGCGTTTGAGCCAGGAAGTTGACGGTTCGCTTCCAGGCGTCTGCGGCATCGTCCGCGCGGTATCCAGCCTTGTTGTTGGGATTTTCGAAGGCGTGGCATGCATTCGGATAGATCACAATTTCGACTTTCTTGCCCAGTTGCTTCATTGCTTGCTCAAACTTCTTCACATCGTCGACCGTGATGCCGCGGTCTTGTCCGCCGAAAATTCCCAGGATCGAAGCATTGATTTTCTTGAGCGACGCGGGATCGCTTGCCAGGCGGCCGTAATTAATCACGTCCGCCGTCAGGGTTGGCTCCTGCAACGCTACATCGAATGAGTAACCGCCGCCCATGCACCAGCCGATGGATGCAATTCGATCTTTGTTTACATTAGGCTGCGATTTCAGAAATTCGAAAGCCGCGTGCAAATCGCGCGCCGCCCGGTCATCAGGAACACCACGCATGATTTCGTGAGCCTCGTCGGGCGTGGTCGCGACTTTGCCGCGGTAGAGATCGATAGCCAACGCAACGTAACCCAGATCGGACAGCTTCGAAGCCTGCTCCTTGACCCAGTCGTTAAGTCCCCAATATTCGTGGATGACCAGAATGCCCGGAAACGGTCCCGTCCCTTCAGGCGTGTAAATTATTGCTTGGACGGTGTCGTCACCACTCTTATAGGAAACGTTCTTAGGGGTAGCGGCAAAAGCACCGAGGGCAAGAAACAAACTGATGGTCAAAGAGAAGAATTTCACGGCAAATCCTCCGCAACGGCAATGGCTCGTCAAAACTACAATTGCAGTTCCATGTACATCGCCCCAGCGATCGGATTGGGGCGATACGGGGCGATCTCTCGAAAGCCCAGTTTTCGATACATTTCCACCGCATCTTTCATGATCGGCTCGATTGTATCGAGACGCATGCGCTGATAGCCAATCGTGCGGGCTTCGGCAATGATCTTTTCTGCCATGGCGCGGCCCAGTCTTTTTCCGCGAAATGACGGACGCAAGTACAGCCGCTTCATCTCGCAGATGTCGGCATCCCATCTGTGGAGGGCGACGCATCCCGCCGACTGTCCTTCATACTCCGCCAGCAACAAACGGCCGTCGGGTGGGGCGTAATGACCGGGAAGTTCGGCAAGCTCTTGCTCAAAGTTCTGGAAGCAGAGGTTCACACCGAGCGATTGCTCGTACTCCTGGAAAAACCCGCGTACCTGCGCGATCTGCGCAGAAGATTCCGCCTGCGCAAATACTAGCCCTGAAATTGGACTGGTCACCCCATGAGCATGCCGCCGTTCACGGCTAGAACATGTCCAGTGATATAGGAAGCTTCGTCCGAGGCGAGAAACGCAACTGAGTTCGCCACGTCGTCGGGAGTCCCGATTCGTCCCAGAGGAATCATTTTCAATGCGTTCTGTTTGAAGTCATCGGTGAATCCCGAGGTCATGGCGGTTTCGATGAAGCCGGGCGCGACGGCGTTGCAAGTTATGTTGCGCGACCCGACTTCGCGGGCGATGGCCATGGTCAATCCAATCAGTCCCGCTTTCGACGCGGCATAGTTTGCTTGTCCGGCCTGGCCCATCTGACCGAAGACCGACGTTATGTTGATGATCCGGCCCCAGCGCTGCTTGAGCATCGAACCGATCACCTGCTGAATACAAAGATACGCGGATGTTAGGTTGGTGTTGAGAACGGAGTCCCAATCGGCGCGCTTCATGCGCATAACCAGTTGATCGCGTGTGATGCCGGCATTGTTTATGAGAATGTCGACTTTACCGAGTTGTCCGAGGGCAGCCTTGAATGCGGTTTTGACTTGCTCTTCGTCGGCTACATCAAGCCGGAACGCAGACGCCTTCCCACCCGCGGCCTCGATCTCTCGCACCAGTTCGTTCAGCTTTTCCTGATTGCGAGCTGCCACTGCCACGGTCGCGCCTGATGCCGCGAGCTTAAGAGCACAAGCACGGCCAATGCCCTGGGACGCACCCGTGACGAGCGCGACCCGACCTGAAAGGGTCATGATTTCTCCTTACTGATTGAACCCGAATTATAGCGGTAGATGGGGAGTCGTGGCGCGCTGCGGAGGAGTGGAACACTAAATTCGCGATTACAGCCTATTCTGAATCCGGCTTGGCAGCGGCATGGCCCCTCCCCGCAGTTGGACCTTTGGGTCTATTGGCCACAACACCGGTTTCCTCGGCGCCAGAATCGCCAACGTGAGGAGCCTCCTCATAGCGAGCAAAGGTCATCGAATAACTGGCTCGCCCTTGAGTGCTCGAACGCATGTGCGTCGCATAGCCGATCAATTCAGCCAGAGGCACGAGGGCGCTGATCACCAGCGAGCCGGCGCGAGCCTCCATGCCTCCAATCCGGCCGCGACGGAAGCTCAAGTCTCCCACAATGACGACCGCAAGGTCCTCAGGCGTGACCACTTCAATCAACATGAACGGTTCCAAAATGACTGGGTTTGCCTTGCGGGCGGCTTCCTTGAAGGCCATAGAAGCAGCTATCTTGAAAGCCATTTCGTTCGAGTCCTCTACATGGTAGCTTCCGTCGTAAAAAATAGCGCGCACGCCAATCATCTCGCAGCCCGCTAAAACTCCACCTTCCATGCCTTGTTGAATACCCGAATTAATGGCTTCGAGGAATTTCCGTGGAACGGTGCCCTCCGGACTTTCATCGACGAATTGATAGTCACCTTCTGGTTCCAGAGGCTCCAGCCTCAGCTTCACGTGGCCGTATACGCAATGGCCGGAAACAGCGCGAACATATTTCCCTTCGGCTTCGGACTGCTTGCGGATGGTCTCCAGGTAAATGACCGTGGGCTTTCCAATCTCGATCTGGATTTTATATTCACGGACGATGCGGTCGCAGATTACTTCCAAGTGCGACTCGCCCATACCGGCAACGGTCGCCTGCCCGTTTGGAGATTCCGTTTCGATCCTGATAGTAGGGTCTTGTCGAGTAAGCTCGCTAAGCGCTTGTTGAAGACTCGGACGATCATCTTCAGTCTTCGGCCTGATGACCACACAGATGATGGGACGCTTATGGGTGCTCGATTCGCTCATGGCGAGGCGTCGTTTGATCGCGCCTCGGTAGTGTAACTCCGCGGGCAGTGCAAGACGAACGCGGAGTACTACAGAGCAGGAACCCGTTCCGCCGTTATTGCGGTCGTAGTCGCAGAATTGGCAACGGGCTGGTAGTCGCGCTGATAGACATCCACGATCGCGCGACCGACGATTCGAGCTGTGGCTTCCGAGTGGACATGCACCGGCAAGGTGAACGGACCGATGTCCGCGTAATCCTGCACGAAATCGACCTTCTTGATGAAGATCGAAGGCGATTTCACGGGCCTGCCCTCGGCTCGAACCAGGCTTCCGGTGTAAACGTCGACGTAGATTCGCCCCTTGAACAAGCCAACACGTTTCTCACGTGGCTTTACCTGGTATACGTGCACCATGCGGCCTTGCAATTCGTTGGTTCCCTTATACGAGAATTTGTAATTCGCAGGGCTGATCGCGTTGAGCGCAGGGTCGTCCTTTTGCAGATGATCCACTTCGGACTGCAGCAGCCGGGTGATGACATTCGTCTTCACGAAGCTATCGCCGGTGAATCGCACCGCCTTGAACGCGAGCGTGCGCGGAGCCAAGTAGTGCTGTTGCACTTCGTATTCGCCGTACTGGGAAGTGTCGAGAAGTTGAGCGCGGATCAGGGTCGTGGCTGAGTAAGCTGCCAGTTGCTCCGCCTGTATCACGGAACGCCCGCGACAAACTTGAAGGGCAAGCTCGGGAGCCATACGCGGCAGAACTGCCGTCGCAGCCAGGGCCACTGGGACTTGCTGGATAACGGGGACAGCAACCGGAGCCTGGTCATCAAACGACGGTGCTTCAAGGGACGAGACGGCTGACAGCCAGTCGGCATCGCCGCCGGGTTTGGCAAGCAGCGGAGCCTGCGCTGTCACAAATCCAGTCAATAAGAAGCACAAACACAAGACTTTAAGAAAAGTTCGCTGCATGAATGATAGGGATAACTTCTTTATTTGATTCGCTACCTGGAAGAAAAGATACATCCCTTTCGCTGGGGTCCTTAATGGTACCTATCGCGGATTTGCTGGATTGCCTGATAAATGCGATGTTTCCTGTTGTTATGTATCAAACTTCGATCTCGTCCCGCGTTAAGCGTTATCGCCCACCCCGAAATCGGTTAAGATTTAGTCTCTTCAACGCACGAGGAAAGCAATCAGCATGCCCGAGGTTAACAACCCGCCCTCGACCAATGGAAATCACGCATCTCCGGATGCTCCCTCAGTAGAAGTTTATGCAGTCTACGGCGTTGAGCCTGAAGTGCAGGCCTATGCCATGGCCAAGTACTCGCGCTCCTCTCTGTCCATGAAGGAGTCGCTCAAGGAGATCAGCCAGCAGAAGGCCGAAAAGTTTCTCAACACCTTCTACTTCCAGTACGGACACCGGTCGATTGCGGATTTGGCCCACGTCGCGCTGGCTATCGAGCGACTTTCGATTCTGGCCGCGATTGCCGTGGCCGACGAGCAACGCTGGGACGGTCAGGAACGTTCCACACGCTATCAGGATTTCAAAAAGAGCGGTTACTTCACTCCGGACTTCCGCGACGACCAACAGGCCCGCGCTTTATATCGAGAGACAATCGAGAATCTGTTCGCGGAGTACGAATCGCTTTCGGAGCGCACCTTCCGCTACTTGCTCGAAATCACGCCTAAGCCAACGGACATGAAGCAGGAAGCTTACGAGCGAACTTTGAAGGCGCGAGCTTTCGACATCTCACGTTACTTGCTGCCGCTTTCGACCAATACGTCGCTGGGAGAAATCGTCAATGCACGCACGCTTGAAACTCAAGTTTCGCGCCTGCTATCGCATACGCACAAGGAAGTTCGATATCTAGGTGAGTTGTTGAAGCGCGCGGCAGTCTCTCCAGCATACAACGCCAGCTATACGTCGTTGCATGAACTGGTGGAGCAGATCCGGGCGGTTTCTCCCGAGCTTGGAGATCGGGCAGCGCAAGAGTTATTGCGCGAAGTGCGCGTGGCTCCGACGCTGGTGAAATATGCCGATCCAAATTCCTATGAGATTGAGACCCGTCGTGAACTGCGCCAAGTCGCGGCGGAGTTGTTGGGAAATTTAGAAATCGCATCGGCGCCCACGGTCGATCTGCTCGACGAAGAACCGCTCGAAGTAGAGCTTGCTACCACCCTGATTTACGAACACAGCCATTATCCCTATCGACAGATCCGGCAAGCGATCCAGGGAGCCGGAGAACACATTCGCCGCGAGATCATTGACCTGGGCTTACGGCATCGCGGCAAACATGACGAAATGCTGCGCGCGTTCTGCGCCGGACAACAGTTCCGCTTCGACATCCTGATGGACGTCGGCGGCTTTCGCGACATGCACCGGCACCGTCGATGCATCCAAATTGGGCAGGAATTGACCACGAAGCACGGCTACGACATCCCGGACGAAGTCAGCGCCGCAGGAGCCCGAGCGAGTTACGATGCCGTAATGAAGCGGACGGCTGAAGCTGCTGAACAACTGGCCGACCGACCCGGAGCAGAAGCGAAAGAAAATGCCCAGTACGCGATTCCACTAGCATTCCGCAAGCGGACGTTGTTCAAGATGGATTTCGCCGAGGTTGCCTACATCTCTGAGTTGCGTACCGGTCCCGCAGGACATTTCTCGTATCGCAACGTGGCCTATGCGATGTATCAAGCCGTGGCCCGGAAGTACCCGCCGCTGGCAAAGCATATGAGGGTAAAGGATGTTAGAGAGCCAGTAGATCTGCTCAAGCGATAGAAAGTAACAGGACCGTTGAGAGTGACAGTACGAAAAAGTTTCTCCGCGCCTCTGTGGTGAGTGGTTTACGTGTACATCACCTTCCGGTCACCCTTAACAATCCTTCCTACAGTAAACGCTTTTTCTCCCGCACGCTCCAGCAGAGTCTGAGCCTTCTTGAACTTCTTGGATGGAACCACCAGCAACATTCCCAATCCCATGTTGAAAGTACGGAGCATCTCGTCGCGCGGCACGCTGCCGAGTTGTTGCAGGTGCTCGAAAATCGGCGGCACCGGCCAGGAATTGATCTCAATCACGGCCGCAACACCTCGGGGAAGCACACGAGGAAGATTTTCTGTGATGCCGCCGCCCGTGATATGAGCCATCGCCGATACGCATTCGCCGTCCGCCAGCAGACGCTTCACCGCCGGCCAGTAGCTTTTGTGTGTCTTCATCAGTTCGTTGCCGACTTTGCCTTTGAGTTCGTTGACGTAAGACTCGGGCGTGTAATGGCCAACTTCAAACAGCAGCTTGCGGGCGAGCGCGTAGCCGTTGGTGTGCAGGCCATTCGAGGCCAAACCCAGAATCACATCGCCAACCTCGACCTTCTTTCCCGTGATGATGCGTTCGCGCTCAACCACGCCGACGATGAATCCAGCCAGATCGTATTCGCCTTCGGGATAGAAGCCCGGCATCTCCGCCGTTTCGCCGCCAATCAGGGCACAGCCGTTGTGCTTGCAGGCTTCCGCCAGACCTTCAATCACCTTCTCCGCGACTTCCGGTTCGAGCTTGCCGGTCGCGAGATAATCCATGAAGAAGAGCGGAGTCGCGCCCTGCACCGCGATGTCATTCACACAGTGGTTCACCAGATCCGCGCCGATGGTGTGATGCACCTTCATCTCGAATGCGACTTTCAGCTTGGTGCCAACCCCGTCCACGCTGGAGACCAGAACCGGATCGAGATACTTGGTCTTGTCAATCGCGAACAAGCCCCCGAACCCGCCGATCTCGCTGAGTACCCCCCGAGTGAAGGTTTTGTGAGCAAGATACTTGATCCGCTTCTTGGTGCGGTTGGCGCGGTCGATATCGACCCCGGCGTCGGCATACGTAATCGGCGTGCTGTTCAAGGAATCCTGGGCCACGGGTGCTGGCTCCGCCTTTAAAAAAGGTTGCGGGATAACGCTGGGTGTAATGCTCTAAGAATCGTTTAAGTGCGGCTCATTGTAGCATGTTCGACAGCGAGGTTGCGGAGGGCGATGGGTGAAGAACGGAAGCGGCGAACAGTTATCGGGAGACACTAACCGCTACGCGCACAACGAGGCACACGCGAGCGCGAATCAAACTGCCGGAGTTTCCACAACTAGCGGCGTCGCGAAGACTCTGGGAGTCTTCCAGCTCTAATGAGTCACGTAGCTCGAAAAGTAATACAGCAGTATTCCAAACAGCGCCAAGCCAGAAATGCCGTATGCAGTCAGAACCCACGCACCGCGCCCTTCGCGATGGGCTACAGAAGATTGAGAACCGCGTACATCTGTCGAGGAATTACCCAGGGCCCGATTTTCCACGCAAACCTCCGAGGACGGAAAGTGGTGGCGCGGGAGGCGTCACATTTTTATCCCACACTGCCGCTTGGCAGGTGTTGATGGCGTAAATGTTACT
Source organism: Acidobacteriota bacterium (assembly GCA_013288805.1). Lineage (GTDB taxonomy): Bacteria > Acidobacteriota > Terriglobia > Terriglobales > Acidobacteriaceae > JABDBE01. The sequence continues at coordinate 69,157 of JABDBE010000003.1, forward strand.
ACAAAATTGGCTTCGTGCAATCGGGAAATGGCCGTAATTTGTAAAATTCAGGTAAAGTCCAGGCTCATCGAGCCGATGCCGTCCGATCCGGTGGGAGTGAACTCTCTTCAAACTCCCGGCAGGCATTCTGCAGGTAGGTATCCAGTGTGCGGTGGTACCCGAGCACAGAGCGAGCAGCGAAGCGGAATACAGGATTCTACATCTCTGCCCGCTTGGTAATGTTCAAGCGGCATCCCTCAGCGGTGGAGGAAATATCGAAGATCCACATCACTCCGAGCCCGAGAAGCAACATACTGTTTGGGCAACAACAACCGACGAGCACAACTATCAACGCTAACTATCAACGCTATAGAGACAGCCTCACGAACCGACATCCCGCCGGGTTCACGGTGCGAGACACCGGGCGCGAACGCTTGGTCGAGCACACTCAATGTCGAACAGCGGCTCCGCGCAGGGCAGTAGGAATTCGCGTAGAAAGGAATTCCTCACAACGTAGGCTTAAAAGTGTTCATTTGTCGGCTCCGCATGGGGCCCGGTTGAAGGCGTTCTCCCATTCCATCCGATTAAACATCAAGATCAACGGCGGCGGACAGGAGCGTTCGCACTACTGGAATTCAATAGGGCCGAATCTGACGCGATGTGCCGCTCATCCATTATTCTAGTTATTCTAGTAGCATCCATATGGCCCGAATGAAGACTGGTACGCAAACTTCCTCTACCGCAGTATTGGACCCACCTAACGGCGAACGCGAACGCGTGTTCGATGCTTACCGCCGTTGGGGATATTTGGAAGCCGATTTGGATCCTCTCGGCTTTATCCGCTCCGTGCCTCATTCTGATCTGCCGACTGAGGGCGAGTTCGCCCAAGAGGCGCGACGCGTTTATTGCGGCACGGTCGGGGCGGAGTTCATGCACATTACCGATCCTGCGCGGCGACGTTGGATTCAGGAGCGGCTGGAAGGCACGCAACCGGCCGTGGATCAGCAAAGAGCGCTTGAACTTCTGATTCGGGCGGAGCTGTTCGAGCAGGTATTGCAGCAACGCTATTTGGGCAACAAGCGCTTTTCGCTCGAAGGTGTCACTGCGCTGATTCCGTTGATGGACGAAATTCTCGATGCGGCTGGGCAACAAGGCGCGGGGGAACTGGTGATGGGGATGAGCCATCGCGGGCGGCTGAATGTAATTGTGCACGTTGCCAAGCGCGCTCCGGAAGAAGTTTTTGCTGGATTTGAAGATGTCGATCCGCGCAGCGTGCTGGGCAGCGGCGACGTGAAATATCACATGGGCGCGACCGGGGAGTACGTGACCCGCAGCGGCGCCAAGGTTCATATTCACCTGGTTTCGAATCCCAGCCATTTGGAAGCGGTTGACCCGGTCACGATTGGGCGCACTCGTGCCAAGCATGATCGGGTGGGCGAAGTGGGGCGAAAGAAATATCTGCCGTTGCTGGTTCACGGCGATGCTGCTTTCGCGGGACAAGGAATTGTTGCCGAGACCTTGAACTTTGCCGATCTGCCCGGCTACACCGTGGGCGGAACGATACACATCATCGCCAATAATCTGATCGGCTTCACCACCGTGCCCCGCGAATCGCATTCGTCGCGATTTTCGGCGCAGCTGGCGCGACGCCAGTCTATCCCTATCTTTCACGTGAATGGCGAAGATGTGGACGCGGTGATCCGCGTGGGACGCATCGCCCTTGATTATCGCTACGCTTTCGGCACGGATGTGGTGGTGGATTTGATGGGCTACCGGCGGCATGGGCACAGCGAAGTGGATGATCCGACGATCACTCAGCCTTTACTTTATAAGGCGATCAAAGAACATCCGCCGCTATGGGAAATTTATGCCGAGGACATTGGCGTTGAGGACGCGCAGACGCAAGTGCAAGCCATTCGAGCCGAATTCGAAGCTGAGCAGAAAAGGGCGAGCTCGCTTACCAAGAAGCCAACGCTCCGCGATCTGCCAAGTTATTGGGATCAGTACATTGGTGGGCGGTACAAGCCGGAGTATGAAGTTGAAACCGGACTTGCAGCGGAAGCGCTGCACGAAATCGCAGAGCCGTTAACGACGTACCCGGCGGACTTTCACATCCATCCCAAAGTTAAGAAGCTGCTTGAACAACGCGCCGAGATGGGGACGGGGAAGCGTGTTGTGGATTATGGCATGGCCGAAGCGATGGCCTTCGGCAGTCTGGTGAAAGCTGGCGTGCCGGTGCGGTTGAGCGGACAAGATAGCCGGCGCGGCACATTCAATCAGCGGCATTCGGTGCTGCTGGATATTGAGAACGAGCAGGAATATATGCCGCTGCAGCATATTTCTGCAGATCAGGCGCGCTGCGAGATTTACAACTCTACGCTGTCTGAGGCCGGCGTGCTGGGGTTTGAATACGGCTACAGCCGCGATTATCCGGAAGCGCTGGTTTTGTGGGAGGCGCAGTTCGGAGACTTCGCGAATGTGGCGCAGGCCGTGATCGATCAGTTCATCAGCGCGGGCGAGGATAAATGGAAGTTGCTTTCAGGAGTGGTTTTATTGCTGCCGCACGGCTACGAAGGACAAGGACCTGAGCATTCCAGTGCGCGTATCGAGCGCTTTCTGCAGCTCGCGGCACGAGACAATTTTCAGATCTGCCAGCCTTCGAATGCGGCGCAATATTTTCATTTGCTGCGCCGGCAGGCATTGCGGAAGTGGCGCAAGCCGCTGATCGTCTTCACTCCCAAGAGCATGCTGCGGCATCCGGATGCGTCATCACCGATCGAGGATTTTGCGCATCCGCACTTCCTGAATGTGTTGCCGGATACGGAAGTCAGCCACGCTACGCGAGTGCTGCTCTGTACGGGAAAGATCGGTCACGAGTTGCGCGATGAGCGCAAGAAAAGAAAAGACGATTCGACGGCGATTGTCTTCCTCGAGCAAATGTACCCTTTCCCCGAGGAGGAACTGAGCAAGGAACTGGAGCGGCATGCGAGCGCGCGCGACATCGTCTGGGTGCAGGAAGAACCTGCGAATATGGGCGCGATGCCCTACGTGTTGCCACGACTGCGCCACCTCGCCGGGGAACGGCATGTGCTTTCGGTAAAACGCTCGGCCAGTGCCAGCCCGTCGACGGGGTCGGCCAAGGCGCACGAGATGGAACAGAAAACGCTGCTTTCCTTGGCGTTTTCGACCTAGAGCTAGCGAGATTCTAAGCAGGGCGCTCGGTCACAGGTTTGCCGCCAGAACCTGGTAGCGCAGTTTTTGAGCCTCCAGTTGCTTCGCTTTTGAGCAGCTCTTCCAGTGTGGCATAGGCGTAAATTGTTGGTGCGTGATTTTGCATGAGGCCGCCGGTATCTGCTGTGGGGCCGTAGTTACTGTGCAAATCGTGTCCCAACATGCGAAGCATGGCCATGAGTTGTCCGCGATGATGGGAGGTGTGGGCGATCCGCCGAGTCATGACCCACGCTCGGGAACGGTGCACCGAGAAAAAGTTGGTAGTGTCTTCCCACCAAGCCTCGTCCTTCGTTTCCAGTTGCACCAGTCGTTTGCCGCTGTCCTCTGCGTACTGTTTCATGAATTGCAGCCGGGTTTCCTGCTTGGGCAATGGCGGCGCGTCGACGTCGATTCCAAGCATGGTCCGGAACCACAAGTCTTCGCTTACGCACTGATGCACCATCTGCTCATGAACACTGCGTCCTCGCGGGTCGTTGGGGTGCGGACGGACCGGAAGATCGTCGTCGCGGAACTCGCTCCACACGCTGATGACTTTGATTCGTTCGGTGGCATAGGTCTCGACTAGAAAGCCGTATCTCATGGGAAGCTCCTTGCGATTATGTGTTCTGCCGGCATAAGCCGATCTCAAAAATGGTAACCTAGCGTCCCAGTTTTGAATTGCATGGCACGCCGCTCTCGAACTCAGCCGCTCCGCATCGCCATCGACACTGGCGGCACGTTTACTGACTGTGTGTGGGTGGAGCGCGGCCGCATCCGAATGCTGAAAGTTTTTTCGACGCCTGACGATCCTTCGCGAGCCATCGCGGAAGCGCTGGAAAAGATCGGCAGCCGTGACTCGTTGATCCTGCTTCACGGCACTACCGTCGGCACGAACACATTATTACAGCGGAAGGGAGCGCGCGTGGCGTTGGTCACAACCGCTGGCTTCGAGGACGTGATCGAGATCGGGCGGCAGGCGCGTCCCAAACTGTACGATTTTTTCTTCGACCGGGTTGAACCGCTGGTCGCGACGGATCTGCGTTTTGGGGTGGCTGAACGTGTGAGCAGTGATGGAGAAGTTCTGCTTGCGCCTTCGCTAGCGCATCTGCGTGACTTAAAAAACAAGGTGCTCGCGAGAAAGCCGGAGGCGATTGCGATCTCATTGCTGTTTTCGTTTGCCAATCCCAGGAACGAGGCTTCGGTCGCGGCCAGGTTGCAAGACCTGGGCGCGCCGCTTTCGATTTCCCATGAGATTCTGCCTGAGTTTCGCGAATATGAACGCGCGAGTACGGTCGTGGTGAATGCGTATCTGCAGCCGGTAATGGAGCGATACCTGGAAAGCCTTGATGCTCGTGTGCGGGCACGGAGCGGAATGCGTCGTGATGCGAGTGCCCGGATTTTTGTGATGCAATCCAGCGGCGGAATTACGGCGCTGGGTTCCGCCGTTCGCGAACCTGTGCGAACTGTGCTGTCTGGTCCCGCGGGAGGAGTCGTGGGAGCTTTGGCTATGGCGCGCCGCAGCGGATGCGAACGAATTATTTCGTTCGATATGGGCGGCACCTCGACCGACGTTGCGTTGGTGGACGGAGAAGTACGCGGAGGCAATCAAGCCGAGATTGCAGGCCTGCCGGTTGGTGTACCCATGCTCGACATTCAAACAGTGGGCGCCGGCGGAGGTTCTATCGCGCGATTCGATGCAGCGGGGGCGCTGCGCGTGGGGCCCGAGTCCGCTGGTGCTGATCCGGGTCCCATTTGCTATGGTCGTGGAACTCAGCCGACAGTCACGGATGCGAATCTGATATTGGGGCGTTTGCAGCCGCATCGTTTTCTTGGCGGCGATTTCACACTCGATCTGGAACGCACGCGCCGAGTGGTATCCGCATGGCTAAAGCAGCGGCGCTCTAAACTTTCGCTCGAACAGTTTGCCGCAGGCATCATTCGGGTAGTGAACGCAACCATGGAGAAAGCCATTCGCGTGGTGTCGATTGAGCGGGGCTACGATCCTCGAGAGTATGTCCTGCTCGCATTCGGCGGAGCAGGCGGACTGCACGCCTGCGAATTGGCTGCGAGTTTGCATATCCCGCGAGTGATTGTGCCTGCGCGGCCGGGGGCTCTGTCCGCCTTCGGCATTCTGGTCAGCGATGTGGTGAAGGACTATTCGCGGACCGTGCTCTTGCGGACTTTGGATGAACTTCCGTTGAGACGGCTGAACGACGAATTCAGCAAATTGCGCCGCAAAGCAGAGCAAGATTTTCGAAGTGAGGGCTGGAAGAGCAGCATCCGGTATCAGCTTAGTGTGGACGTTCGTTACCGGGGCCAAGGGTATGAACTCAACGTTCCCTTTACTCGCAGGCTGATCGCAGCGTTTTGTCGCGAGCACGAGCGCCATTATGGCTACAGCTATCCGGCCCGCGACATTGAGTTGGTCACGCTGCGCCTGCGGGCGATTGTGAAATCTCCGCAGCCGAGCCTGAGCAGGTCCCGCGTGAGCCCCGCGCAGAGCAGTGGCGATCGTGAATCGAGGTCGGTCTTTTTCGCGGGCGTGAAAATTCGAACCGCAACCTACGATCGGAATTCACTGCAGCCCGGCCGGAAGTATTCGGGTCCGGCAATAATCACGGAATACAGCGCGACGACGGTTGTGCCTCCTCGCGCGAAATTTTGGCTGGATAGAGACGGGAACATGTTCGTCCAGACCTAGGCGCCGCATCCCGCATCGGCCGCGGACAGAAGTGCCCGTTCTACACTCAAATGTTTCAATCTGGTTACAATCGGGGCAATATTGTGACAGCCCGGCTACAATACCCGTGTGAAACCAAGCATCTTTGTGGTTGAAGACGATCCCGATATCTCTCGGCTGGTGCGCCATCACCTGGAGGGCGCGGGATTCGTGGTCAAAGTATTTGCGACGGGCAACACCGTGGTCATGGAATCGGAACGGCAGAGGCCCACCCTTTTCATTCTCGACATTATGGTACCGGGAAGGGATGGGCTCGAGCTCTGCCGTCAAATTCGGCAAACTCCATTGCTGGCGTCGACTCCGGTGATTTTTCTCACGGCGAAAAGCGGCGAAGCCGATCGCATTCTGGGCCTCGAACTCGGCGCGGATGATTATATTCCGAAGCCCTTCAGCCCGCGCGAACTGGTGGCGAGAGTGAAAGCCGTTCTGCGCCGTTTCGAGCGCCCGCTCTCGCAGTCGCCGTTAAAAGTAGGAGAGATTGAAATCGATCCGAGTGCGATGACGCTTTCGGTACGCGGTCAACTGGTGGGGACGACGGCCACGGAATTCCGCCTGTTGGATTATTTTGCGCGACACATCGGGCGTGTGTTTACCCGCGATCAGCTTCTTGATTCGGTCTGGCGGGACACAGCTTACGTCACGCCGCGTTCGGTGGATGTTTACGTGCGGCGCATTCGCGAGAAGATCGAGCCCGACCCCGAGAGCCCGCGTTATTTGAAGACGGTGCGCGGGGCAGGCTATCGCTTCGAGGCACCTAAGTGAGAAGCCGGCTCTTCTTGCGGCTGCTGGCCGCCTTTGCCTTGGTGATTGTAGCGGCCACCGTGACTCTTGATTTCTCAGTGCGGCGCGCCTGGGAAAACTCACTGCGGCAGGAAATCGACCGCAGCTTGAGACAGAAGACATTGATGTTCGCGAACCGGGTAAATACGGACAGCGAACACAATCTTCAAGACCTCGTCTCGCAGGTAAGCCACGCGGCTGGCGCGCGGGCTACAGTCATCGATGTAACCGGCAAAGTCCTGGCGGACTCTGAAGCAGCCCCATCGGTGATGGAGAATCTTGGGCAGACGCCCGAGTTCGCCGCGGCCTTGAAAGGAGAAGTCGGAACTGACACGCGCTCCAGCGGAAACGTGGGAATCGAATTCCTTTATGTGGCCGCACCGATTTCCGGCGGAGCAGCCCGTTTGGCCGATTCATTATCCGATCTTGGAGCTGCCACATCGTCGCTTCGTAAGACGCTGCTGACGGGTTCGGCACTCGCATTTCTGCTCGCGCTGGTGCTGGCTGGAGTGTTGGCCCAGCTCACGGCGCGGCGGCTGCAACGGATTGTGGAGTTTGCCAACAAGATCGCCAGCGGCGAACTGACTGCGCGGATCGCTGAGCCTTCGGGCGATGAAATTGGACAACTCGCCGCGGCGCTTGATAAGACGGCGCGGCATGTGGAAAACAATTTCGCCGCCTTGCGAACCAGCCAGCGCCAGCTTGAAACCTTGCTGAACAGCATGGAGGACGCGGTGATCGCGGTTGGCCCCGACGAGCGCGTGCAGTGGGCGAATCAGAGGATGGATAGCCTGGTTCCGCGACGGACGCGACTGAATGTCCCGATCGTTGAGACGGTGCGCGATCCTGATTTCCTGCGCGCAGTGCTGGGGGCGAGCGTGACTCGCAAAGTGATCACTGCGCGAGCGACTTCCATCATTCCTGCGCACACATTCGACGTGACCGCCGCTCCCATGCCGGGCGGCGGCGCGGTCGCCGTTCTGCGTGACTTGACCGAGACTGAGCGGATTGAGAAAACCCGCCGCGATTTCATTGCGAACGTTTCCCACGAATTACGAACGCCGTTGACCTCCATTCAGGGCTATGCCGAAACTTTGCTCGACAGTTCGCCGGAAAATAACCACTCTCGCGAGTTTCTCGAAATTATTCGCAAGAATGCCCATCGCATGTCTCGCCTGACCGAAGATCTGCTGACCCTGGCGCGAGTAGAATCGCGGGAGCAACGTTTTGACATTCAGCCGGTGGCAGCGGCGGAGATTCTGCAGGAAGCGGTGCAGAATTTCCGTGAACTGGCACGGGCACATGGCATCGACTTGCAGGTGGAGGACTCGGCGCCGGATTTGGTCGACGCTGATCGCGAGGCCATCCACCAGGTTTTCTCGAACCTTATCGACAACGCGCTCAAATATGCGGCATCGGGTGGCCGGCTGGTGCTGGGAGCGAGGCGTTCCGAACGTGGAGTTGAATTCTATGTGCGCGACTTCGGCCCCGGCATTCCGTACGAGCACTTGCCGCGATTATTCGAGCGCTTTTACCGCGTGGACAAAGCTCGCTCTCGTGAATCTGGGGGCACCGGGCTGGGGCTCGCGATCGCGAAGCATATCGTGCTGGCCCACGATGGCACGATTCGTGCCGAGAGCGAACTCAACCATGGTTCGGTGTTTTTGTTTACTCTGCCGCTAGCCACCGATTCTTCGCCTGCGTCAGCGTGAGGCGAGAGTGCTTTCCGTCAGATTCTGACTAGGGCCGGATTTCTGCTGGCGTCGCGGACACCGAACCCACATCTGCGACGCAGGCCCGAGAATTTACAAGCTTTTAACAACATCCTTGAAACAAAGGACCTATGCTTGTTGCGTGAGCATTACTACAGGACGGCAGCGAAGACGACCGAATGCGGTGCGGCCGCCATTCCGTGAGCCGAGGGATTTTGTGATGAGTACTGCCGCCGTCAACACTCCAGTACCTGAGCCTGCCTATTCGCATCTGGTCAAGCGAACCATTGAAGCCTGCGCGGTTGCCAAGGACGCGGCTGCGGCTGCGGCGGAGGGCATCGCGACCGGATCTTCGCCGCTGCTTAACACGATTCGAGAGCGCGAGAAACAACTCGACCTGCTGGACCGCGAAATCGACGATGGGGTTACGCTCGCGATCACGCAGGTGTCTGGAACCGAGGCTCGTGAATTGCTGGCCTGCATGAAATTTATGATCAGCCTGGAGCGCATCGGAGATTTGCTGCTCAGTTTTGCCAGCAGCGCGCAATCGGCCGGTCCGCGGATCGATCCGCAGGATACTCACGACCTTACGCACATGGCAACCGTGCTGGAAAAGATGCTGTCCGATGTGGGCGCGGCTTTTGCTACTCGGGATGTGAAGAAAGCTATCGACGTGTTGCGCGCCGACGCCGAGATGGACCGGCTGCGAAATTTGATCTTCCTTCGGCACATCGAAAACCCTGAAGGCTCGCAGCGCCAGGCGAGTTTGCAAGTCATCTTTATGACCCAATCGCTCGAGCGCGCCGGGGATCACGCCAAAAACCTGGCCGAGGAAGTCTGCCACTTCGTCAGCGGCCACACCATCCGCCATGTCATGATGACCTATGACAAGCCAATCGAGCAGATGTTTTTGGATTGGCTTCGCCACCGCGAAGAAATGCAATAGACGTTCTGCGTTAGAGCAATCTGCACAGCGAATTTTTCCAGAAACCTTCGACTTTGACTTGTTAAACTTTCTGGCGTTGCCCAAGAATGAATTTAACTCTCCGCCAGGCCGTCGCCGCCGACATTCCGGCTCTTCGTGTGCTCATTGATGCGTCGGTCCGCGAACTGCAGGCGGCAGATTACACGCCGGCTCAGATCGAAGGGGCACTGCAAAGCGTCTACGGGGTGGACAGCCAGTTGATCGCGGATGAAACGTATTTTGTCGTGGAAGCTGAGGCGGCAATCGTGGGCTGCGGCGGGTGGAGCAAACGCAAAACCCTTTTTGGCGGCGACCGCTGGACCGGACGGGAAGATGCATTGCTGAATCCTCAGCGCGACGCCGCAAAGATACGCGCCTTCTTCGTCCATCCCAAATGGGTGCGACGGGGGATTGGCAGCATGATCCTTGAAGCCTGCGAAGGGGCGGCAGCAGCCGCGGGCTTCACTCGATGCGAAATGGGAGCGACGCTGACTGGTGTGCCGCTTTACCGCGCGAGAGGTTATGTTGCGCTAGAGAATCTTGAGGCTCCGCTGGCAAACGGTGAATCGCTCACAGTCGTTCGCATGGAAAAGCGGATGAGTTCAAAAAAGTAAGTCAGTAATTCCGCCCGCGGCTGCGCCCTGCTATCCTGCTGCCGACGACATGCTTCTCATTCCTTCCACGGCGGTGCCGGATGCCCGAGTGGCTGCGGCATACATCATCTTTCTGGCGAGCTATTTGGTCTTTGCGATCGGGAAGTTTCCCGGGCTGAAGATTGATCGGCCGGGCGCGGCAATCATTGGGGCTGTTGCCATGATCGCGTTCCGCGTGGTGCAGCCTTCGGATGCGCTGCGCTTCATCGACTTCTCCACTCTGGTGCTTCTGTTTTCGATGATGCTGATTGTGGGCAATCTGCGGCTGGTGGGCTTTTTCGAGTGGAATGCGGAAGTTGTCCTGCAGCGTTTGAAGCCGACGCATCTGTTGCCCGCAGTGATTTTTACTTGCGGATTTCTTTCTGCATTTCTGGTGAACGATATTGTTTGCCTGGTGATGGTTCCCTTCGTGCTCGGCATCACGCGACGTATGCGATTGCAGCCTCTGCCATACCTGCTGGCAGTCGCAACCGCGTCGAACATCGGCAGCGTGGCCACGATTACGGGTAATCCGCAGAACATGCTGATCGGATCTTTCTCCAGCATTCGTTATTACGATTTTCTTTTTCATCTGGCGCCGGTTGCCGTTGTAGGACTATTTCTCGATTGGGCCGTTTTGCACTGGATTCATATGCGGAAAGTCGAATTGCCGCCCGAAACGGACGAAAGAATTCCATTGCCCACACTGGATCTGTCGCACCTGACCAAGCCTGTGATTGTGGTGAGTGTCGTGGTCATCGGATTCTTTTTCGGCGTGCCTCCGGCGATGATGGCGGCGCTCGGCGCGGCCGCGTTGCTGATTACCCGCACCCTTGAACCGCGCAAGCTTTATCAGGAAGTGGATTGGGGACTGCTGGTGTTTTTTATCGGGCTATTTCTGATCGTAGGCGGAGCGGAAAATGCGGGCATCGTCCGACAATTGCTCGGGCTGGCGGAACATTGGAACTTGCAAAAGCTGGGCACATTCACGGTGGTGGTTGCACTGTTCAGTAACATCGTCAGCAACGTGCCCGCGGTAATGCTGCTGAAATCGTTGATCCCAGGCTTCAGCAATCCGCATACGGCCTGGTTGGCTTTGGCCATGGCTTCAACGCTCGCGGGCAATCTCACGATCACGGGAAGCGTGGCTAATCTCATTGTGGTGGAGAGCGCCAAGCCGCAAATGGAGATTGGGTTCTGGGATTATTTTCGGGTAGGTTTGCCCATTACGCTGGCGACTCTGGCGGTGGGATGGGCGTGGCTGACTTCGATTCACTGAGGACCTCGATGTTTACGCGCAAGGACCACCGCATCTTGAGACATACTGGTTTCCAAAACTTTGTTTGCATCCGGGCCAACTCCGGCGATAATACCTAGAGCTGTGGACCGTTATTCCATTCTCGATACAAGTTCGCCAGGCGCAACCGCGGGAGTGCCTCCGCCCGTTTTAAGCACGACCCACGAACCGGCTTCACCGATACAATCTCTGCGCTTGTCTGCGGATGACAGTGGCAAATCGCTGACTGAGATGGCGCAACGCGACCTTGAAGCTGCGCTGCAGCTGTTGGCGGAGCGCGCGCAATACATTACTGGGGCGTCGGGAGCGGCGATCGCTCTGCTCGAAGAGAGCGAAATGATTTGCCGCGGCAGCGCGGGTCCTTCGGCTCCGGCGTTGGGAGCGGAAGTACAAGTGAAGTCGGGTCTGACTGGCGAAAGCGTACGCACCCGGCAAGTCCTACGCTGCGACGACGCGGAGACCGATTCGCGGGTCAACCGCGAGAGTTGCCGCACTCTGGGCATCAAGTCGGTCATGGTGGTGCCGTTGGTTCGTGAACAGGAAGTCATCGGTGTGTTCGAACTATTCGCAGACCGCGCTAACGCTTTCGAGGAGCGCGATGTCACGGCGCTTGAGCGGCTGGCTGAGATGGTACAGACCGGGGTGGAGCATGCCGAGGCGGCCAAGCGGGCGCTGCAGGAGATTGCGGCGAAAAACGAACCGGCCGCTGCCGAACAGAATCAATCCGAGCCTGCGCCTGTATCGGCAGAACCAGAGATAAGCACGGTCGCGCCAGTTGCGAGCGTGCCCGAGGCGAAAGCTCCAGATGCAGCAGCGGTCATGCCCGCTGTGCCCGAGCCAGTGCGGGCGCCGGAACTCGATAAGATCCGAAAATGCGAGGCCTGCGGATTCCCGGTCTCAGAAGGCCGCACTCTCTGTCTCGACTGCGAGGCCGCTCGACTTTCGGGCGACGTGCCATCACCTCTGGCTGGCGGTCAGCCACCGGCCTTTCTTGCCAAGTTCGAAAATCGGAAGGAACAAGGTTGGCTTGGGTCTCACATCTACACTATAGGAACCGTGCTGATTATCGTCCTCACCGTCGTGCTCGTCGTGCTTCGACTGCGTTAGTCCCCAAAAAGCAAAACGCGAACGCTATGCTTTGCGCTCTAGTTCGCGGCCTTTCGATATAATCCGCCCTTCAGTGCCGGGGGTGGTTTTTGACTAGCCGATATCCGATCAGTCTGCTGATTGCGCTGGCGACGTGCCTGCCGCTGGTTGCGCAACGGGAGCCTGTCCTCAAGCAAATCGATCTCCCGCATCCGTATTACTACCGCGAGATGTATCTGCCTCAACTCACCACGGGACCAAGTTCGGTCGCGTGGTTGCCTGATTCGCGAACCCTTGTGTATTCCATGGCGGGGTCACTGTGGAAGCAGAAGCTGGATTCTTTCGAAGCCGAACAACTCACCGCTGGTCCGGGCTACGATTACCAGCCTGATTGCTCGTCTGACGGCCGCTGGATTATCTATTCGTCTTATGCCAATGATGCCATCGAACTCTGGGCTTTGAATCTGGAGACCCGGCAGTCGTGGCAGCTTACATCAGGTGGCGCGGTGAATGTGGAGCCGCGATTCTCGCCTGATGGCAAGCGCATCGCGTTCGTGTCTACCTCTTATTACAAACACTTTCACATCTTTATAGCTCAGTTCGCGAACGGCGAACTGACCGACACAAAACGATTGACTGGGGAAACACGGAGCGACTTGCCACGCTATTACTACAGCGAGTTCGATCACGAGATCAGCCCGGCGTGGTCGCCGGATGGTTCGGAAATAATCTTCGTCTCGAATCGTGGCCACATTTATGGCACTGGCGGTTTCTGGCGGATGAAAGCCGAACCGGGCGCGGAGGCGCGAGAGATTCACTACGAAGAGACTACATGGAAGGCGCGTCCGGACTTTTCGCCCGACGGAAAGCGCATCGTGTACGCGTCTTACCTGGGCCAGCAATGGCACCAGTTGTGGGCGATGCCTTCGGCCGGCGGCGATCCGTTTCCGCTCTCGTATGGAGACTTCGACAACGTCAGTCCGCGTTGGTCGCCGGATGGGGCGAGAATTGCCTTCATCTCGAACCGCAATGGAAACACTTCGCTTTGGACGCAGGAGATTTCCGGGGGCAGTCAGAATCAGATTATTCCCAGGGAGAGGCGGTACCTGCGGGCAATGGGTCGTCTTACGATACAGGTGGTTGATTCAGTGGGAAAGTTTATGCCAGCGCGCGTCTTCGTTACCGGCGAGGATGGACGGGCATACGCTCCCGATAGCGCGTGGATGCGCGCGGATGATAATTTTGTACGCTCCGAGCGGCCTTTCGAAGCGCATTACTTTCATACCGCGGGCAATGCCGAGATCACCGTTCCGGCAGGGCGCGTCGACGTAGAAGTTATGCGCGGCTTCGAATATCGCGTTGAAGAGAAAACCATCCGAGTCACGGCCGGTGAAACTGCAAAAGTGACAGTTCAGCTTCGACCGCTGAACCTCCCCCAGCAGGCGCATTCCCATTGGGTCAGCGCCGACGTTCATGTGCACATGAATTATGGCGGAGCTTATCGCGACACGCCCAAGCATCTTGTAGAGCAAGCTGCGGCGGAGAATCTTTCCATCGTCGAAGACCTGATCGTAAACAAGGAGCAACGTGTTCCAGACATCGCCTACTTCAGCCCGCAGTCCGATCCAGCATCGACTGCGTCTGCTCTTTTATTGCACGCGCAAGAATTTCACACCAGCTATTGGGGACATCTTGGCCTGCTCAATCTGAGTCAACACTTTCTCATTCCTGGTTACGCGGCTTATCCCAACACCGCGGCAGCCAGTCTTTATCCCACCAATGCAGATGTAGCTGATATGGCGCACCAACAACATGCCGTTGTCGGATACGTTCATCCTTACGACACGTTTCCTGATCCTGCGAAGGATGCCACGCTTACGCATGAGTTGCCTGTCGACGCCGCGCTTGGCAAAGTGGATTACGTCGAAGTGCTCGGCTTCAGCGACCACAAATCGACGGCGGCAGTTTGGTATCGGTTGCTCAACTGCGGCTTTCGCTTACCGGCCGCGGCAGGCACGGATGCCATGGCCAACTTCGCTTCTCTACGCGGACCGGTCGGGCTCAATCGAGTGTATGCCAACGTTCCACGAGGTCTTCTCGACATCCAATCATGGCTGAGTTCCCTGAAGCAGGGTCACACGTTTGCCACCAACGGTCCGCTCCTTGGCTTTACGCTCGGTGGCCGTGTCTTGGGAGACGAACTACGGCTTCCCGCAGGCGAAAACAAAGTGAAATTCACGGCTTGGCTTCGTTCGATTGTTCCCGTCGATCATCTGGAGGTGATTTGCAATGGCCATTTGGCGCGAGAGCTGAAGCTAAGCGGTGATCGCGAAACAGTTGATGTCGACGATACAATTTCACTCTCGCAAAGCGGATGGTGTCTTCTGCGCGCGTGGAGCGAAAAGGCTGAACATCCCGTCTTGGATCTGTATCCCTACGCTACAACGAGTCCAATCTACGTGAAGGTCGATGGGTCCGCCGCGAAGCCGGCCGAAGACGCTGCCTACTTCATCGCCTGGATCGACCGCATGATTGAGGATGCGAAATCGAACCGGGATTGGAATACGGACGCGGAAAAGAAGTCCGTGCTGGACCTGCTGAACCGCGCCCGTCGGATTTATTTCGGTTTGGAGAACTGACCGGGTAGAGCACTACACCGTGCGTCCCGCCTCCAGTTCGAGCAGCGCTTTCTTTCTTTCCGCTCCCCAGCGGTAGCCACCCGCGGTTCCGCTCTTACTGACTACGCGATGGCAGGGAATGGCGACTGCTACCGGATTGGTGGCGCAGGCGCGAGCCACAGCTCGCGTGGCTGTAGGCTGACCGATCGCTTTCGCCACTGCCGCATAGGAACGCGTTGCCCCGAACGGAATCGTTTGTAAATGTGTCCACACGCGCCGCTGAAACGCGGTCGCCTGAATGTCCAATGGCAGAGCGGCATTCAGGCGCTGGCCGCGCATCTGGCGAAGCAAATCTTCTTTCCATGGGCGCATGGCTTTGTCGTCGCGCCGGCGATTGGCGAAAGGGAACTCGTGTCTGAGTCCCTGTTCGAGTTCGTCGTCAGTGTCGGCAAATTGGATGGCGCAAATCCCTTTGTCTGTAGCCGCGATTAACATGCGTCCCAAGGGCGAGTCGGCGAAAGTGTAGCGGATAGCCGCCGCGATCGCCCCACGGCGGTATTTGTCTGGGGTCATGCCAAGCTGCGATGCGGTACGCTCGTAGAGACGGCTGCTGGAGCTGTATCCGGCGTCGTACATGGATCGGGTGACTGAATGTCCGGAGCGAAGATTGCCTTTGAGTTGGTTCAAGCGGCAGGAGTCGGCATAGGCTCGCGGCGTGATGCCCAGGACACTTTTGAATGTCCTGTGCAAATGAAACGGGCTCTGATGAAATTCTGATCCGAGTCGGGCCAAGGTCAGAGGTTCGTCCAAGTGTTGCTCGATGTAGCGGCATATCGCCTTCACCGTTTCGGTCGCGCCATGGCCGGCGATCGCTCTGGGCCGGCAGCGTAGGCAGGCGCGATAGCCAGCTTTCTCGGCCTGATCGGGCTGGGCGAAAAATGTGACGTTGGCGCGGCGCGGACGCTTGGCTGCGCAGGACGGCCGGCAATACACGCCAGTCGAGGAGACCGCAAATACAAACTTCCCGTCCTCGTTGGCGTCGCGAGCCAGAACGGCCTGCCAGCGCAGGTCCTGACCCTTGTCGTTATTTTTCCCGCCACGGCTCTGATCGCTGGGGGCCATTTGCATCGCTTCCGTCAAGTTGAGTATCGCATTGGTTGTCATAGTGCTGACAGCTTAGAACAGGGATTTTTGGTGGACCATCCGAATCTTGCGGTCAAAGCAAAGAAATTCTCCTCCGCCGAGACCGACGAGCCGCCCAGAATTTTCTTAGCCCGCATGAGGGAACCCCGAAAAAAAAGTCGCTTTACTGATTGGAGTACAAATTTAAGGAGATAACTAATGCAATCCAAAAGATGCCACTTTTTCATAATGCTTTGTGGAGCTTTGACACTGATGGTGGCGAGCCGAGCCATCGCGGCTGAGAAGACCATGCCATTTCTTCCGAGTCCGGTGGTTCGTGTGTCGACGATCCCGGCCAACGGAGACGTCAACCCATACGGCGTCGCCTTCGTGCCCATGCAGTTTCCTAGCGGGGGAATGCTCGCGCCCGGAGATATTCTGGTGTCGAACTTCAACAACAATCAGAACTTGCAAGGGACGGGCACGACCATTGTCCGGATTAGAAATAGCGCAGCGTCCCTTTTCTTCCAGGGCACTGCGCCGCTCGGGCTTTCAACCGCTTTGAAGGTGCTGAAGGCTGGATACGTGCTGGTTGGCAACTTTCCTTCCGCGGATGGCACATGCCAAACAGCGCAGGACGGATCGATCCTTGTCATCAATAGCAACGGCGTGCTCCTCGGCAGCATTGTGAACAACTCGGTGATTGCCGGCCCATGGGACGCGGCCCTACACGACAATGGAAGCTCGGCTCAGCTCTTCATCGCCAACGGGCTGTCCGGAACAATTTCGCGCCTGAACCTCAATGCAAGTTCCACCGGCGTGACCGTTCAGAGCGCCACCACGATTGCCTCGGGTTATAAGTTTCAGTGCGATCCTGCCGCGTTTGTGGATGCGCCCACTGGACTAACCTATAACGCGGCGACAGACACCTTGTACGTCGCGTCAACCTTGGACAATGCCGTTTTCGCAGTCCCGGATGCGGGTAAAACAACTAGCGACCAAGGCACGGGAACGGTCATTTACCAGGATCAGCAGCACCTGCACGGGGCGCTGGCCATGTGTTTCGCGCCGAATGGACATCTGCTTGTCAGCAACAACGACGTCATCAACGGCGACCCGAATCAACCCAGCGAGATCGTCGAGTTCACGACTTCGGGCCAGTTTGTGAAGGAGCTGTCGGTGGACCCGAATCAAGGCGGTTCGTTCGGCATCGGGCAGCAACAGCACGGAGCCACTGCGCAGTTTGCCGCAGTGGATGATAATGCAGATTCTTTAATCATCTGGACCTTGGATTCCAATTAAGCTATGGAATGTGAACCAGGTGCGAAGACGTACGTCGTGGGCGAGAGCTGGACGGGAAAGCCAGCCTCGACCACTTCCTTTTCAATCGTGGGTTACGATATTACTTCTGTCGTTTGTGTTTATCGCTCACGTGATGTCTCAGAAAAATCCCGAGGCGAAACCCGAAGTTTTGCGGGATGAGATCGTCGCGGCATACGTGGACGGCGTTTCGCTGGATGCGGCGCATCCTGCAGAGGTCTGGAAGAGCGCGACTCCGATTGTCTTTTCTTCCGATTGGCAGGGCCAAAACGCGGATCCCGCACAAGAAACCTCGGTGCGTGTTTTGTGGTCGCGGAAATACTTGTACCTGAGATTCGAGTGTCACTACCGCGAGCTTTTTACGTTTGAAGACTCTGATCCCAACGGCCGGCGCGATCATCTGTGGGACCGTGACGTGGCGGAAGCGTTTCTGCAGCCCGATTCTTCGCGGGAGCGCTTTTACCGGGAGTTCGAAATCAGTCCAAACGGCATGTGGATCGATCTCGACATTTTTCCCGGCGGAAGCGCAGACTTGAAAAGCGGTCTGCAGCGCTCGGTCGTGGTCGATGAAAAATCACGCATCTGGGCCGCGGAGTTGGCCATCCCGATGAAGTCGCTTACCGCGAACTTTGATCCCTCTGCGATCTGGCGGGCCAACTTTTATCGAGTTGAAGGCAAGACTGAGCCACGAGAGTATTTGGCGTGGCAGCCAACCAAAACGCCGCAGCCGAATTTCCACGTGCCGAGCGCGTTCGGCAGCTTGCGATTTGCTGGCGTGAAGTGAATCGGTCTTCGGAGAATTTAGTCTGATAGAGGCTGCAACAGTCCGAAGACCTGCGTGACTCCCGAGCGTCTTCGCAGCTCAGCCAGCAGGGCGTGAGCCGCGTTCTCGTACGTCTTGGTTGCGTCGGACGGATCCGCCCACACCGCGTCGTAAACGATTTGTGCGGCTTCCTTCAAGTCCATGTGCATAGCCGCTTCGAGGACGTCGACGCGTTCCTGCAGGTGGTCGTAACAGCCTTGGCACACGGCGGCTGGTTCAGGGCCGCTCGGATGGTTCTCGTCATGCGCGCAGGATAGACTTCCGCCCACGTTGATGGGCAACTGGGAAGCGAAAACTTGCGCCTTGAAGTCGCGCAGAAAACGTTCGCGTTCTTCTTCCAATTCCACTGGGTCAGGGCACAGTTCGCCGGCAGCGACCGTTGCACGCACCGGGACCGCGGTCGGTGAAACGCGTTCCCCTGTTTTACAGACCGGACACGCTTTCAGATCGGCTGCGTAGTAGGTCTTGCAATTTGCGCAAGGCATGCCGTAACCCGTTTGCTTAGGACCAATCTGCGCTCCGTGGGACAGATTTACTTTGGGCGCTCGCTCCGCGGTTTGGGTGTCGCTGTTGGATGGGAGGACTGCCGGAGAGACTGGTTTCTTGATTCCGACCGGGGACGTGGGGGTTGAAGTCATAATAAAACTCCAGGCGGCGTAAACGTCGCGTCTTAAGGCTTGGGACTCCGCCATTCTAGGAGCGTCGGGGCCGGCTTTCGACGGCACGGAAGTTCATGTCTGAATGGCTGCTTAGCTCCGTTGCAGTTGGCCGACCAAACAAGAGCTTTTAGAATGAGCGGCTTACGAGAGCAATCCCTGTCTTTTTTCGCGACGCGTGGCTGATCGCGTCTCCAAATTGAGACTCAGCGCGATTGCGTGTTCGTCAGGTTTCAAGTGTTTTTTTCACCGCACATCGACCCTTATCTGGTTTGCTGCGCGAGGAGAAAATGTTGTGTCTGCGCCAAGTTTCTCCGCGCACTCTGTGGCCGTTCTCAGGACCCTGCCTGGAGAAAGCCGAGGTTGACGGAATAAACTGGCTTCAGTAAGGTAAAAGAGTAGTTGTGTCTGCGGGGAGGTATTCCATGTTTGAAGGTCTGTTTCAACCGATGCACCTTCTGGTGATCTTTTTTATTGCCCTGCTGGTGTTTGGCCCCAAGAAACTTCCCGAGCTTGGCAAAGGACTTGGCGAGGGTATCCGCGCCTTGAAAGAAGGAATGAAGGACTCGCCCGCCGAACCCACCAAGACCGCGGAAACGGAAGTGCAGAGCAACCAGCCCAAGAGCTAGGTTCGCCACGTATTCAAGGTTGTCTAACTCAGCGCCCTTCGTATTGTTTCCCTAAAATAAAATTGCAGGCAGCTCGTTCATGCATTTGTGAAAAGGCTGGGCGGGGTTTCCCCTATGGCGGGATTCCGACATCTGCGATAAGTTAATTTCTTCGTTGTTGTTGTCTTTTCCACCGGGCCCGAAAACGAAAGTACAAATTCATGATGGAGAAATGTTATGCGTAAGCTGCATCTCTATGTAGTGTTGTCAGTATTCGCTTTCAGTTCCGCACTTTTCGCCGATCAAGTGGTGCTGAAGAATGGGGATCGGCTCACCGGGACCATCACAAAATCCGACGACAAGACTCTCCTGATTAAGACCGAGTTTGCGGGCGACGTCACGGTGCAGTGGCCGGCGGTCCAGGAAGTAACTTCGACGCAGCCGCTTCACGTAGCGCTTTCAAATGGAAAGACCGTAAGCGGTCCAGTGACTACAACAGATGGCAGTCTGGCTGTGAGCACCCCGACCAGCGGAACTGTAACTGTAGCGAAGAGCGACGTAGCCGCGTTGCGCAGCGACACCGAGCAGGTGGCGTATGAGAAATCGCTGCATCCGGGACTCACCCAGGGCTGGGTTGGAGGAGCAAATATTGGCTTTGCGCTCACCGCCGGGAATAGCGAAACCAAGAGTCTGGCCGTGGCCTTCACTGGCGATCGCAAGACGCAGACCGACGAAATCGCTCTCTACGAAAATACGGTCTATGCCACGAACAACTCCCCTGGGACCGCCCCAAGCACGACCGCAAACTCGAATCAGGGCGGGGCTCGATATTCCAGGAATCTGAACCCTCGGCTGTTTGCCTTCGTGGGCGCGGATTTCCAGAGCAATGCCCTGCAAGATCTGAATCTTCGATCTATTTTCGGAGGCGGTCTTGGATTTCACGCCATCAAAACTGACAGGACGACCCTAGACTTCCTGGCTGGCCCGAACTATACGCGAGAAGTCTACAGCACCATTACGAACTCGTTTCTGGCGCTTACCCTCGGCGAGGAGTTGACCCAAAAAGTAGGAGCAACCACCGTGGTCACCCAAAAGTTATACTTTTTCCCCGACCTCAGTTCCGGCTTGGTGGGGCAATATCATGCGGCCTTTAATCTCGGGACGGTGACGAAGATCAGCAAGTGGCTGGCATGGCAGAACGCGTTCAGCGATATCTACGTAACTAATCCACCGGCGCAACCTGCGGGAACGCTTCCGCTCAAAACGAACGACATCATCCTGACCACCGGGCTGAATTTCTCGTTTACCCACTAAGGGAAATGAGACGCGGACGTCTTCTCCCGTGCGGGCCGACCGTGAATGCTGGCTTAATGGGAAATTGCGCGCGTTTTGTTTCTCGGAAAGCGTCCGCAGCATCAGTAGTAGAAGCGCGAGGAAGCTCAATGAACGGACATTCTGCGGAAGACACCAGAGATCCGGAGGATCGCAAAATCGATGAAAGTAGCCTGGTCGAGAAAAAGGACAAAATGATGGATAAGACTGTGGCCGACACTTTCCCGGCGAGCGATCCACCGTCGTCTCTTCCAGACCCGGACGAGGACTCGTTTGTCGCGTAGCGGCGCGGCATTTACTCCAGCGTGACGGATTTCACCAGGTTGCGCGGCCGGTCGACATCCAGACCTTTTCTTACGGCCATGTAGTAGGCGAATAATTGCAGAGGCACAATTTCCAGAATGGGCGACAGTAGTTCCGGTGCCCGCGGAACAAAAATGGTGTGATCGGCAAGCTCTCTCATGCCTTCGTCACCCTCGGAGGCGATCGCAATCACTCGCGCGGACTGCCTCTTGAAGCCTTTGATGTTGGCAACATTCTTTTCATAACGCAACACTGATCCGGCATCGTTGCGGTCGCAGGTGGCGACGATGACCACGGGAAGATTCTCGTCGATCATTGCGTTTGGGCCGTGCTTGGTCTCTCCCGTCGGATATCCCTCGGCGTGAACGTAGGACACCTCTTTCAATTTAAGCGCACCGTCCATGGCCACGGGATAATGAATGGCGCGGCCGAGGAACAGAAAATCTTCCACTTGGTGGTACCGGTCGGCGAGCGCTTTGCAGGCGGAGGCGCACTCGAGCACGGTTTCCGTTTTAGCTGGAAGCTCGAGCAGTTCGCGGATATATCGCTGCACTTGCTCTTTCGCAAGCTTGCCCCGCACCTGGCCCAGATAGATTGCGAATAGAAACAGCACAGCCATCTGCGCCGTGAATGCCTTGGTGGACGCGATGCTGATCTCGGGTCCGGCGTGAGTGTAGAGCACGCCATCCGCTTCGCGAGCGATCGTAGAATCCATCACATTCGAGATCGCAATGGTGCGTGAACCCTTGGCCTTGGCCTCACGCTGAGCCGCAGTCGTGTCGGCAGTTTCGCCCGATTGCGTGATTACGATGGTGAGTTCGTTGCGGCAGATCAACGGATTTCGATATTCAAACTCGCTGGCGTAATCCACTTCGACCGGAACGTTCGCGAGATCCTGAATCATGAACTGGCCTGCCATTCCCGCATGGCGACTGGTTCCCGAGGCTACAATGCTGATTCGCTCCACGGAGCACAACTCCTCCACGGTGATGCGCACGTCATCCAACTGGACTAATCCCTTCTCGAGCGAAACGCGAGGAGCGACAGTGTCGCGCAAGCCTTGTGGCTGCTCGAAAATTTCTTTCAGCATGTGATGTGGGAATCCGCGCTTATCTGCCATCTTCACCCTCTATGTCTGCTTGCCGCTTCAGTCAGCTCACCGCGAATAATTGTGTTTCTTACTTCACCCCTGGGACTTAAAACCACGAAATCGGCTTCGGCCCCGGCCTCAAGCTTGCCTCGATTGGCCAACCCCGCTACCCGCGCCGGGTTGAGCGTGGCCAGACGAAGAGCCTGTTGTAGATCCCAGTGCGCGAACTGCATCACGTTGCGAACCGCGCGATCCAAGGTGAGGACACTCCCCGCTAATTTCCCGTCTGCCAGGCAGCGGCCATCTTTCACTTCCACTTCAATCGTCCCGAGGCGATAGCGTCCGTCCGGCATGCCGGTGGCGGACATCGCGTCGGTAATAAGCACCGCCGCATCGGGCCCCTTGGCTTTGAGAAACAATTCGACGATTGCGGGATCGAGATGAATTCCATCGACGACGATGTCGGCCGAAAGCCGCGAGTCGGTAAGCACTTCGCCGATAATTCCCGGTGCCCGGTGATCCAGCGGCCGCATCGCGTTGAACGTGTGCGTAGCATGTCTCGCACCTGCGGCCACAGCGGCGCGAGTCGAATTCAGGTCGGCGTCGGAATGTCCGAGGCTGACGCAGACGCCACGTCGTGCCGCATCCGCGATCACTTCGCGAGCGCCTTCCAGTTCAGGTGCAATGGTCATGAAACGAATGTGGCCACGCGCTGCCTGCCAGAACCGGTCGAATGTCGGAAGGGTAGGTAACAGCAAGTCTTCCGGCGGATGCACGCCCCGGCGAACGTGACTCAAAAACGGTCCTTCCAAATGGATACCGAGAGGCTGGGCTCGGTCGGTGCGAGAATCGTCGTCTCGCGATGCACTTTCAATCGCATTGGCCAGCCGGTCGAGAGCCGACCAGGTTTGATCGAGTGGTGCAGTCACTGTGGTCGGGAAATAGCTGGTGACGCCATGTTTGAAAAGCAACTGCTCAACCGCCGCGAGCCCCGATGAATCTGCCTGCATCACGTCCTGACCCGCGCCTCCGTGAATGTGAATATCCACGAAACCCGGAGCCAGGATGCCGTCGCCAAAATCCACCACGCGAGCATCATGAGGAATCGGACGCGAGGTTCGCGAACCGCACTCGACGATTACGCGGTCTTCCACCAGAAGCAGTGGCTGCTCCACGCACTCAAGCGGCGTGTACAGACAATTTGCGGTGAAGGCAATCATCAATTAAAACGTTACTCTAAAGGGAATTTTCTCACTTGCAAGGCCCGCCCAGACCCGGAAAGCCGTGCGAAAGTATACCCATTTATACGATATTTCCAGCAAGCGCGCGTGCTTTTCATTTCTTGCTGGATCCGCGGTCAAACGCTGGCCTGGGCAGAGCAGAGGATGCTGAATGTTATAATGGCAGCTTATTGCAGTATTTCGAGGTCTGCGCGTCGCGTTTCCCGTCCTCTCTCGCGCAGGCTGTTGATTTCGTCGGGGAGTGGCTCAGCCTGGTAGAGCACCTGGTTCGGGACCAGGGGGTCGGAGGTTCAAATCCTCTCTCCCCGACCAACATCCTGAAGCAAATCATTGGATTAGGGTGTGGACCTTTGTGGTCGGCACTTTGAGAATTTACTTGAGCTACGCTGCGTGGAGAACCTCGCTCATGAGCGCCAGCAGATTCTGTTCGGAGTCGCGAAAGAAGGTCATCCACAGGTCGTGATCCGGCATTTTTGCGATCACGTGGGGCTCGTCCTCGAAGCGCACTCCGCTGGCAAGCATCTGGCGATGGGCAGCCGCGATATCCGGCACCGAGAAGTACAGAATTGAACTAGGGTGATCGAATTCCGGTTTCTCGGCGACATCGAGCATGAGGCGCACTCCTCCGCAGTCGAAAAAAGCTAGCTTGCCCGCCGTAAATAACAGAGGGAGACCTAGCTTGTCCCGGTAAAATGCCGTGGCGCGATCGATGTCGCGCGCGTTGATGGCAATTTGGCCGACGCGTGAAATCCCGATGTTCATGATCGCCGTTCAGGTCTCAATTCCGACATAACAAATGCGGCCGACCACATAACTGCTTGCGTTCTTATCTGCCTCGATGGGCATGATCTCGACTGGGTAGGCCTGATTGTGCGGACGCAAGACCAGATTATCCCCGGCGACTTCTACATACTTGACCGTAGCCGTGCCATCTTTGTTTACGGCATACATATTCGACTCGCCCTTGCGATAAGGCTTGAGCGAATTGTAATGGCGATCGATTAGGACGGTCGCTCCGGGTAGGAGCCGGGGATACATGCTCATGCCATCGCGGCCGTCAACCTGAAGTACCACGAAGCGTTCCCAGTCATCGCGGTGCCCTTCGGTCTCAGCCCGAAGGCCCGCGAGGAAACTCTTCTTGAACTTGAGAATCTCTTTCACGTTCATGCTCATAACCAGAGGTTCTGTGGCGGCAATCGTGCCGTCGACGACAAGGACATTCTGGAACTCGTCCTCGCTGGGGGGCAGAATGCTGGCGCGCTTATTAACTTCATTGGGGTCCAGCAGGTCGAGCACGGAAAGGTGTTGCACTCGCAAGACCTTATCCATGCCCTCGAGACTCAGGCCACGCTTGCGATTGAGGAAGTTCGAGATGTGCGCTTGTTTAAATCCGGTCTGTTCAGCCAGCCGCAAACCGGTCAAGCCTTCCTCTTCGATGCGGTGCCAAAGAGTTTTGCGAAGGTTTTCTTGCAAGACTTTGAATTTCATAAAGCGGAGTATACCATGATTTATAGCGAATCGCTATTGATAATGTCATTTTAACATCTCAAAGGAAACGGCGGAGATACGTTCATTTGGAACCGCGAGGCCGGGTTTCCACAGCCAAAATGTCTCTTTTGTGCAATAGCATCTGGCTATTGTGATGGTCATCACACAAATCTGGTAGAAAAATAGTTCTTGACTTTGTCGTGAGCGCGAAGTTATATCATAACTAGATCGTTATAACTGCTGTGCTAGGTGAGAATGAATCGATGACCAGCAATACACAACCCGAAAATGAGGCAGGGGGCTTCGTCGAGTTTCGCCGCAAGATCCGCTCGGCCGAAGTACTCTCCGCCGCCATGGAACAACTGCTGCGAATGCTGCAGTTTACCGGTAAAGTCAGTGTGGTCGTGCAGAACGGCCGCGTGTTGAAATCTGGCTACGAGGAGGGATATTTTCGCCAGCCGCTGACCTGATGGGCCGTGTGATCTGCGGTCCCTTGGTTAGTTGGTGTGCTCTACTCATAGCTAAATAGATTCAACAGGTTCTCCGTAAAAGAAACGGGCCCTGTGACCGAGCAATCGGCACAGGGCTTTTTTATTTGGGCTTATGGCGTCCGCTCGACGCCCGAAACGAATTCATTGCCCTGGAGGCAATCATGGAAATCGAAGGTTTAGAGATCGTCCGTCTGGAATTGAAGTATTGCGAACGGTGCGGCGGGTTGTGGATGCGGACCTGGGGCACGGAAGACGTGTACTGTCCCACCTGCGCCGTAGAAGTGCTGGATCTTCCTATCGGACGGAAAAGGCGAAAGTTGTGTTTGCCGGTGAACGACCGGATCGACCTCAAGAGCCAGTTTGAAGACTGGTCAGGATTTTGTGGTGAAGGGGGGAACGCATGAGCGCCACCGTGCTCACCCTGCTTTATGCAGTTGCCGACACATCCGGGATTCCACCGGGCGTTCCTTCTGAGTTGACGATCGAGTCTACGCCGACTGATCTGGTAGGGGGCCAGGCGATTGTTGAAGACGCCGCGCAGGAAAACCCACCCGCTGCCCCGGACCAGCCGACGATGTTGCCCGATACCCAGCCTCCTACCGCCGATCCTGATCTTTGGCTGTATCGAAAGCGCACGGTTGGGCTGCTCCGTCGCTATATCCGGCTTTCGATCGAAGTAGGCCGGCTGCCCTCGCTGCTGGGGCGGGAGTTCTTTCGCACTCGAGTGACCTCGTACCGGGCTGCTACATTCGAAGACGCATCGATCTTTGTGCATGACGTAGAGAGAAGCCTGGAAAAGTTGAGCGAGTTTGATAAAAAGCTGATTGCAAAGATCGTACTGCAGGAGTATCCGCAGGAAGAGGCAGCGCGTTTGTTAGGGTGCGGACATCGCCAGCTGGCTCGCTACTATGTCGAGGCCTTGGATCGAGTCTCTGAAATATTCCTGAAGAGACGATTGCTCCTCCGATTGCCGTGCGTGAAGCCGGAGGCGGAAAAATCTTGTCAAGGGGGTAAAAGTGATGAATTCGACGTAAGTGATTCAGAACAAGCCGAAAATAAATATTGAAATCATGTCATAGTTACCTTTCCAATCTGATACTCTAAAAATAGATCGCAAGAATTTCGAAGGGCGCCTCGAGCGCCTTTTATTTTTTTCCATCCATCGAGTCGAAGTCCAGGGGATAAATGAACAAAGCCAAGGCGAGTAAGGCGCGAAAGCGCCCGAGGAGAGCTCCGTCCGTGCCAAAAAAGGCGCTGAAGAAAGTTGATCTCGCGGTCATCGGGGAGCAGATCACGAATCTCGTCGGGAATCGTGCGATTGAAATGGTCGAGATCACGATGGACGAAGTCGATAAAGGCCACTATCTGGCGATGAAGTACTTGTTCGAGATGATCGGACTTTGTCCTGCGACGGCTCCCCAAGGAGCAATCCAGGAAGATTCGTTGGCAAAGACTTTGTTGCGACGATTGAGGTTTCCGGAAGAGAGCGATCCCGGCACTGAAGTTACTAAAGAGTGTGTGGCGGAGCCGGTGGAGCAAGAGAGTGATGCCGTAAAATGAAAGTCAGTGACTGGTCAAAAGTTACACAGAGCTTCTCGTTGGCCGCGGGGCGTTGGTCGATGGCTTTGGGGAGCCGGGGTGATGCCCGGTCGCGGCCTTCAGTGCCACAGAAAAACCTGCCACACAGGACTTTCATGATGGATATGAGTTGGGTGACTGGTCGAATAGCGGTCGGGGGTGGCATCTGGTCGGCGGAGAACATGACGCAAGTGGCGCGTGCCGAGGTAACGCACATCATCGACATGCAGATCGAATTCGACGACACTCCGCTTGCCGTGCCCCACGGGATTGCAGTGCTGTGGAATCCGATTGACGACGATTTCCAGCCCAAGTCTCCCGAGGTATTTCAACGGGGCGTGGATTTCGCGCTGGAAGCGCTTGACGAGCCGGGAACAAAACTTTTTGTCCACTGCGCGGCCGGAGTGCATCGCGCCCCGATGATGACTCTGGCAATTCTCTGCTCTCTGAGTTGGAAGCTGGAGGACGCGCTCCGGTTGATCGAAGCCAGACGCCCAGTGGTCGATTTCGCAGATGTGTACGTGAACAGCGTGAAAAGGTTTTTACAGGAGCAGGTAAGAGCCGCGAAGTAGGATTTCGGTTTCTCGGTTTCTGATTCTCAGTTCGCGAAAAGCAATCAACTTTCGCACTTATTCCAAGACAACTCAGCGCATTTAACCTTGTGGCCTGCCACGGGGACGCTGAAGTGTGAATTGTTCTAAGCAACGGAGGAGTTATGTTCGAAGCGCGCCGCCCGGCAGGGTGGCTTTTTCTTTTGCTGCTAGCTCTGCTTGCATCAGCCCAGACGCTCCCCACTACGACCATCAGCGACATCGTGTACCGCGCGGATGGAAGTCCAGCCGGTGGAACGCTGCTGATTTCGTGGCCGGAGTTTACTACCGCGGCCCAAGGGGCGGTCGCAGCGGGAAACACCAGCGTCACCCTCGGAGCCGGAGGCGCATTGTCGGTGGGCCTGGTTCCAAACGCAAACGCAACCCCAGCGAACACGGTTTATTCGGTTGTGTATCAGTTAAATGACGGCTCCGTGAAAACGGAATATTGGGTGGTTCCTACGACTTCCCCGGCAACGATATCGGCGGTGCGAACCACGCTGGGCGCAGGGAATTCAGCTTCGCAAATGGCGACCGAGCAATATGTAAACACTGCGCTGGCAGGCAAAGCAAACGACGCAGCCGTGGTGCACCTTGGCGGACCGGAGACGATCGTTGGCACGAAACAGTTCAGTGTATCGCCCGGCTTGCCCACGCCGGTGAATCCAAGCGATGCAGCCACAAAAGAATACGTAGACAACGCGACACAGAACGTCGGTAACGGATCTTACGTGAGTACAGCGGGCAGTACGATGACGGGACCACTAACCCTCAGCGGAGACCCGGTTGCACCCGAGCAGGCTTCGACTAAGAACTACGTGGACCTGGGACTCGAAGGGAAGGCAAGCCTGACCGCCGGGTTGATTCCCACGGGCGAGTTGGGAACCGGTACCGCGAACAACTCGCTGTGCCTGCATGGGGATTCCAGTTGGGGAGGATGCGGCAGCAGCAGCAATGCTGTCTCCATCCAAAATGTTCCCGTGGCCACGACCACGCCCACAAACAACCAGGTGATGACTTACGTTGCATCGGCTGGGGAATACGAGCCCGAAGCGGGCGGCGGAGTGACGGCAGGGATGCAAGCCGTTAAGTATGCGACGGACTTTAGCTGGTCGCAATCGCCGGCCAGCAACCTAAGTACGACCGGGCCGCAGACAGTAAATCTGGCTGTGTGTGCAACCGGCGTAACCGGAACGGAGCCATGGTATTACGTTTATATCTCCGGGACCGGCACGGCAGAGGCGGTGTTAGTCACCGGCGGGACTTGTACCGGGAATGGTCAGGCTGGAACATTGCAGTTCACCACCCTCAATGCTCATTCGTCCGGATACACGATCACGAGTGCGTCGGGCGGCCTTCAAGAAGCGTTGATCGCGGCGCGATTCGTTGCGAGCAATCCGTCAGGGCCATCACAATCTGGAAAAGTGATTGTGCCGCCGGGGGAGTTGCAAGCTTACGCTCGGATTTCGATTCGCGCTTCCAACGTCACGGTAGATTTTTCGGGATCGATCATCGACTGCAACATGCTGGATACCTGCATTTTTGCCGGCGACGGGCTCACTCTCAAGTTCTATCTTTCTCACCCGCCGTTCACAAAAACGAATACCACTCTTTTCGACGAAGAGTACCTCATTTCGCCGCTCGAACCCACGTTATGGAATGTCATCGATCCATCGAACGTAGTCTCGGTAAGCGGCGGTGAACTGCAGATTGCAGGCGGCACGGGTGTAGATGGAGCCACGACCGTGCAGTTCGCCGAGCAGGTTGAACTTGGAGGAGCGCTCGTCATTGAGCATGGGGATGTAATGTTCAGCGCCGCATCGACGGGCGTGCTCGGCGGACTTTATCCCGGTGCAGTTTCGATCGCGGGCTGCCTCGCAGGGTTCCAGGTCAAGCCAAACGGGGCGCAATCGAATATTCAGGCGCTGGTGAATGGAGTTAGCGCCGGTTCGCCAATCACTACTACCGCGGGGCATCACTATCTTCTGACTACTCGTCTGTACTCTCAGGAGATCTATCGGTTACAACAAATATTTCATTCGTCTTTCCATCCCGCAGGCGGCGGATTTGGTGGAACCGAGATCGCCGCGGATGTGCGCATTGTGTTGGAGTTGCAAGACATTGATCCCGCAAACCCAGGGACTGAGGTCGCACCCGCTACTGTCTTGTATGACGGAGTGATTTCGGCCGCGCCTGATTTCTGCACCTGCGCTTTGGTGAATTCCGCCAATATGCAGTGTGCGATCGCGTTTACGCGGCTGATTCAAGCAGTGGACGCCGAGGTGCGCAGCGCACTTCCCGGCCAGGGTTATATCACGCAAATGGTCGGCACGTTGGAAGAAGGGGCGGAGTGCGAGATCACATCGAGTTCTGCCCTCGAGTTTTACCCGCAATACTCGCCTGCCGCGAATCAACTGATTGAAGTTCATTATCGAAGCCTCGGTCATGCACTTGCGCGGATTACGAATCCGGCGAGCATCGCTGCTCAACAACGTGGAATCGACAACGGTTTGCACGGAGCAGTGCGTCATCCCAAAGAGCCGCCCGCGCGCACCGACGCAGATTGCGAGATGGCTGCTCTGGCGCTTCTGGACGACGCTACCGGTCCAGCATGGACCGGTGAGTATGACGTCTGGAGCGACTTCTTGCCCGGCGGAGCCGTCGATGTTTTCCCCGGAGACGGGCTGAGCATCGCCGTTCCTTCACGGGGTGCAACATTTTCCTGCATCGTGAATGCGGTCGAGATTACGCTAAACAATCCGGAAGGCGAACACTTTGGCTACAAAATCAAGTTTGCCAACGACGCGGCAAAAGCTTTGGCCTTTGAATTCGAAGCCGCAAAAGGCACTACCTCGTTGTTCGTGAACCAATACACCAATGCACAGGTCGGGGTAACCTACTTGGCTGATTTGATTGCGGCACAAATCACGCAGGTGACGTCGACCACCATCAGCGTAGATGCTGGTTTAGTGCCAGTCAGCGGCGGTGGAATTGAGGTCCGCTGGAGTGACGCTGGATGGGGCCCCGGCAACAATCGCAACCTCGTGGGACGATTCACAACGCAAACTTTTACAATTCCGCGACTGTCTAAGGTGCAGGACTGCTATTTGCAACAATACGACAATTCGGTGCCACCTAAGTACTCCAGATATAGCGCCGCGCTGCACGTGGATTATCCGCTTTAAGCGCAACCCAAAAACTCCAAAACACCCGGTATACCGCGAGTAAACACGTACCGGCACTGTAGCTCGCGAACAACAAGTTCAATGCAGAGGTGCCCCATGAATCTGAATGACCAATGTAATTCGGTATCCTTGAAAGAACACTTGCTCGCCCTCATGGCCGTCGCGCGCGAATCGGCCGACCGCGAGAAAACTTTCATCAACTTGCGCTTTGAGCTAGCCGAAAGAGCGCTGGAACTGGACCATGTTGAAATGCTCCGGCGTCTCGATCTCTTGAACCACGCGCACGAAGATGCCCGCCAGAAAGAAGCTAGTTTCGTCGGTCGCGAAGTGTACGAGAGTCAAGTAAAGGAACACAACAAGTGGCGCGATGAAGTGAACTCTGCCTTGTCTACTCGGCAAGGCAGGACATCCGTGACATCTGGACTTGTGGGCGCGGTCGGAGGATTGGCCCTAAGCGCCCTGTTCGGATTAATCATGTTTCTCGCTAGGGCGGTATTCAGCAACTTTCCGAAATAACTCGCTGCTCAAGATTGTCTAACGCCCATCCTGTTGCTCACGAGGACATGTACGCCCTGTTTCAAACTTCAAGAGGTATAACAATTGGATTTTCTAGCCACGCTTCTACAAACGATTGCCTTCGTTCCTGCGCTAGTGCATGGGATTGAAGGCTTGTTCGGCCACCGCTCAGGAACAGAGAAGAAAGAGGCTGCCTTGTCATTCTTAAACACGGCCCTGTCCATGAGCAATGCAGTTACCACTCGCCAGATCGTCGATCAGGGAAAGTTCAAAGACGGAATGGGGAAGGTTATTGACGGTGTGGTCGAGTGTTTGAATGCTTCGATCTGGGCAAAGGCCAAGTAGCGGAATCGTGTGCGTTCGCAGTGCGGAGGACTGACGCCTGTGGTGCGCGGTTTGCAAGAGCAGAGCAGCTTTCCCTGCTTTGTGCCGATTGGCGCATTTTACCGAAAGTGAAGCGCCACCCGCCAGATGCTGTCCACATGAACGGGAACAAACGAAGGAGAATCGGTATGCCGTCGCTTCCGTTTCAAGGAGCTGGCCGACCGCTATCTATCGCTGGGCTGACGGGCATCGTCCACAAGCTGGGTGTTCACGCGATTGAAATTTGGACCGTGCTGGCGGTCGAGACGTCGGGCTGCGGATACATGCCTGACCGCCGGCCTGAAATTCTCTACGAGCGTCATATCTTTCACCGCCTTACGAAAGGCAAATATGACGATGGTGATATCAGCGCCCCGACGGTGGGCGGATATGGAGAATCAGGAGCACATCAGTATGATCGGCTGGCACTCGCCATCGCGAAGAATCGCACTGCCGCGTTGCAGAGCTGCTCTTGGGGCATCGGCCAGATTATGGGCGAGAATTATGCTCTGGCGGGATTCTCAGACGTGGAACACATGGTCGCTGCGATATCCGAGTCCGAGGACCACCAACTCGCCGCGATGGCTAATTTTCTGGTCGGTTCTCGACTCGACATTGCTCTACGATCGCGCGATTGGGCGTCGTTCGCTCGCGGCTACAATGGCCCGAATTACGCCATCCACCGCTATGACATTCGCCTGAACGCTGAATTCCAAAAGTATTCTGCCGGGGGTCTTCCTGACTTGAATGTGCGCGCCGCGCAGCTCTATCTCACCTATCTCCATTTTCATCCGGGACCGGTGGACGGCATCGCCGGAAAACGCACTTGCTCGGCTCTCGCCGATTTCCAGACCCAGCACGGACTAACGAAGACCTCTATCAGCGATCCGGAGGCGGTAGCACAATTGTCTTCTATTCTCGCAGCCACTTCGCTTCTTCTGTGATGGCTTTTTGAGCAGGTCCCTGCGCCGATGCCCTGCTTCGGCTGTCGCCGTGACGAAATCGCGGGGGATCTTATCCGACTTGTTCGGTGGCCGCTCTTTCCGGGACCTCGGCTGGAGGATACGCCTCGAGTACGCCTGTCCGGTCAGTCAATTCCACATAGGAGTGTCCAATCTCAGCAGCGATCCGCGGCCATAGATAACGCTCCCGAACTCGTGCTTGGCCATTTCGCCCTGCCACTGTTCGAGTCCGCGCGTCGGAAAGGAGAAAGCGTAGCATCCGCGCGAGGTCGGTTGCGTCTCCAGGCTGAAAGGTGAAGCCCGTGCCCTCGATTACTTCCCGGTTTTCAGGAATGTCGCTAGTCAGCACGCACACGGCGGCGCCCATGGCGTCCAGGAGAGCTAGTGAGAGGCCTTCGAGGTCGGAGGGCAAAACAAATAGCGCAGCATTGGTCAGCAATTCATCGAGGGCGGCGCCGTGAACCCAGTCAAGAAATAGAATCTGGTCGCTCTGATGCCTGCGCAAGTCATCGACATAAGCGTTCGTGTAACTCGATCCACCAGCCAGCACCAGCTTGGCAGATGTGTCGAGTTTCTCGTAGGCCTCAATCAGCAGATGACAATTCTTCTCGGGTGAAAATCTGCCCAGAAACAGAATGTAATTGTCGGGTTCCAGCCGCCACTCTGCTACTTGGGACGGAGCGACGCGTTTGCGAAGCACCGAGCCGTTAGGGACGTATGTAGTTTCGACTCCGTACGTTGTCTGGTAATGGCGCTGGAGAGTTCGCGAAACGACCATGGTGCGGTTGGGCAGCCGCGCGGACGCGAGTTCTCCGAGGCGAAGAGTAAACGAGGCAAACCGCCCCCACTTCTTTCGCTGCCAATCTTGTCCCTGAACCGTGACGATCGTCTTCTTCCCAACCAACCGTGGGAAAAACGAAAACAGCGCAGGACCCTGCGCATGGTAGTGCACGATGTCGCAACCGCCAAACATTACGTGGACTGTGCTCAACCAGGTATGCACGAACGTCTCAAGGTGCTTCGAGCGAAACGTAGGCAGGCGAACCAACCGCATGCCTTCGTACTTGGGTAGCGCCGGAGTGAAGTAACTTCGACAATACACGGTCACATCGTGGCCCATTTCTACGAGCCGCTTGCCGACTTCTTCGTAATAAGTCTCGATACCACTGTACTTTGAAACGGTACCGCGCCCGCCAATAAACGCGATGCGCAGTGGTGCCGGGGTAACCGAAGGTGCCACCGCTTTTCGGACAGGGGGCCATGGCCTCAACTAGGTATACAGGCGCATCATGGCGCGATAATGAGCTTCCGGCGCGTGTTGAGTTTGCACGAATCTGCGCGCTGTGACTCCCATTTGAATTGCTAACTCAGGCCGCTCTACAAGGAATAAGATAGCTTTCCCTAGTTGTTCCACATTTCCCGCCGGATATAAAAGTCCGGTCTCCCCCTGATCCACCAGTTCGCGCCGCGACCCCAGGTCCGACGCTACCACCGGTCGTCCCCATGCGTAGGATTCGAGAATTGTTTTGCCGAGGGTTTCATACGCTCGCGAGGGTAGGACAGTGAAGCGGGACGCGGCGATCATGTAGTCCAGGACTTTGCCGCCGACGTGGCCGACAAATTTCACGTTAGTCAAACGTAGGTCGCGAGCCAGGCTTTCGAGTTCGGGTCGCTGTGGCCCATCGCCGGCGATCTGGAGTTGCACCTGGGGCAGATGCTTCATCGCCCACAAGAGGTCGGCAACCCCTTTTTCGGGCGACAGGCGGCCAAAGTAGAGAATCGGCGCGTTCGGTGCAGCATTTGGCGGAGCTTGCGCCGGCAATTTCTGGAAATGGGGAAGAACAGCAATTTTCTCTGCGCTGAACCCATTTTGCACCAGCTTGTCCCTCGCGAAACGGCTGGGCGTCAAAAACTGATCAATGCACTTCCGGTAAGTTCCCAACCAATGATGGAAATAGGCTTCGGCCATCAGTAGCAGCGCCGAACCTGGAGGCCCAGCGTAACAGCCTTCGGTGAGAACGTGCCTGAAGTGCCCGCCGCGACAGCGCTCACATGCTCGTCCCTTTGCCACCATGTTGTAAGTGGGGCAGAGCAGTTTGAAATCGTTCAGGTGATAGAGCACAGGCACGCCCTGCGCCTTGAGCTCCCAAAGAATCGACGGGGACAGGTGGTGATAGATATTACGCACATGGGCGACGTCAGGACGAAAAGCAGCAATGACCTTCCTCAGCCGCTGCCGAGCGTCAGTGGAATAGATTGCGTGGGCTGCGAGTTTGGCCTGCGCAATCCATCCCTGGGGGGGGCTCTTGAAATCGATGTACGGCACGAAGTGCTGATCATAGGGCGTGGGCTGACCACGAGGATCCGCCATAGAAAACAGCGCGACTTCGTGACCCTGAGCTCGCATCAAGTTCATGAGGTCGAACATGTAAACCTCAGTACCGCTGAAGGGAAAATTGTATTTATTGCAATAGAGAATTCTCATAGGAAGGGAGCTCCGTGGTCGGTTTGATATAGGGAGGGCTGATGTGCGAAAGAATAAGATCGCAAAAAGCTGCTAGGTTTTTTTCGCGGTTGAAATACTGAAGCACATGTTGCCGAGCGGCCCGGCCAAGCGGGCCGAGTGCAGATTCGGAGCGCTGGACTAACTCGATTCTTGCGACAAAGTCTTCCAGCGAGCCCGGGCGATAAAGAAAACCGTTCTTGCCGTCTAGCACCAGTTCAGGAATGCCAGTGATCGTGGGTGCAAGCACGGGTATGCCGCGCGCCATTGCTTCCATCAGCACCAACGGAATACCCTCACTGCGGCTGGTCAGCACGACCACGTCGGCAGCGCCGTAGCAGACGTCGAGTTGGTGGCGCGACAAATGGCCGAGGAGGTGGATTTCGTCTTGGAGGTCCAAGTCCCGAATCATCCCTTCAATCGATACCCGCTCTGGACCGTCGCCTGCGATCAGACAAACGAAGGCGAGGCCGCGGTCCTTCAGCATGCGGCACGCTCGAACCAGGAAGTCGTGGTCTTTTACCGGATGCAAACGTCCCACTGCAAGCATGGTCAGCGGACCTCTGCGGGGAACTTTGATGGGACTGTCGCCCGGGTCGACCCCCATGCGTCGAACTATGATTTTGGCCGGTTGAATCTCGGGATAGCGTTCGAGAATGTAGCTTCGGTTGAATTCGGAGATGGTTACGCAAAAACTGCACTGCTTCAGCTTTAAATCGAGATATGCCGGGTGCAGCAGTAAGTCCGATCCATGCAGCGTCATGCTGAAGTCGATTCCCAGCAACCGGGCAGCTACCATCGCGATCCACGATGAAAAATACCCGTGGTGGACATGGATGTGCTCGGGACGGGATCCCCTGATCAGAAGCGCGTAGTAGAGTCCAAGCCAGGTATGTAGAAGAGCGCGCACCCGCCGAGGGCACGGCTCGCTGCCCTGGAAGAGCGCGCGATGAAAGAAATCCTTGAGCAGAGGGAACTTCAGGATGCACAGGAATGCAGCGTAAATTGCCAGCTTGAGACGGATGGGTTGCAGATACAGAGTTTCGTCGGTGAAGACTCCAAGGTCGGAGTCAAGGTCAGTTGAGGCATGGCGCGCGCTGCATGGGATCACGGTAACACCGCGTCTGCGGATCTCTCGAATTTCGTCTGCAACATAGGGCTCAACCGGAGAGGGGAATTGATTCGCCAGATAGACAACCGTTGGCATTAACTTGCCGAAGCAACGAGCCGAGTTTCTGCGTGGCGGCGGTTTTGTGCGGCGAGCAGACCAGCCAGCGTGAACAGAAAACCATTCACGAATTGATAATTCATCACCACAAAAGACGCGTTCAAGAAGTACACACCCAAAAGCAACGGCCACAGCGTGGTTCGAAATTCCTCATCCAGAAAAGCGCCGAGTGTAAACGTCGTGGCCGAATTCAGGCGTCGGCCCAGCTTGAACAGATCAACCACAATCCATAGGTATAGGACTAAACCAACGAGACCGTATTGGACGACGATCTCAAGATATGTATTGTGAAAAAAGAACTGCTCCTGGTGAAAGTCGCTGATTCTTTTGGAAAGCTCCGTTTGCATCTCAGCCGCGCCCCATCCAGCAAGCGGTTTTTGCAGGAACATCTCCCAACCAGCTTGATAGATCTCCATCCGGAAGATCACGGGGCCGCGTTCTTCCAGCCGATCAGTCAGGGAAGCGTTGCGATCCGCAAAACTGACGGCGGTTGCGAGTCCTATGCCGCCAGCGATGACGAGGCAGAGGCAGGCCCGCCGCAGCCGGCAACTTGATGAAAAAAAAAGTAACCCTAAAATTGACAAGGCGAAAGAAAGCCAGACGGCGCGTGTCTTGGTGGCAACAATTGCCAGAGGCAATGACGCCAGGAAGAAGAGCGCCAGTACAGCCCGCAGCCGGTTGCGCCGGAATGAATCGAGGGCAAGCAGGCCAAGCAAATTTAGTGCGACACCGTTGGCCACAGCCTGCAGAAATGGTCCACGTGCACGATCGGCGTGATAGCCCAAACTTTCATCAAGAATGTAACGAGGAAAGATGAATTGCTTGGCGTCGATCAAGAAGAATATGGCGGTTAGACTCAGGTATCCCAGCACGACAAGAGAAAACGTCTCAAACCTTCGCAGCGATTGAGCGTCGTCGAAGATGTAGGCCGCCAGATGATAAAGAGCAAAGGGCACCAGCCACTTGGCTGCAAACAAGCTCCAGGTCTCAGCGTCATTGGGTTGCGAAACCACGCCATAGAACGCCAGCAGAAGCATCGCCAGCATGGGCCATGTAACTGGGCCGCATAGTCGGAGCGGTTGCCGTAGCACACATACGCGCAGGAGCACGACCAGAATCAACAAGCCAAACGCAAATCGATCAATGGAATGGAAATTAAAGTCTGGCGGATGGAAAAGCATTAGCATTAACGTCGCTAAGAAGAGCAGAGACGGCGCCACGATCAATGGGTGCAGCAGCCGCAAAGAACTGCTGACCGCCCATGCCGGGACACCACTCCCAGGAATTCGAGTCGTCGGGTATGCGGTTGAGGACGTGGCTATACCCCGCTTCCGTGCAGAACTACGGAAATCGTCTTGTACAGAATCTGGAAATCCCTCCAGAGGGTCCAGGTTCTTATGTATTCCAGATCGAGAGCCAGGCCGCGCTCAAATGATGGATCGCGACGCGCTGTCACTTGCCAAAGGCCAGTAAGTCCTGGCGGAACGTCCAAACGCTGCAGGTCGCCGAGGTCGTAGCGCTCAAAATCATCGACTGGATGAGGCCGCGGCCCGACCAGGCTCATTTCACCGCGTACCACGTTCCAGAGCTGCGGCAGTTCATCCAAGCTGTATCGGCGGAGAAATCGTCCCACACGGGTAATCCTGGGATCGTCGACCATTTTGAAAAATGGCCCTTGGCGTTCGTTGCTGGCTCGCAGAAGTTCTTTTAGTTTGTCCGCATTGGCGTCCATGGTGCGGAACTTGTAGCATCGGAACCGCCTTCCCTTCAGGCCTGCTCGTTCGGCTTGATAGAGCACGGGCCCTGGTGATTCCAATTTAATTACCAGCGCGATGATTGACAGTAACGGGGCCGCGAAGGCCAGGGTCGCTGCAGCCGTAACCGTGTCAACTACTTGCTTGAGGAACAAGCCAAACGTCGGCATGCGTTCCTCGCGCAAGGTTAAAACCGGAATGTTGCCGAACTTTTCAAATACCAGGGGATCGTCCGGCTCAAATCCAAAGAGATCGGGAACCACTTTCACGTCGATCTGGTTGCGCCGTGCCTCCCGAATGATGCGCCGCGCCAAGTCGGGCTGGTGCGGGGCGGTGAGAATAATCTCATCCACGAAATCGGTGCGCGCGATGCGTGCCAGATCGTCCAGTCGACCGTGCACATCACCGCCGATCGGCTCATTCTCGTCGAGAAAGCCGACGACCGAGCGACTGCAGGAGACGTCTTCGCTTATGTAGGCTGCGAGTTGGCGACCGACCCGTCCGGCCCCTATGATAAGGACGTTCCGCACATCGCGCCCGCCCTGCGCGGCTTGCACCGGCACGTGTCTCCAGCGCCTTCTCCATGCGAGCATGATTAGGAAATTTAGGGGAGCACTGGCGGCCAGGGTTGTGAGAGAGATCAAGTGAGGCCCGGACCATCGCACCGCGGCGACAACCAGTGCTGTGGACCAAAAGACTACTTTTGCCAGTACTAATTGTTCCTGCCGCGGTATTTGAACGGTTTCCGGATGATAAAGCCGTTCCGAAAAGCCGAGCAGAGTAAAGAGGGCTCCGTACACTAGCAACAATCCAGGCCCGGCGGTGGGGAACGGTTCGGGACGAAGCAACGACGCCGGATTGCGATAAATCGCGAATTCCAAAAGCAACATCAGATGGCCAACCGCGGCAAAGCCAAAGATGATTAAGAAAAAGTCTGCACTCACTTGGCGCACGAGATTCCAGCGCTGGCCGTGAACCGAAAGTCTCGGAAAGAACGCCTCCGCGACGATCTCAGAGAGACGGCGCTTCCTAGCTTCTCCCAGGCCACCCTGGCCTTGCCAATCCCAGAATCGCCCATCGACTGTGACGGAGGATTTCTTCCGGGAAGCCTCGCCGGCCGCTTGCCCTCCGGGAATCAGACGGGAGGGAGACGCAAATTTGCGGATCGGGGTTACGGGCTTGATTGTTAAGGAGGAACGCACTTCAGATCATTTCCAGTTCATATCCTTCTATCGTGATAGCAACCGCGCGCTCGATAGATTCAATGGAGATCACCAGGTTCTTTCCCCCGCCCTGTTCCAGGATTCCCTCCAGGCCATCCAGGCAGCCACCTCGAATCCTTACCTTCTGTCCGACTTTCAGGAAAGCGTGGAGGGCGCATGGGACCTTCTGGGATAGCAGCCTTTGCAGATCATCAATTTGCTTGGCCGGAATCGGAACTCCTACTCCTCGGGATCCAACCAGGCCAATGATCCCTTCGGTATGCAACAGTTCCATACGCACTGCGGACAACAAATCAAAATACGCGAAGGTGTAACCCGAGAAGAGCGGAACATAGACGGGTTGACGGCGATCGCTCCAGCGGTGGAATTCTTCGAGCAATGGAAGGAACGTCTGCAAGCCTTTACGTTGAAGTTGGGCCGTTACTTTTCTTTCAAAGCGGTACCGGGTTTGAATCGAATACCACTGTGCTCCTTCGAGGGTGAATGGCGTAGGAAGGTTGGGTGCAGCTGTCATCAAGATGATTCTTTAAGCGCGGCTCCGCCAATTGAGTCCCGATTGATTTTTGGTCTGTTTTCCACGAAGTTTCTAAGTTTCCTCCAGCCAGAATTCTTGTTTCGCGCTTTTGCCTAAATGATGATCCAGTCCATCTCGTAGTTCCGAGGACCGACCACACCGAGCTTTTTACAACTTCCGATAAATCGTCTCGGGGATGGGGAACGTCCGCTCACTGAGCACTGCTCCCAGCAGACGAGCATTGGCCGCGTGCAGTTTTTCCTTCACTTTTTGAGCCGCTACGCGTCGGGTGGAGTTCGCCTCCACAACCAACACCATGCCGTCACAAAGACTGGCCAGCAATACGGCCTCGCTGCCAACCGCGGCGGGTGGCCCGTAGAGGATGGTGTAGTCGAACGTGTGGCGCAGTTCGGTAAGTCGTTCGCGCAACCATGCGCCCGACAAACCACTTTCGTTTTCGCCGACAAAGTCACTTCGCGGAATCAGCCACAATTCGTTGGAAAGTTGACGGGGTGGATCCCGGAAAGCAGAGGTCTTCTGATTCGCGATTAGACCGTGGCCATTCTTCTCGACAACCTGCTCCAATCCTGGGCTGTTGAGATTTGCCTCTACGAGGCATGCGGTTCCCCGTACTTGCGCGGAAAGTGCCAGACCGAT
Organism: Acidobacteriota bacterium; assembly: GCA_013288805.1. GTDB lineage: Bacteria > Acidobacteriota > Terriglobia > Terriglobales > Acidobacteriaceae > JABDBE01. Next base: position 109,722 of record JABDBE010000003.1, read on the forward strand.
CTGCATGCAGATTGAGCTGATATCGGTCTCCTGATCGACCGGACTCACAACAACCTGATGCGCAGGCTTTGGCCATCCTGGAAGAAATACCTGCCGCACTAAGCCGCGGATCTGCTCTTCGGCGAAGGACTCGGAGTTCCAAACTACGGGTCCGGTCTGGCGGTATTCCTCGCGTTCAACTTCGGTGGCGGCTGGCTCGTACACGTCACCCAGCGTCTGTGGTAATAAATCGACAAATGTGCTCATTGTCCCTTTCCTGGAGCAAGTGTTCGTGCGATTTCCATCCCAGTCGTCCGATCAGTCATACGAAACGGCGATGTGCTTCGATCTCCGTTGTTATAGAGCGCCTGGTTTATTCGTTTCTGCGCGGCAGCGAAGCCAGCACCGGACTTCCCAAATAGGCAACGATCTCGTCCGGAGTTCGAAAAGCCGGATTAAGGTAGTCGGCAACAAAAGCCACCGTGATACCTACTGTGCTTGCACCCGCCAAGCCGATGAATCCGAAGCCCAGCGCGGAAAGCTCAGGCAGCGCGGGGACTGCAGGCTGTTCGGCGATGGTTACATTGAGAATGCCTCCCTGATCCAGTGCATCTCCAATCCTTGCCTCTTCACGTTTATTGAGGTATAGGAGATATTTTTCTTCGCTCGCCTTCAAATCGTGCATCAACTGTTCCTGCTCAATCGCGCGATCGCCCAGTTGACTCGCCGCTTCCCGGTAGTGAACCAGTAAAGTATTTTCGGCCTCAGCGTGTGCGCTCATCGCGGTCAGTTCGACCTGAGTCTTTAATAATTCGCCTCTTGCCCACTCGTGATCCGGATGCTGGTCGCTGCTGCGCTCCCGAATTGGAGCCTTATCTTCGGCAGCGATGGAAGCTTTGGTTTCCGCAATCTCCTGCTCGATTTCCTGAACTGGCCGATAGGAAGGCTCGTATTTGGCCAGGAGTTCAGTCCGACTCAGCTGCAACTCCAGCAGTTGCGCTTTCATTTTTTGCATCAGTTGGGGATTATCGGAGTCACGCATTACCGTAGTGATCCGATCAGGCAATAAGCTCAGTTTTTTCTCCAGGATGCGCGCGCGCTCCGCGGACACCGCGATCGATACTTGCGTTTGGCGAGCATCCGCATCCGCTTGGCTCAGTTTCTGCAGCGCTAAGTCGCGCTCCAGAGCCGCTGAAGTCACTCCTTGATCGGCCCCGAACCTCATGAGTTGCAACTCTGTTTCCTCCAGCGCGCTGCGCGATTGAACGACTTGCTGATCGAAGAACTTGAACTCTCCCGAGGGGCGGTGCAGTTGTTCATGGCGCTCCAG
>JABDBE010000004.1 GCA_013288805.1 Acidobacteriota bacterium
TTCGCAGCCAGATCGTCAACGGCCCGGAGTGTATCGAGGCTGGCGATCTTCAGACTGCTGTTGTTCGCAAGAGCTAGTTCAAGCGCCTGTTCGAGAGTCAATTCAGGGAGATTTGACTGTTGTCCCGCCGCCTGTTCAATCGTGGGCGGGGGGGACAGAGGTGCGAGATCCTGACCTCTCGCCAGCAGCGCCAGCGTCCCGAAGGTGAAGGCCAAGCAGGTTGTTCGAGTGCGTCGTTTCATGAAGCAATAGTGCCTCAAACGCGGAAGCGGGGGGAGTAATGCCTCGTAAGGCCTACGTAAGGCCTACGTAAGCTAACGGCACTGCTTGCGGCACCTGTCAGTGCGACAAGTTTAGCTTTTTCAGGAGTTTGGCAAACCTGGGGTCAGCGTGAAGAGGATGAAAAAACGGCTCGATCGCCAGGAGATTCACGAAGTTTGTTTTGTGATTGATCGCTTCGTCCAGGCACTGCAGTGCCAGATCGAAATCTCCCATCCCGACTGCAGCGAAACCTTCTGCCAGGGGAGTGACGTATTGCCGGCCCGCGAGTTGATGCAGTCTCTCGATACATTCTTCGGCTCGCGATAAGCTGCCTTGCCGGGCATGTCCTGCGGCAAGCAGACCGATATCCAATGGTGAGGCAGACGGCGAGAGACATTGTATCACCGCGTCGTAACGCTGCTGCTGGAAGTGCAAGAGTCCTTCATATAATCGCGCTTCAGGATAGTCTCGATCCAGTTCGAAAGACTGTCGGAGGTGCTCTGCGGCCGATGAATCGTCTCCTTTTACGTAGTGAAGATAAGCCATCCGCGCGCAGTCGCTGGCCGAGAGCGGGTCCAGTTCAGTCGAGCGGCGAAGTCCCGACTCTGCCGCGGTGATGTCTCCCTGACACAACAAAGTCATAGCACGAAACATGTGGGCCTGAGCGTGACTGGGTTGTAGTTTTAGCGCGTGGTCAAACATCCTGTCCGCTTCATCCCAACAATGCTCAAACCAGGCACGAAGTGCGCCCAGCACCGTGCATGTGTAACCGGATTCAGGATCGAGCGCATAACCGCGCTCCGCGTTTGCCTTCACTTCTGGATACACATCACGGCCAGAGACCATCCCGAACTGGGCAAGAAGGCCGACCGCCGCAGCCATGCCACTGTGAGCAAGAGCGTAATCGGGATAAGTCTCTGTGAGCCTTCGTAGCTGCTCCAGGGCGGCGTGCAGCGTTTCAGGCGACTGCTGGTGAATCAGAAATCGAGCTCGCAGGTACCTTGTATATGCCTCAAGGTCAGAAGGGGAGAGCCGCACTGGCCCTTGTACTTCCGGCATGTGAAGCCGGAGTAAGTCCGCAACAGATTGTGCGATCTCTTCCTGGATCGCAAACACGTCCGGTAGCTCGCGACGGAACGTCTCCGACCAGACGTGATGACCCGATTCGGTCTGAATCGCCTGGGCAGTGATCCTCAGCTGTTCGCCGGCCTTCCTCACACTTCCTTCGATGATAAGATTCGCGCCGAGACGCTGCCCTACTTCCCGGATATCGATGTTGGCACCCTTGAAGTGAAAGGCCGATGTCCGCGCAATCACGTTCAAACCGGATACCCGCGTAAGCGAGTTCGTGATCTCTTCACTGATCCCGTCGCAAAAATAGTCCTGCTCCGGCTCCGGACTCATGTTCACGAACGGCAACACGGCAACGCATATACGGCCCGGTGGCGGAGCTGCGCCAATCTCTTCGCGATGCTTTGCTGGCTGGGCATCAAGCCATCGGAAGACCGGGACATAACTGCCCGGCCGCAATCCAATCAGAACCGGGTCAACCGTACCCTGCCCTTCGTAATAGGCCTTCAACTTCGCTCTGAGACGACGAGCCTCGACCCGAACAATTGCGTCGATGTTCGGATCGTATTCCGAGGTGCGGTCGAACACCTCCATTGCAATCGAGAACTCCTTGAGGCTATCGATATCTCCATCGATTGTCCGATTCACGATGTGCGTCAGAAACCGGCACAGCCGGACTGACGAAACGAAACCAGGGCTATTCACCACGCGCGCCAATTGGTCGCGAACCGCCGTCGCCGGGACGGGGTCGGCTGCAGAGTTGGCGAGAGATTTTCCGGATGATAATGGCGGCGTCGGCACTCGCTTTTTTCCCCACTCATTATGCTACACAAAGCTTCGCAATGTTACGGGAAGCTTACGGCGGCTTACGGCCAATCGAAGGCCAGCGGGCATAACGTGGAATCAGGGAGTTATTAGAGATTCGATGCAGATACTCAAACGAGCAGGAACAGTGATTTTTGTGTCCACCACGAGCCCCGAAGCCGCGGTCGCGCAGGACATCGAAGCGTACGGACTTGAGATGCAATGGGCACCGAGCATCAGGGCGGCAGTTGATTTGCTCAACTCGACGCGCGAGAAGACAGTGATTGTCACGCAACTTGCCCTGCCGGACGGTAATTGGAGAGACCTCGTCGAATGGATCAGGTGTCCTGAGATCCCCATTCCAATGGTACTTGTGACTTCTGCCATCACGGCGGAACTTTGGTGGGACGCGCTTGAATGCGGCATCGATGACATTCTACCCGAGCATCTCATTGCTTCGCGTTTGTGCCAACTTCTACAGGAGAATAGGCTCGATGAACGGAACGAATAGTTCCGCAACTCAGAAGCTATACTTGATCTCGCACTTGGCACGATTCTGGGCGGATCACGGGCAAACAGGAAGTTACGCCGGACCACAAGTCTGTAAATCGGACAAATGAAATCTCGCTGACTCCCCAGAAGTCGGCTTCTGGGAGATCACGAGAATCTCCTCGAAGCCCGTTTCTGGATAACTTCCTGTTTGCCGACAACACACCTTAGACCCCCGTCTTGGCTTTCTCCATCAGGCGTTTGTGCATCGAATTAGGATAGAACGCGTTATGCGTATCAGCAGGGTGCTCTCATGGACGGTGCCAGAGATCCCGCATCTCGAGTGCTTTCGTGCCGTTGGATTTGTCCACGGATATCCTCGCCACAGCCACTCGACCTGGGCAATCGGCGTGGTCGATGAAGGGACAGCTGGCATTTGGTATCGGGGCGCGAATGAGCTTGTTGGGCCCGGAGGTATTATCTACCGGTCTCAATGCCTGTGGCCGAAACTGCGCCAAACGTCGATCCTGTTCCTTCCTTGCGCTCGCTCTCAAGCATGTTCGCGATCGCCAGCTTCTTCGCCATCGTCGGCGGCTTTCTGGACGCCTAATCCTATCTGGCGCGTGGCCATGTCTCGGTCACCACGCAAACCGGCAATGTCGTTCTATTCGGGGTCCGGGCGGCCGCGCGGGCAACTCGACCTCGGCGTGGAAGACTCTCCCGTCCATCTTGGCATACATGTGCAATCCGACTTTCCCCTCCGGCAGCCCGAATGCCCGGTAGAGGGGCTTCCTGAAAAACTGGGAAACGGCTGTACCTTCCGTTTCTTCGTCGATGTGACTCGCGACTCGCGTAGAGAGCAACGTCCCTTTGGCTGCAACGTTCCCACGCGGCACCTTAGTAATGGCACCGTAATGACCCAGACGTTATCTTTCCACACCTGCTGTAACAGCTAAGATGGCTTTCAACAAAGGCGAGACGGATTCATACGGTTCCCTCCGGAACGCTCACCCACGAAAACTCTGCAACCCTTCCACACTTTGCAGAGCTGCTTAAGGAAAAAATTCGATGCAGCGGGAGCACGCGGTAACGAGCCTCAGATAGAGGGCGAGCCGAGCATATGACTGGAGATTTCGCATGAAACGCTACTTGTGTGTCTTGCTATTGTTGGTTTCTTCGCTGTCTTTCGCGCTCACTCCGGTCACCATTGATAGCGCGTCCATCAACTACACAGCACACACGCTGAGCGTTGTTGGGTCAGGCTTCTGCACTGGCGCTCTGCCCGCAGTCACTTTCAACACGACGCGACTCAAGGTGACCTCGGCGTGCTCGTCTTCCGCGGTCGTGGCTAGCCTGCCCATGCAGGCGGCAGGTTCTTACAGGTTGATAATTGCCAACAGCGGTGGAGCCTCGGCTACGTTCTATGTCACTTACGGCGCTGTCGGACCACAGGGAGCGACCGGGCCCATAGGACCGAAGGGAGCCACTGGTTTGACGGGAGCCACGGGGCTGCAAGGAGTTAAGGGAGCAACCGGCCTGACCGGAGCTACTGGTGCTCAAGGGATTGCAGGGCCGCAAGGTTTGACAGGTCTGACAGGAGCGACGGGCGCAGCAGGGGTAACGGGCGCAAATGGATCACAGGGGCCAACCGGGTTGACAGGAGCCACCGGAGCAGCAGGCCCTCAAGGACCAGCAGGAACGAATGGTACCAACGGAATAGATGGCATCAACGGGATCAACGGAACTAACGGCACGAACGGTACCGGCTTCAACTTCCGTGGGACGTTCGACCCCAACGCTTCCTATGCGGTTAATGATGTCGTGACCCTCGCCTACACGGGTAACAATATTACCTACAACGTCAACTTAACATTCGGCTCCGGTTCAGCGGTTGGCACAATTACAACCGATGGTACCGTAGGAGTGCTGACCCCATCTAACATCGTCAACTGGAACCTCACGTTGAACGATGGTACCAAAACAGGGCTTCTGACATCGTCCAATACCACAATTTCGGGCAGCGGTTTAAGCGCCACACCAACCAATCTGCTATTCGACTACGGCACATGGGGCACTCAGTTCGGTTTCTCGTCATCGGCGGGAGCGCTCTGTTTCACCGACTATACGAACTGCTTCCCCGGAGGAACCGGCCTCGGAACTTGGAGCGTCGGCGGTGACAATTTGTACTCGTTCGCCAGTGCTTCTGGCGTACAGCCAATCGCCACTGGTGGTGCTGCCGCGACTCCGGGCACGTCCACGTATGTCGCAACAGGTTCCGTAACAGCGGGGACCGCTATACCGGGCACGTCTCCGTGGGTAATGATGGCACAGGCTGGGACACAGGGAACTCCGGGTATCAATGGCACCAACGGTATTAACGGAGCACCCGGAATTAACGGCTTGCCGGGCGCTCAAGGTCCGATGGGTTTAACAGGAACAGGTACGCCGGGGCCGCAAGGCCCGGCTGGTCCGCAGGGTATTCCCGGACCTCAGGGAGCGACGGGAGCAGCCAGCGTTCCTCCGGGCACGTGGAGCTACATTGCCTCCATGCCAACGGCGCACATCGCTGCTGCCCAAGGTGTGCTGAACGGCCAATTCATAGTCGCAGGTGGATCGCTCGGCACCGACGTTGAATCTTACAGCCCAGCGACCAGTACTTGGACCACCCTTGCACCGATGCCTCAACTTGTAGCGTATGCCGCAGGCGCGTTAATAAGTGGCCAATTCTACATGGTCGGCGGTTGCGTCAGCTCAGATTGCCGCGCCGGTGTAACAAACCAGATGGAAATCTACAACCCCACATCCAACTCGTGGTCATTTGGTCCGTCGATGCCAACCGCACGCTTCTATGCGGCTAGCGCTGTGATCAATGGAAAACTCTACGTCGCTGGTGGGACCACTGCCTGTCCGCCGTGCGGCAATGTATCCCCTCTCGAAATTTACGACCCAGTAGCAAACAGTTGGGCGACCGGGGCACCAATGCCGGCCGCCATCGGTGGTGGGGGCGGAGCAGCGGTTAAAGGTAACCTGTACGTCGTCGGCGGTAGCAGCGGATCAATATCGCCTCCGCAATACGTTTCTCAAGTGTCTATCTACAACCCAGGCAGCAACACATGGACGCAGAGTGTTTCGCCCATGCCCGTACCGAACACTGGGGCCGCAGTGGTAGTTGCAAATGGTTTGATCTACGACATCGGTGGGAACAACGGTCAAGGTCTGTTGAATGCTGCCCAATCGTACAATCCAATTACGGATACCTGGACATCGTTGACTCCGCTGGATACGGCTCGGGGAGCGGAATCGGCCGGTGTAATCGGCGGTGTGATTTATCTAGCTGGGGGCTCTGAGGCAGGTTCTTCCGTGGCGACCGCTGAATCCTTCTTCCAATATCCGCAAGGTCCGATGGGTCCAGCAGGTCCGATTGGACCTACTGGCGTAACAGGTCCGATGGGTCCGATGGGCCCGCAGGGGTCGGCCTCAGCCGTGCCCGGTCCCATTGGTCCGCAGGGAGTTCAGGGTCAACCCGGAATCACGGGTCCCGCTGGGTCGGCCTCAACCGTGCCCGGTCCTGTTGGTCCAGCAGGTGCCAATGGTACCCCCGGTCCGTCTTTAGCGGAAATGCGAGCGGCACTGATGCAGTGGTACCCGCAGACCTATCCGGCTGGAACCAACCCTGCTGCGATAGCATTCGATGGAAGCAACCTCTGGATTACAAATTACACTTCCAACGTAGTGACCAAACTACGCGCCAATGATGGTGTTATCGTGGGCACCTACCCAACAGGGGCGTGGGCTCTCGGCATAGTCTTCGACGGAGCCAACATCTGGGTCGTAAACTCAAACAGTAACACCGTGACCAAATTACAGGCCAGTGACGGCACCCTCGTTGGGACCTATCCAGTAGGATCCAGTCCTTCTGAAGCGGTGTTCGACGGCGCCAATATTTGGATCACAAACACTTGGAGCAACTCGGTGACTGAGTTGCAAGCTACGGACGGCGCGGTCATCGGTAGCTATGCAACCGGTGCCAATCCCAAGGGCATAACGTTTGACGGGGCCAACATCTGGGTCTCAAATTATGGTTCTAACAACATGACCGAGCTGCGGGCTAGTGATGGCGCGGTTCTCGGCACCTTCCCGCTTGGAACAGGTCCCTACGGTGTAGCATTCGACGGACTTAACGTCTGGGCAGTGAACGGCGGCGACAACACCGTGACGAAGTTACGGGCTAGTGACGGCACACTCATTGGCACCTATCCGGTCGGTCACACTCCGTATTTCATGGCGTTTGACGGGAGTAACATCTGGGTCACAAACGGCGGTGACAATACGGTGACCAAGCTACGAGCCAGCAACGGTGCATTTCTCGGTACCTACGCAGTTGGTTTGAGGCCTGACATGGTGGCGTTCGATGGAAGCAATGTCTGGGTCACAAATGATGGTGGAGGAGTGACCAGAATAGGCGCAACCAAATAAGAACGGCGGGTTCGGGGCTCCGTCTGGGTTTCGCCGAGCCAATGCGAATCGGCTTGGGACGAGCTATCGTTCACTGAGTCCCCTCCCCGTCATGCCCGCAATAAGCTTGAGTTAGCCGATTTCAAGATTTCCGCGTCATTGATGGCCGCTCATCTGAGAGCCGATCAACTCCGCTCTATTACGACTCTCCGAATCCGTGACTGCGGAACAGGCTTCCACACTATTCCATAAGCGCCGCTGCTCCCGCTGTAGTAAGCAGCGCAAGGACGCACGATCTGGTTCAGGTCGCCGTCGACACCAGCGAAGCAAAGTTCGGGGGGAACAGTTAAGCCCTAAGTCGCGCTTCCTTAATAACGACCACCGCGCCAAATGATGCGACCACGGGCACGGGCGAGGTGACGACGCCCAAGGGAACGCTCAAGCGCAACGTAGTTCTTCCGGGTCACGAAGTAACACCTTGAGCCGTTCAGAATCAAAGAATACCGGGCCGCTCGCTGTCTGGGCGGCTTTTCTTTTGCATGAAGCCGAAGGTCGTTGTGCGGGGTAACTGTTGTAACCAGTCGTGCCCTCCAAAAGTGCTTGACACCACCGACATTGTCAGAGAGGCCTGATTACGACGGTTGAGAAGCGCCGTCTATCGAATCCGCGCGAATCTCATGCGATCGGCAGCTTCGTGGGGGACCGGGACGGCTAGTCGTGGAGGACAACGTTCAGAAGTGAGCTGTGGACTTGCAGCCCGCCATTGTAGTGAATAAAACCCAATTTCCTGAACCGGTTCATGAAGAAGCTAACCCGCGAGCGGGTTGTGCCTACCATTTCGGCCAGCGTCTCCTGGCTGATTCTAGGAACTAACGTCTCGGGTGTCCCTTCTTTGCCAAAATGAGCGAGCAGTAAAAGGATCCGGGCCAGCCTCTTTTCACTGGAATTGAAAAGCTGATCAACCAGATCTTCTTCGTAACGGATGTTCCGCGCCAACAAATAGGCCACGAACAGATCGGCCAATTCGTGCTTCCGATGAAGTGCTTCTATCATGGCTTTTTTGTCGATTCGCAGAACAGCGCAATCCGTCATCGCGGTTGCAGAGCCCATGCGGAGAGCCTGACCTGCCAGCGCACCTTCACCGAAGAACTCGCCGTCCCCTAATATGCCAATGGTTGCTTCCTTGCCATCATGGGACACGACCGTGAGTCTTACCTTGCCGGTCCGGATATGAAACACTGCATTAGCGGTATCCCCTTGCGCAAAGATTCTTTGGTGCTTCGGGAAAAGCACAAATTTCCTGCCCTCGCCGATGGTTGCGAGGAATGCATTGGGGTCAAAATCGCGTCTCTTCTTAACTGCGACACGGGACCGCATAGTCTTCCCAATTGCACAAATATCACATGCCAATTTGATGGTCTGTTGGGCGTCACACATAGGCAGAAGATTCTTGTTCGGTCGCACGCCCGATCTCGAGAGTCTTTTTAAATAGCGGAATCGCTTTAGCTGTTGGTCACGTGGTGCGCCTTGCAGCGGTCAATATTGCTCAGTATCAGGGTCGTATCCAGCATAGTGTTGATACCATGCCTAGCGAGCGGACGAATACCGCAGGGAAGCACGTCAGCAACAAAATACTTCTATCGATCTCCGATAGCGACTACAGCTCGCTTCGTCCTCATCTCGAATACGTTAGCTTGCCCGACCATCTCGTTCTTCACGAGGCTGGTGGAAAGCTAGAATTTGCGTATTTTCCGAATCGCGGTTTGATTTCTCTTGTAGTCATAATGAAAGATGGGAAGACCGCCGAAGCCGGCATAGTCGGCAATGAGGGCTTTGCAGGAACACAGGCGGCTGTTGGCCTGCGCAGGGCCCCGCTTCAAGCGGTGGTACAAATCACCGGGGATGGGTTTCGGGTCGAGGTCGGCGCTTTGCAAAACAGTTTGGAATCCGCTCCGCACCTGCAATTGATGTTGAGCCGCTATGCAGTAGTTCGGGGAATGCAGGTTGCACAAACAGCCGCGTGTAATCGGCTGCACGATATTGAACAGCGCCTTGCACGGTGGTTGCTAATGACTCAGGATAGAGTGGATTCAGGGTCGCTGCCCATCACTCATGATTTTCTCGCAACGATGCTAGGGACGGATAGACCTACCGTAAGCTTGGCAGCCAGTGTTTTGCAGAGTAAGGAGATCATCCAGTACACTCGCGGTGCAGTTAAGATCGTGAACCGTAATAAACTTGAAGGTTCTGCCTGCGAGTGCTACGGGGTTATCCGACAGTACGATGGCGAGCTGGGATTGAAATAAGTTCGGAAGTGAGGACTCGCCTAGTGCTTAGTTTCGGATGAATCGTTCTCGGGCAGCGGTGTCTGGCGCTCTTCTTCTGTTCCCGCTCCCACTGAGGACGGTGGGTACTGTAGATGTTTGTCCCTCTCCTTCAAGAGCGCAGCCTTTACTTTAGCCACCGTGTTTTCGCGTTTCCCCGGACTCTATTACGAGTGCAAGCTTCCGTCTGCGCGATATTGACCAATGTCACGAATCCAGTTCCCGCTTCTAAATTTGCGGTCAGGAACAAGATCTGTTCGGCGTATCTGCTGGCGCGGAACATCCGATACGAAGAGGATTTGGTTGACCAACTCTTCAACTCCAGCGAGAAGAGACTAGCTCGGATTCTGCTTTTTGCTTGCTCATTTCGGCAAGGAAGGCGTGCCCGAGACGGTAATCCCCAAGATCAGCCAGGAGACCCTTGCAGAGATGATAGGCACGACCCGGTCGCGGGTCAGTTTTTTTATGAATCGGTTCAGAAAGTTGGGTTTTCTTGACTATGATGGCGGCAGCGGGCTGCAAGTTCACAGTTCACTTCTAAATGTCGTTCTCCACGACTAGCTTCCGCCCTCGGGACCCGGAAGCCCTGTTCAAGGAGAACAGCGATGAGCCGATCATGCATTCGCCGGATCTAACCCTGAGAGCGGCGCCATTTTCGTCGCGACCAGCACTCCCAACAACGTGGCTGTGTTACGAACGCTTCCCGAGATGCTAATGAGTGCTTCTGAGACGAGGGGATGTTGCCCCGCCAGCACGTCAAGGCGGTCACTCACGTTGTAGAGTTGTCGAACTTCGTTCAGAATCGCTTGCGGATGCATGGGCACACGGCTTTCCTGCGAGCCTAAGAAGAGAAAACTTCAGATGAGTCGTCAGAGAAGGCGGGGTTAACCGCCTTCCCGTGTCAAAAGCTCACACTTATGCTGTTGCGTGAACCGCGATGTTATGGAAGGTCGAGGTGACAACGTCGCAGGTCTGAACCTTGGGCGTTCCCTCGATAAATCTCGCCAGCGTCTTCAACACTTCGGGGTAAGCATTGGTGTTGTACGCTTCGGCATCGATCTTGTTTTCCCACAGACTGATTGCCGTCACATCAACTCCGCCCGGACCGGCGATGGTAAGTTCGTCCTTGAATCCCTTTTGTTTACGAAGCAAAGGAAGAACGTCTTTATCAAACATTCGCGTATAGTCGGAAAGAGTATTGGATTTCAGATGAATCGAGACATTGCGAGCAAACATGGCAACCTCCTTAGGTTGGAGTTCTAAGAAAGAAAACTTCAGATGGACTGACTTAGTTCAGGGAACCTGAAATGAGGAGAAGGTGGTAACCACCTCAGCTACAGGTATAGCACTTCAGTGGCCCTCTGCATCAACCGCGCAACTTGTTGTTTCGATGTGTCCGAAGCGTATATGCGGCGCCTTCCACCGTGTAGCTTTGGCGGAAAGCAAGTACAAAGAATACTAAGTTTCAAGCGGCGGGTCCTGATTCTGGGTGATTTCCAGCGATACTGAGCAATTGTGAGCAGGCACAGCCCGAGAAAGCTTTCATTCTTGCAACTGGAGTAGAGAGCGGCCTTGGCGTTTCCCTGGCTTGGACTAGACCGAAGCGGAACGACCGTCAGGCGAGTCACGCTTCTCCTTCCCGGTACGCGATTTCTTGCCTCGGTGATCGCAGCAGAGCAATGCGAATTCACGCTGCTTCATCCAAATTGGTGATCTGGGTACGCGCGGACGTGGACGGTTGCAGAGTCCCGTGCTGTCTGAGTTCGCCAAGCAGAAAGTTAATTTCTCCGCCCACAAGGATTACAAAACCGGAGAGGTAGAACCACACGTATAGGCCGATGGCGGCGCCGAGCGGCCCATAGGTCTCATCAAGATTCCCGAAATGCTGGAAATAACTCCCGAGCAAATAGGACAAACCTATCCAGCTCATGACTGCAACCGCGGCCCCGGTAAGGCTATCCCGGAACCGCTGCTTCACATCCGGACCGAAATGATAGAGCAGTTCTACTGCGAGCATTGCAAAGAGTGTGGCTATACTCCATCGGAGATAATGCCAAGCGCTAACTATGGCAGGATTGAAGTCGAATCGGCCCGCAAGCCAGATTCCCAAGGTCGTCCCCTCAACCGTCAATCCTACGGCCATCAGAATCAGAGATCCCGCAAGCAACGTCAGTCCCAGTGCAATCGGTCGAGTCTTCCAGACCGGGCGAGTTTCGCGGACTCGATAAACGACATCGAGCCCGTCGATTATTGCGGCAAATCCGCTCGAAGCGGTCCAAATCGTGAAGATCAACCCGAGCGTGAGGAAGTGCGGGTGCTTGTGACTGAGGACATCAGACACGATGCGGCGCACCAAACTCATTCCATCTCCGGGGACGAGCCTGGCCATTAGGGTTAGAAGGCCCTCAAATAAGTGGGGGATCGGTACATACACGAGCAGCGACGCGATCGTCACCAGCAGCGGAAACAGGGAAAGCACGAAATAGTACGACAACCCGGCGGCAAATACGAAGAGATGTTCGTCGAAAACATCGTTGTAGATGGTCATCAGCGACCGTTTAAGCGTGAGCCATGCTGCTTTGACGCCAGACGCGTGCACCCAATCACCTCAGGCTGGCAAACTCGCCCGCAGCCTCGCGGGCATGCTTTACGGTTTCTTTTTCCGCCACAAAACGTTTTCGGTTCTTTCGCCGACGAATGCAGGCATTGGAAGCAGGCGCCGAAATTTTGTCGCGGCCAACCATCGGGCAATCGTAAGCGAGAATTATGCGACAGTCTGCTGGCTAGTTCCCTCCCAAGATATAGCTCATGAGTAGCATAAAAGCCAAAGAAGAGGCCGAACTTTGTGAGTCCGGCCTGACAGGGTAAGCGTTCCGGGCAGAGAAAAGGAGACAGTCGTGAGGGTCCGAACGTCGACACTGTCAATCGACACTAACCCATGACCGCTCCGTCGAACACGTCGTACAATACGCCGCCCAAAATAAGACGACTGTTCAAAATTGCACAGTTTTGAAGAAAATCGTAGTGCTAATCTGGCACGGTTCGTAACAAATCGATAAGGCGCAAGTGAGCTATCCCAACTGCTGGAGCGGGAACGCCCAAACTCAGCGGTAGTGATCAATCCTGGCCAGACAGTTGAGAAGAGGTAATTCTATTATTGCAACTTTCCTTGGAAGTGAAAGTGAGGGCGTCCCAATGTTTGCGAGCCAACGTGAGAAGTGCACAGACCCCGCATCATCGCTCTTGTGGAGCTGGATGTGCAGAAAATGCGTGTAGCGAAAATGGCCCTATACCTAGCGACGAACACATATATCTTTGATGCCCTCCAGGGCAAGCTCCGCCGAGAAACGAAAAACCCCTTCCACTCATCGCACTTGTCCACTTGGTTGGGGGGGAGAAATGTCAGTCGCCGAGTTCGGTCACTTCGTGCTCACCATTGCCATCCTGCTTGTTGCCGTGCATGGCGTAGGCTATCTTGCCGAGCGGCTAAAGCAGCCACGCATCGTAGGAGAAATCCTGGCCGGCATTCTGCTCGGACCATTTGTATTGAAGCTATTGGCGCCCACAGCATTCGCCAAGCTCTTCTTGTTTTCGCCCGGTTCGGGTACGGTCATGGGCTTCCTCTATCAGCTTGGCCTGATCCTGCTGAATGTTCTGCTCTGGAGCTGAGACCCGCCGTCTCCTCGCGAAAGAGAATCGGCGCAACACCTTCTTATTGCTCACCGTTTCCGATCTTGCCAGTTTTGCCTTGGTGCTGGGCTTGGGTTTCGCGGGCTTGATACCACTGCACCTGCTAACCGGAACGGCCAGACGACTTCGACTCTGCTCATCGTGGCAATCGCTACGGCAGTTTGCTCCATTCCGGTGATTTCGCGCATCTTCTGGGACCTTGGAATCATGAGGACACGCTTCGTAAGCCCGATACTGGGTTACGCGCTGCTGGAAGACCTAGCTTTATGGGTCGTGCTGGCATTTGCTACCGCCATCGCTACGTCGGCGAAGCTGGCACAACAGCACGTAATTAGCACTGTCTCGTCACATGTGATCAGCACTCTAATCTTTACATTAATCGGATTGTTGGTTGCGCCGGGGCTGCTGAAGCGGCTAAGCAACGCAAATTCGAATGTGCTCTATAAAGCTTCTCCGGTGGGTTACGCAATGGCCGTGTTGATGACGTATTGCGCAATCGCGGCGATCTTCGATGTAAACCTGCAATTCGCCGCGTTGCTGGCCGGATATGGCATCGTCGGAGGACTGTATGGAACCCAGCGCGACGCTTCTCCACACCGATCGACGCCATCTCCAAAGTCTCCTTTGGTGTTTTCGTGCCCATTTACTTTGGAATCATCGGCTATAGGCTGGTGTTCGGATGGCAGTTCTCTTTCGCGATTCTGCTGGTGTTTCTGGTAGGTTCGTCGCTAATTTCGGTATTTTCAGCAGGACTGGCGGCGTGGCTCGGCGGGTTTCGCGGGCTTGATGTCATCAACATCGCGATAACCACACACGCGCGCGGAGGCCCAGGCATCGTCTTGGCGAGCGTGGCCTACGATGCAGGCATCATCAACGCAGCCTTCTACACCACGCTGGTCATCACCGCCGTGGTCACTTCGCAGATGGCGGGCGCGTGGTTGCGCTTCGTGCTTTCGAAGGGCTGGCCGTTGCTCTCTACCAATCCCGACGAAACGTGGAAACTCGGCGAGGCTGAATCCGGGCCAGTGCTGCCGCATGGGACAGAAGGTGTCCCGGCATGGGCTTGATGTCGAAGGCGCTTACTCCATCGCCTCCTGCTGGAGTACAAAACCCGAGAGCCATTAAGGCAGATTTGGTAGGGGCTGGAATCACATTGATTGTTGGCGCAAGATCTCGATTACACTCATTGGCAGTGGTTGTGAGCGAACCCATTCATGGAGCAGCTGGCGACTCTCCCGACTTCCTTGATTCGAGGGGAGGCAGCGTCCCGCAACCAAACGAGCGATTCGTCCCGCTCTGCGCTTGTCATTTTGTTCTTGAACGAACGTCGAGACCGTGCTCAGCGCAACAACCGCTGAAGAGCCCCGTCCGGCACCGGGGCTTTTCTACTTTAGATCGTCGATCTTCTTTTTTGCGAAACCCATTCCGGCATCGAGTGCCGCATCCTCAGTAGAATAGTTTGCTCCCTTGATGTCGAACGGGTTCACATGCGAAAGGTCATTTTGAAGCTTTGGGTTCCTGACAGGATGCCTAATAAAACCGTGCACGTTGAAAGTGCCGTCTTCTAAAGACCGGGCGAACACTTCAATCGCATACCGGCCCTTGTAAATTTCATTCCGTGATTCCGTGATCTTCATAAAGTTTGGTCGCACTTCCAAACTGTGGTGCGTTTCGGATCATGCACGACGCACCAGAAAAACAATCAACAGAACTACCAGAATTGTCCCAAACAAACCGTAACCTAACATAACGACCTCCCAATCCCAACCTTGTGGGACTCCACTCATTATGCTGAAAGATGGTGAGGGTTCGCTGGTCAATTTTGCTCACGGCGACTTACTCGATGGCTTCAGAGGTCGCCGATTACACTAACAACCGTTGAACGCCCATCTCGGAGATGCGCGGGGATGGCGCAACCAGAGTCGGGAATTGAGATCGCAGGGAACCAGTGTAAGGAAACTGGCGAAAGATTTCGAGACTAGTCAGTGGATGGTGGCTAGGCTCACAAACGGATCTTCTGGGCAGCCCAGTCAACAAGTGTAAAGGCGATATTTCAACAACAATCGCGGACAAAGAGAGCGTTTCAATAGATTTTTGGATCACCCCTAGAGCTGCTTAGCAGTTTAATAGGCGTCGCTCCTTCACGTGGCTCAGGGAGCACACTGACACCAAGGCGGCGCACGCCTTTTCGGGTAGCCCTCCTTGCTTAAATCGATTCGGTCTTAGTTCTTGGTATTACGAACGACGGGGGCGAAATAGCGTACCGTCACATCTTCCCCCATATCAACGACTTGATATTGCCCGACGGACTCCCGACGCGATGTGGGTTTGGGTGTGAAATAGCGCACCGTCACGTCCTCTCCGATGTGAACAACTCTCGTCACGAGCACCACCGTTTGGAGGAGGGTGTCTGTCCTCGCGTCTGCCACCGCAATTGGTATGCTCCGAAACCTGGGCCTGTTTTCAGCGGGCGCCGTCTTTGCGGGTGACAAGGGTACCTGCTCCTCGATGGTCGCCATGCTCTGCAGCTCTGAAGATCCCAAGGACAAACGTGGGTGACGGTCGCCGTATGCAATCCAGCAAGCTAACACTAGGACGGTAACAACCGCTGCCAAGTGCCCGTTCCACGGCCGCTTGTGCCAGGGAACGGGCTTCGTTGGCTGCATGAGCAATCTCGCAAGCACGTCGGGCTGCTTTGGTCTGTGCTTTGGCATCGTGGCTTGGCCAGGCTGGTAAATCGTATACTTGTTTGCTGAGGCCAGTGTGGATGTACCGTCATTGAGAAACTCCGCCACTGAGCGGAGCTTGAGGACATAGCACTCCTCGTGAACGGCCTGCCCGTACTCATTAGTCTGACTGGTCTCCAGGAGAACTGGGCTATTGCAAATCGAGCACGCTGGAGGTGGCTGCAAGCCTCTCAGAATGGAGGATACAATCACTTGCTGGCGATCACCGAGCCGACTGGATAGAGTCGTCGCGGAGCGTGGAACGATAGCCCGCATTGTTGTTCCATGACCATCCGATTCGATTTCCAGTTTGCCGTTCAATTCGTTCATACGCTCGCGCATTCCGGCCAGGCCGACCCCCGTTTCCGCCCTCGCTTCACGAAGTCGAGCCAACCGCTCCGCCGGTATACCGGACCCATCATCTCGTATTTCCAGAACTACCTTTTCCAGTTGGGGATTAAAGCAGACGCTGACCTCCGAAGCGCCAGAGTGGCGATGTACATTCGTCAAGCTCTCTTGGAGAACGCGGAAAAGAGCAATCTCTATCGCGATTGGGAGTCGCTCTTGAGCGGTTGCGATATCCAACCTTACCTTGACCCCGGTGCGCTTGGCGAAGCCCTCGACATACCACTCCGCTGCACAAGCAAAGCCGACCTCATCCAGGAGTGGTGGGTGCAGCAGGTAAGACATGGTGCGAATTTCTTCGATGGCTTGATCCGCCAGGGCGGCAACCTCGGAGGCAAGAAGCATGGTGGATGGGTTTTGTTTGCAGTGTTCCTCAAGAAAAGAAATACTGATTTTCAGAGCTGCCAATGTTTGACCCGTGCTGTCGTGTAGGTCACGAGACAACTTGCGTTTCTCCTCATCCTGCACTTTGAGGAGCCGCTGCGACAGTCGCTGCAGTTCGGCCGTGCGTTGTAGAATCACCGATTGAAGTCGGGAATGCTCAAGCGCCATTTGTCGAGAATGCTTTGAAAGGGGCCACATAAGTCCTCCTGGAGCTGCAGCGGCCGAATTCAACTGCGCGTCCTGACGATCCGTCTTCTGCTTGCGTACGCGTTTCGTTCGGATCTTCGCTGCATCTCCGATCCACAACTCGAAGTGCAACTCGGAGAGCAATCGTTCGAACCAGCGCCCGTGTCCGCCGGCTTCCATTCCTACACGCACCTTCTGACCTGCTAGTGCACGGTAGAACTTTTCCGCATCCTCCCGATGCGCTAGTCGCTTTTCCTGGAACTCTCCGGTGTCGGTATCCACCGAAGCCATTTGCTGAAACTCGGGATGAAAATCTACTCCTATAATGATCATGTTCGGCTCCTTTGTCCCGAGCCGGTTGGTTGGATCAGCACCACCAACTTTACTCGAGCGGGGGAGCCGACATTGTCATGGAATCAATAGCGCAAGTTTGCGCAGTCTGTTCGCCCCAAAAGCGCAGCGGTGTGCTGCGGCGTCAGTTGAAGATCGCTTTTACCGTTACCTAATGCTGGTCCGGCGTAGTCGCAGACGGCGCCGCATGGTCGGGCTGATTGTTCGCTGCATTGTCTGACGCGGCGTTTCCCGAAGTATTTTGGGAAGTCGCGGCTGTGGGCTGGCTGTTCCGTGGTGCCATCGGCTGCTGACCCTTAGCGGGAACAACAGCGGGCGGAATCCCTTTGCCGGAGAAATGCTGGAGCTGCGCCAGGAACGGCCCTGCCGTAGGAGGCCGTTTCACCGTGCCAGTCAGGATTTCTTCGTTCGTCAGTGGCTTACCGTAAAGCTTGGCGTTCTCGTCCAGATCCTGACGGAGGGTAGCACCCTCCAGGGACAAACCGGCAAAGACACCATGCGATCTCGACCAAGATAGGATTTCTGCCGTCATCAAAACGTCAGTATTCGCGCTCGTGTTGCGTCCGACAGGTCCGGCAGCGGCAGCGGCTTCTCCGCCAAGCGTGAATTTATCCGACAACAGTTTTTTCATGCCGCCCTCGTTGAGCACCAGCATAATGACATCGGTGGAGGACCCGCCGAGTTGCAGGCCAAAGCTACCCCCCTCGATTCTGACGGCAGCTGGCGGACTCCATCCTTTTCTGGTCATGCAAGACGCGTAACCACGGCCATACTTAGCACCGCCAATAAACGCCACCTTTTTTAACCCGGGCACAACAATCACGCACCGGGCTTTCCGAAGTAGATCCTGCGGAATGCCCTGGTCCGACGCCTGGGACATCTCGTGGAGAACAGTTGTGGAGTCGGAGAGGCGCTGCTCATAGGTTTCTGCGGATGCCATCATTGTCGCCGCGATCAGAAATGTAACGATCTTCGTTTTCATATTGAGCCTCATTAATTCAGATGTCTCGTGGACCTGCTTAAAAGGGGGACTCGTAAGAATCCCGAATTCGAATCTCAGGCTGTGTACCTGAGAATCTCCTTCGCTGGTTTAAACGCTGTACCCTGTCGATGAACGGCCTTTGAGCGATCCCGCTCTTCAACACAGTCGGCTTGCATGCTCATTCCGTCTTTGACACCGAGAAACCGCCTGACCCGGGCAATGGAGATACGCTCAAAAGAAGAAACGCATCCTTCGATCTCGCATCAGGCCGAATAGAGTAACTGTGGCGAAGTGGGTTGGACGAGCCTTAGCAAAACTACACCGACAGAATGGTTCGTGACTGGTCAAAATTGCTCACGTTGGAACCAGCGGTCGTCGTCGAGCACGAGAGCCGGGCTAGGGCAGAAGTCGGCGATCTTTCGGAGCTCAATTGTCCCGTCGCTGGCAAAAGGAGGTTCTTCTCCAAGCAATTCGGCTGCAATCCGCAGCGCCTCGATTTCCTCATTGACTCTCAGTATGTCCCGCTCGTTCATTCGGAGAACTTCAAACGGATCCGTCATCGCTAAGCGTTGTTAATCTTGAGGGGGAATCCATGGGGAACATAAGTAGTGCGTTCCAGGAGTTACGTGCAGAGTGCAAGCAAGCGCAGTTGCAAGTGGAGAAGTTGGATCAAGCAATCTCGGTGATTGAGTCACTAAACGGATCTGGAGGAGTTCAGCAGGCGAACCGACCCACCCGAGTTATATCCGCAGCGTCACGGCGCAAAATGGCAGAGGCGCAACGGGCGAGATGGGCGAAGGCTCGGAAAGAATCGCAAACCAGCGCAGGCAGCAAAGATAACGGCCTCAGCTCCTGTGAAACGTACGATGTCAGCAGCAGCCCGGAGGAAGATTGCGGCGTTTCAAAGAGGACGTTGGGCGAAAATAAAAGCTCAACAAAAAGAAGGCTGCGTAGTCAGTCTACTGAGGATCTGACGAAGAACTGTTTTGACTCAGCAAGTACGTGGACGAACCCAGCGCCCGTACTTGTTGTTCTTGTCACTCCCTCAGCTATCAGATAATTCTGCTTGTTGCTCATCGTGCTTCTTCTCTTTGGCAAGGGCCTTAATTTCATTCGCTATCCCTTGATGCCGTTGTTGGCGTTCTTGATGAGCGTCCCGCTCGACTTGGGTTTTTGTTCCGGCCTCGTATTCGTTATCCAGTTCTTTTAGCACCGATTTCTCTTTCAAAAGGGTGAGAACGTGAACGGATTTATCGCTTCCCATGCTGATCCTCAGTCGGTCCTTGACTTCGATGAAAAACAGTGCAGAGGAGATGCTTGCGAAACAGGAACAAACCGCTACAGTGTTCCGCGATCGAGGGGGAATTGCAGTTTTAGCTAATGTCCTCCGAGGAGACGAACGATGGCAATCCGGGAATATCTAATCACAGCTTTTTCAGGCAAGCCCGAAAATTTGCACGCCTGGTTGAACGAAAAAGGCAAAGAGGGTTGGGAACTCGTCCACGTAGAACAGCCAAACTACTGGTTCAAGAGACAGGAAGGAATGATGGGGGGCCAAGCTGCCTAGGGTTAAAGTGTAGCTCTTTTCAGCTGCTGATATTCAGATCGAGGAGTTGTTCCGAAATCGTAAAACTGTGGCGGTCGTTGGAAAGAAATGATCGCGCTCGTAGTAACGTGTGCCTTTGAAAGACTTCTTCTGTTTGTAGTAAAGCGGGGCCTTTAGGCCTCCCAGTCTCCCCCGAAACAAGGGAGACACCTTCGGCCCCGCCCCCCTCAAAACTTACCGCACACTGTACCCGTCTTTTTCCAAAAAGTATGCAATTTTTGAATTCCACCCACTCAACATTGTTGCGTGCTGTTTCGGACTGACAGCTATCGATTTGTCATGCTATAGGTGGTAAGTAGAGTGGAGGAGACCTAAGAATACCCCGAGAGGAACTATCCCCATGCCCCACATCATCTGACGCACCTAATCGCGTTGCTCGAACGGGCGATAAAAATCGAGCATGAAGAGAATCGGCAGTTACGAAGCGGGTGTCACGAAGATTGCAAAGAATATGAATGGACGCCGCTTAAGGCGACCCCAGAGTGGCTGCTTAATACCAGCCTCGGAGTGCCTTCATTCTTCTGTGCCGCTCGCTTAGTGCAGGGAACAACATCATGCCCTGGCGCACAACTCGCATAGCCAGAAGAACGCGGCCTCGCGGCAGAGGCTCTTCTCTGGGGCGTAAACAATGAGCCGAGATTGGACTGGGGTATGAGCTTCACCGTTGGGAAGCGTTCTGCTCCCACCTTGATTATCATCGCACCGGTGATAATCGTCGTGACCCTGGCGTATCTGGTCACGACCAAGGGTCATAGTTACAGTCCCAACGTTGCGCCTATCGAGTTAGAGATGGAATCACGCAGAGTGTTCCAAAGTGATCCAAAGTGATCAGACAATGGTCTTAGCCACTTTTATGATGGTACGTGGTGAAGAAGTGAGATGGCCCAGCACGAAGGCCAGTCCAGCTTCCCTACAAGTGAGGTTACAACATGGAAACCGTAGTGATTGTTCTTGTGGTTCTATTTTTACTCGGCGGCGGGGGCTGGGGATACTCTCGTTGGCGCGCCTAGCGGAAGGCAATTGCACATCATCCGACGGTCCGTATTGAAGCGGGCCACGCATATTAGTCCTGCGAACCAACCACTTCGCCCCACGAACGCCCGGGCCCTGTCCGTATTAATCGCTAAATCGGGGTTGGTAAGTTGCAGCGACTTCACTAACAATACTTAAAAACCAGCGAAGGAGAAGTAAAATGTCAGATCAAGAAAATCGCGGCTCACAACATGACGACTCACAGAAGCCCGGTTCGGACCAGAAACCTGGAAACCAGGCGAACCAGCCAGTGCAACAGAAACCGCAGGTCCCCGGCGGACGGCCCAAGAGTCCGCAGTCGGAACCAGAGAAACATGATCAAGGGCAGAAGAAGCAGGCTTAGGGCCTGGCAGATTAAAGAGCGGCGACGTAGAGAGTCAGGGCGGCTCGATTTAACATAGAGCCGTCCTGATAAATTAGGTCGGCGTTGGTGTGAGTGCAAACGCCTCTTGAGGCAATAGACGGAAACTTACGAGGACATTCAAGGAGAAATGATGAAACCGAGCACGCACGACAAGGTCCAAGGCAAGCTCCATGAAGTAAAAGGAACAATTAAGGAAGAGATCGGAAAGGTTACGAAAAACCCTAATTTGGAAGGCGAAGGGAAAGGCGAAAAGATAGCTGGCAGAGGTCAGAAGTGGATCGGCGAAGCTGAAGAGATTGTTGGGAAATAAATACCGACGGTCCGGATTTCGAAGTCTGGCGCCGATTGAATTCTCTATAGCACCTTGGCTCGCTGCATTGAGGTCACCGATAATTCAACGTGACTGTGGGAATTCGCCAATTCATAGCCCCGCCTCCGTCCTCGTGGCAGTCCGTATTGTCACCGAGTGGCCAAAATTGAACAGCTTGGAATGGGAGGGGCATGTCACACTGCGGGTATGTCAACCCAAACGATTCCGGAATACCTTGAGGACGAGAGCCAAAAACGTAGAGACGCTCAGCTGCGGAAAGAAGAAGAAGCTGCGCGCATCCGGCCGCTGCGGCATGGCCACCATCGCACTGCGAAACAGCCCATGCTGGAGTTAGCATCCCCGGTCAAAGCCGCAGGCAAAACGAAAAAAACTGCGGCGGCAGGTCGGAAAAAGCCACGCGCCGCGCGAAAGCCGAGAAGGAAAGCCCGCAAGACAGGGTAACCACCAACGCTGCTGCGTTCGCAGTCAGGAAACGGTAGAAGCGGTGGGCTCGCGGGTCGGGTGACCTGCGACCCGGCTGATTGCCCCCATCCCTTTGGCGGAAGGGCTCAAGCTGGGAAAGATCGGGCCGATGGGGAAGTTAGTGATGCCGGGTCCGCATCTTGGTTAGCGGTGATGAATGCCCGACAACGACCTTCGCGATTGCAACGGTTCACGTTGATTCGGAGGGCAGGCGGGAAAGAATTCTACGCGAGGCCGTTGCGGGAGTGATGCAATGCAGCGCTTTCAGCGTTCCAGGCTGCCCCGAGAAAGAAGATCATCGTGGAGAACTCCATCCACACCATTAGACCGATCGCTGCGGCCAACCCTCCATAAACAGGCCCATACTGCATCTGCCGGACGTAAACTCCAAACAGCAAATTGACGCCCCACCAGAGGATCGTCGCCCCAGCCGCTCCGGGCAGAACGGACCTCCATGTTGTCGAGACCGTTCGCGCAACCCGATAAATCAATGCTAGGACCAGCATCGCCAGGAACATCGCCAAGAGCGGAAGCATGACGCTCCAGAAGCCACGAGCCAAAAGAGACTGACCAAATCCGCGATTCATCCATTGCCGTAATGGCCGTCCGAATACGCTCAGCGCGACGGACAGCCACGCCACAATCGACACCAAGAACAAGAGCACGCCGCGCAGTTGTCGGCCGAGGAAGGAAGTGGAGCCGTCAACTCCCCAAGTCAACGTTTTCCTCGATTTGGACTCATCCAGCGCATCATCGGAGTGATGGCGGCAACTGTGAGGCGACTCCCGCTCTCAAGAAGTCGTTTCGACAGAAAGCCTGCTGTGTTACGTTTTTCGGGAGCTGCAGTTGAATACTCTGGCCGCACAACTTCTCGGAGTGTATTAAGCGGCAGCCGGTGAAAGCTTTCCACCGCATCCAACGTATTATCAAAAACCTCAAACAGACTGACCACCCCAGTGCGTTTGAGAATCTTACCTGTTCCAGGAGTAATTGCCGCAAGTTTGACGTCACCGTTCCGCTTCATGGCTTCTTCTAGGCAATGTAAGAGCACTTGGATTCCGACGATGTCAAACTGCTGCACTCTCGAACAGTCAAGCACGACCCGAGGCCGGTCGGCCTGTATGGAAGACTTTATTTCATGAATAAATCGTCGTGCTTGTTCTCCGCTCGATTCTTCCGGTAACGTCTTCACAATTACAGGTCTTCGACTCGTCACATCCATTTGTTCGGGGCTCCGATTCCCGGCTCCATAAATGCCCGTTGGTTTCGCGGCGATTTCATCGGTGCGGCTTTGCTCCTCCAAATTACTATGGGTGGTTATCGTTCTCCGCTGCCATCGACCTCCCCGCGGTAGTGTGCTTTATCCCACAGAGTTTGCTGCATCTTCTCGACATCGTTCTCGTGTCCGATTGGAAGTACTTCGCTGACATTGGCTCCCGGAGGAGTCGGCAGGTCCCAAGATCCCCGTCGCTGCCATGAGTCGCATGCCCGGGCCGCAAACTCCTAGCACCAGATTCGATGTTGAAAGGATTCCGTCGTTCGCGCCCAGCACCGCAGGGGCTCGCAGCATGTGCTACGAGCCGTCTCCGGGAAGCAGTCGCGTTTGCTACTGTTGTCGCCGTTCTTCTGGACGGGCCTCTTCTTTCGCTGGCTTGGGAGCGCTCTCTGGGTGGACTGCAGCCTGGGTTTTGGGAGCAACCTCCTCATGCTTCTGGGCTTGCGGATGTGGTGCATTTTCGGGTCGAGCCACTGCTACCGCTTTAGGCTTGTTCTCTTGACTCGGAGCTGCCTTCTTCGGGGCAGCCTTTGCGTGCGTTGCGTTCTGTGGTTTTGGTGTGCTCGCCTTGGTGGTCTCCGGACTAGGCTTGCTTTCAGGTTTTGCCGCGCTCGCAGCCGGATGAGCTGGGTTCTCAGGGCGCGCCGCTGCTTTCTCGGGCGCAGCCTTTGCACGGGTTGCATTCTCAGGCTTTGGCGTGGTCGCCTTGGCCGTCTGTGGACTAGGCTTGCTTTCAGGCTTTGCCGTGCTCGCAACTGCCTTGTTCTGCGTGGCTTTACTTTCAGTTGCCTTGTTCTCGGTAGCCTTGTACGGTGCGCCCGCCTCCTTGGCTGCTACCGTACTCTTGCCGGTAAATTCCCCCGGTTTGGATGTTGCAGCAATTGGCGGCTTCCCTTGGTTCACCGAAGCTCGTTGTTCTGGATTGGCGCGGGCAACAGCCACCTGTTGCGTTTGAGCAGACACCGGGCCGATATGCTTCTCGTGGGCCGCGGCCTCATCTTGAGCGGTCGGGCGCGCGGTGATGCCACCTTCGCCCCCGTTATAGCTGACGCGGTTCACTGTCGTATTGTTGGTCACCGTAGTGTTGTAAGTGTTGTGAATGTTGGTGACGCTCACGTTATTCACGGCAGTGTTGTATTGGAACTGCCCGTTGTTCCAGCGGCCACCTTGATAACCCTCGCCGCCGTAGCCGAAGCCATAATTGATCCCGCCATAGAAACCGACTTGCGGACCCCAGTAGCCTTCATTGAAAGCAAACCCGCTGCCTCCCCAGCCCCAATAGCCTGGGGTCCAGAGGAAGCCGGGTTGCGGAGCCATGACCCAGGTACCTGGCACGAAGAAATAACCGTCATTGCCGTTAGCCCAGTAGCCAGGCGTCCAGAGATAACCCTGGGCGGGGACGGGCGGCTGCTCGTACACCGGAAGCGCGGGCGGCCCAACTGAAATGGATACACCGATCTGCGCGAACGCTGCAGCCGACACGGCCAGCATTACGAGCGCGAATAGTAACGAACGAATGGGGGAGATGATACGCATTCTGCTTCCTCTTGCCGGTTCATCCTTAAGGCTTGCCCGATGGTGCTCTACTGCTGCGGGTTGCGTGGATGGAGAGGCCCATTTCCGGGCGAAACGTACTGCACACTCGTATCGCTGGCAAATGGTTCCGTAATGAACTTTCTCATCTCGGGACTTTTATGTCTGATCAAAAACGCTCACAACCAGTTCGCACCAGACGCAAAAAGAAGGACGCCCAGGAATGCTGGGGACTGAAATGAATGGAGGCAATCCGCAGGTTCTTTCGTCGCGGCCCGGAGTTCACATCTCCAGAACATTTGATCGCAGCATGGTAACAAATCTTTTGTGCTTTGCGATAATGGGTGTAAACCTCGCGAGGAGGGAAATCAGACTTTGTGTTTCTCGGCTTCGGAACTACATGCAGCAAAGAGCCGGACAGCGCGCGGTAAACGCCCTTGTGTCCGTTACAGCAGTTCCCGGTTTGTCGTCAAGTCGGGGAGCGCCGGGATAAACAACCGGCACGTTGTAGGGGATGAAAGAGCCCTATAGGAAAGAAGAACAGTGACTCCATCTTGGCCTCAAGTCTTGCAGTCGGCGCCGCGAGGTGTCTCTTGAAGGTAGATAGAGGTACCGCTGGGCTGGGCTATTGAGCTTCGAAAAGCCGATGGAACAGGTTGCCGACTCTATTCCGTGTGGAGGAAGGCAGCACGACAGCCATAATCGCGAGTGAATTGTCGGTCCTGCACAGTCTAAGAATCCGCGCACGCTAAGAAAGAAAATGCCGAGAACCAGGAGATCTCCCGCACGTCTTGCCTCAGCGACGGCTCTCAGCGATAGCAAGTCAGCCGCGTGACGAAAAGCAGCAGAGACAATCCGATACCAGCGATGCCGTTGGCCCTGATTGCTCGATGGATTAGAGTGTCGAGAAGTTTGCTTCGTCAAGGAACTCATCGACAGTTACGTCTTGGTTCGTTGCGCCAATGTCAATCTGCACCTGAAAGCCGTTTGCGCTAGACCAACCATTTGGAAGATGGCCTGCCGGATAGGCGACGTTGACAGCATATACAACATTGTTCACAGTTAAGCGGTCATAATGCATGCAAGGCATCCCGCTGCAACTGTTCGTATCACCAACAACGCGATGCACATCCCACCGAATGTAATTCCACTGGTTCGCGGGCAGTGAGCAGGGTACAGGAATGTTCTCCCAGTGTCCATTGAGTTGGTCGAAGACTTGCCAGGAGCCAGACGCTTGGTCGCATTGCGTGCCCCACATATACTCGACGTGCGTGGATGATGAGAACTGGAACAGGTCATACTCAAATTGCCCTGCGACCGAAGCGCTCTGAGTCGGCGATACCCACGCACTCAAACTGAATGCGTGTCTCGCGTCGTTACGCTCTGCAATGTGTGTCCACAAGGCGTTGGTGTAGGAAGGTCCCGACACGCTCACCTTCATTGACGAGCCATCTCTCGATGGCGTCGCGTTATCGACAGTCTGAGCTGTTGCCGTCGGGATTCCACTTCCACCGGGATTGCAAGTGGGCAAAATGCAAACTGGCTTCCAACCCACTAGTGAGTCGTCAACGTCGAGGAAGGCTGTGCCGCTTTGCTGAGTCGCGAAGGCGGCGGTTAGAAGTGATAAAACGATGAGAGCTTTGTTTATCATAGGCCGATCCTGACAGTCGCCGCCTAGGTCGTGCAACTTACCGAGGTCGCGCGTCCGTCGCGTGGTAGAAAACTAGTGAGGCGGGTATCCGGCTGACTCAAGTCGCCCTACAGATTGCGGTTTGGCTTTGGTCTTCGTTTAGGAGAAGAACATGGCGATAATCGCGTCTCTGACAATGTCGGCCCCTGTCAATTACACTCATCGGCCGGGTACTGGGGTGGCAATGGTCTCGTCCTTCCAAGCGAGCAGGGCTTCAAGAAGGTATTCCTTTTAGGATGGCAGAATTGCAGATTTCCCGCTCCCAGCAGGTCAGTGACTTACAGAGACAGAAAAATAGACCCTTTCTTGAGGTGGTGCTACGGCTTCCGGGATAGGCATATTACGGAGAAACAAAATGCTGGTCAATCATTTGAGGGGAGGAGGGAATGAGACAGGCTTAGAGCGCCCCCTGAAAGAAAAGTGAGAGTTCAGTGAAACCTGCATAGATGCTGAGTCTGCATAAACGCTAAGTAGGACTGTGCAGTGGGTCTGAGGGACGTGGAGTTGTGTTGATTTAATTCAGGTGGATCGCTCGCACGCTCCGAGTGAGACACTCTTTTTCAGCCCTACTCGGTGACCCGGAATTTCTTGTTGCTCTTTAGCTCGCCGCTTGGAGAGGTCACGGTCACGAAACCAGTCGTTGCCCCGCTGGGAACGGTGGTCGTGATTTCGGTGCTGGAGACGACCGTGAACGTCGCCGCTGTGCCGTTAAAGCTCACTGCGGTTGTGCCCGTGAGCTTCGCCCCCAGGATTTTGACGGTTGCCTATGGGATTAAACGCCGTCTTCCAGAGCCATCGTTCCGGTCATGGACAATCCATTCCCCTTAATGGTAGCTTCCCCCAAGCCCGTTTCTGGATAGGTTCCGGTTTGCTGACAATCTGTGAACTGAATAGTAGGAATTCGTCCCGAGCCCGGAGCAAACACACAACGACTGAGGGATCCCCCTTTGTCGGCTCCGGTCAGCGTTTCGGCGCAGATCATCTCTTGTAATGTTTTCGGCCCGCCTGAGACTACCTGAATAGGGAAAGTTGAAAGCACGAGGCGCGGATCTGAGCATCGTTCGCGGAACCTACCACGATTCAAGCCAAGTGCATCCTCGATGCTTTCACTGCAGGACCGTCCCGCAGGAGAAGGAATATGACACCTCAACTGAAGGCCGTTGAATATGTGCTCGAATCAACCCCGTCCGTCAGCGTTTCCAAACCCCCATCCGGCATGAGATCGCTCTTTCTTGGGCCGAGCGGGCTGCGGGCAGTCTGGCGGTTGCTGGTTTTCATTGGATTATTGCTGGTTCTGTTTGGCGGAACTGCTTTAGTCCGGAACGGTGGGCTGCAAGGCATTCGGCATAACCAGAAGCATCTGGGCTCGATCACGATGACCCCGCTCTTGATGGGCGTCTCAGAAACCATCGCCTTTGCGATTCTGTGCCTCGCTACCTTAGTCGTGGGGAGACTCGAGAATCGCAAATTCAGCGAATACGGTCTGCCCTTGCGTGAGGCTCTGGGCAAAGACTTCGGGATCGGCTGCCTGTTCGGCTTTCTCTCGATCAGCGGAACTCTGCTCGTGATGTACCTGCTCCACGGATTCCGCATTACGGGGTATGCTCTGCATGGGACGGCAATTCCCTCCGCGCTAACCGCGTGGGCAATTGCCTTCGTCATGGTCGGATTGTTCGAGGAATTCTTGAATCGCGGGTACATCCAGTACACGCTTGCCTGCGCAATCGGCTTCTGGCCGGCGGCGTTTGTGATGTCGGCCTTCTTCGCTTTCGGCCACGCGTTCAATCCGCACGAGACGCTGGCGGGAGTCGCTTCCGTTATGCTATTCGGACTTCTGCTTTGCCTCTTCTTGCGGCGCAGCGGAACTCTCTGGTGCGCCGTCGGTTTTCATGCGGCCTATGACTGGGGACAAACATTGTTCGGAGTGCCTGATAGCGGTATCGCGCCTTACCACAATCTTTTCAATTCCGCGTTAAGCGGGCCGCACTGGCTCACGGGCGGGATCGTCGGCCCCGAGGCCAGTGTTTTAACCCCAATCGCGTTAGCCCTGGTGGCTCTGGTTTTCAGCCGCTACTATCATCGGAATCGCTATCCAATGCAGGGAGCCCGCATGATGTAGGGTGCAGCTTTGTGACGGCTTAAACACCTTCTTCGTTACATCGTGACCACATGAGCACTCAGTCAACAGATTCATTCGCTAGCCGGGTGACGCTTGTGAAAGAAACACGACGCGAGTTGGAACAGCAATTCGAGCGGATCCTCGACGAGCATGGCGCGGCCATCTCGCGCCTGGCCTATAGCTACGAGGCCGTAACCGGCCTCCGGGAAGAACTGGTGCAGGAGATCGCGCTGGCTATCTGGCGGGCATTGCCTCACTTTCGCGGTGAGTGTTCGGAGAGAACGTTCGTTTTTCGGATCGCACACAACCGCGGGCTGACGCATGTGAGGAGGCGCCGCGCCCCGCAGCAGTCGCTGGATGACCTGGAAGAGACCGACGAACCGGCGGATACGCGTCCTCATCCAGATGAGCAGCTGGCACAGACGAAACAACGGGAGCGACTTACGGCGGCAGTTCAATCCTTGCCTGTCGCTCACAGACAGATGATCGTTCTGATGCTCGAGGATTTGTCGCATGCCGAGATCGCGGAAGTGTTGGGAATTACGGAAAACAATGTGGCAGTGCGGTTGACTCGGGCCAGAAAAGCCTTGAAGGAAACGATGGGAGTAGCCCGATGACGAATGACCCAATGACGAATGATCTAACGACAAAAGATCGCGAACTTGATCTTTGGCGCGAACAGTGGAGCGGTGTTGCGCCGCTATCGCCCGAATTCCTGCGCCAAGTCCAAAAAAGAATCAAGGTCCAGGACCGCCGCTTCCGGCTCGGCAATCTGCTGGCCGTGGCAGCATTGGTAGGGACGCTGATTCTCGCCTTCTATCAGCTCAGCTATTACACGAGTAGGTTCGAAAAAGGCCAGGCAACCGGCGTGTGTGTTCTGCTGTTCGTCGCTGTTACATGCCGGCTGTGGCTTATGCGAGGAACATGGCGCGCGGAGACACAGTCGACTCGCGCTTTCGTGGAACTTTGGCAGCGAAGAGTGCTCTCTCGAATCCGGGGACTGCAAATCGGCATTTACATAGCAATTGGTTGGCTCGTGTTTTGTGCCGCACTTGCGGCGGCCAATTGGGCGACCATCAGGATCGAGTTCATGGGTCATCCCACCGTGTACATCGCAATGATGTTGGTCATTGTGCTCATGCTGCGAGTGATTTGGTTCGGGGCGATGTGGCTCCGCCGTCGCAAGGTTGCGGAACTGAGCGAAGTGACAAGACTTCTGAAGGAAATGGAAACAACGAATGACTAGTCCGCCGGGAAGCTGCGGGATGACGGGCTACTCGGACATTAGCGGATTATGGAAGAGTAGCCGACTAACCTCCCAAAATCGTTGCATCCGCTGCAACGCGCTGCACAATCTATAATTGCGGCGCACGGATAGCTCTCACTCCTGGGACAAAACTCGGGCGTTACGAAATCCAATTGTCGCTGGGGGCGGGGCGTGAACGCCGGAATAGATTGTGGATGAAAGGTCGGCCCGCGGCATGAATAACAAAGTGACGGTGATCGGCGCCGGACGCATGGGATCCGCTCTTGCGACGGTGCTGTTCCATAAGGGATTTGCCACGACGGTGTGGAACCGGACTGGAGCGAAAACGAAGGTCTTGTCAAGGCTCGGTCTCACCGTAGCCCACAGCGTGGAGGAATCGGTTCGAGAAGCGGATATTGCTGTTGTTAGCGTCAGCGATTACAGTTCAACGCGACAGTTGTTGCGACAACCTGACATTGAGACCGCGCTCCGCGGCAAGATCGTCGTGCAACTGAGCAGCGGCACGCCCAAAGAAGCCAGGGAAATGGACTCCTGGGCCCGCCGATGCGGAATATCGTATCTTGACGGTGCCATTCTGGGCAGTCCGGAATGGATCGGAACACCAGCCTGCACGATCTTCTATTCCGGGCCGGCGGACGTCTTCAACCGCGCGAAGCCGGTTCTGATGGTCTTTGGCGATAGGACGGTGTTCGTAGGGCATGAAATCGGTCATGCCTCGGCATTCGATGTGGCTGTCCTCACCTTCGGCGTAAGTGCGATGTTGGGCTTTCTCCAAGGGCAGGTTGTCCGCGATTCTAGTTTGCAGGTCGCGGCAAGTCAACGGAGCTAGCTCTGCACTGAAAGCTGCTTTGGGTGTTTTCCTCCTGGCTACTTGGGCAAAACAAACCTTGCAAGAGCTAGGCTAGGCGTCCAGCCTTGGGTCACTCGCCGCCTAAGTCCCTTCGCCCTCTAAAATGTGTGTAACATCCTTCGATCTGCAGCGTACTGCTTTATGAACGCCAAGAGGAACATGGCGAAAGGACCCGAGCCCCGCGAGGGTGAAACCAAGCAGATGGAGGGGATGGATTTGGCAAGCGTAATCGAGTGCGCACGGGGTCACGATGGGGAGGCTCTGGGAGAGATCTATCGCCGTTATGTCCGACGCGTATTCGGATTGTGCCGTTACATGCTGAACTCACGGGAGAGTGCAGAAGACACCACCAGCGAAGTCTTCCTCAAGCTGCAGCGCTCCATCGACAGCTACGACCGTTCGATACCCTTCCCCAGATGGCTGCTACGGGTAGCTGGCAACCAATGCATTGACGCTTTGCGGCGTCGGCAGCGTGGACGGCGGGCGATTGTGGAAGTGGAAGACGGAGCCGCGGTCACCGAGGTACCCAGTTCGGAAACCTCGCCGCTGGGTGCGGTCATCAGCAAGGAAGAGAGGGCGGAGGTGCGGGACGCCATCGCACGCCTGCCGGAGAATTATCGCGTGGCGCTAGTCCTGCGTTATTACAGCGAACTGAGCTACGACGAAATCGCGCAGCAGTTGGACCTGGAAAGGAACTACGTGGCGGCGCTGATATTTCGGGCAAAGAAGGAGCTGCGTCGGCGGCTGCCCCATAGGAGCAAGTAATCATGGAGTGTTATTCGGAACAGACCTGCGCCCTCGCCGTGGACGGCGAACTGGCGGCCGACGAAGCGCAGCGCCTGCGAGACCACCTGACCACGTGCCATCGCTGCCGTGCGCTAGTGGACGCATTGCGCGCTGAGAACCGCGCGCTGAGCGATAGTCTCAATGAGCTTCCAGAAGAAGCAGCCAGCCCGGCGAGTTCCTCCCCTCAGCGCTGGTCCTGGGGGTGGAGCGACCTAGCGATCCTGGCGGCGGCGATGCTGCTAGGTTCGATCATTTCCGGTTGGTTCAATGAGCTGGATATTCCGGCAGCGCTGGAATGGTTCAATCCCTTCAGCGTAAGCGGCCGCACGAACCTAACCTTCCAACTCTTTTACTACTTTGCACACGGAGGTACTGCCATGCTAGCCGATTATGCTGCTGTCGTGGGCTGGATTTGTTTGCTGTTACTGTTGGGCGGCAGTGCACTGCTACTTGGACGCCGGGGGCGGCCACACTACCCTGGACTGCGCCTGCTGATCGTGTTGCTTGCGTTGTCGTTGCCCAGCTTTGCCCTGGAGCGGCGTCACGGTGAGTTCGTCACCGTGACCGCGAACGAGACTGTAGATGACACTCTTGTGGCCGCCGCGAACATGGTGCGCGTGGATGGCGTGGTCAATGGAGACTTGCTGACTTTTGGCCGGACCGTGGAAGTGCGCGGCACGGTGAAAGGCGACCTAATCAGTTTCGCCCAGAGGACCGAGGTTAGCGGAACCGTGGAAGGCCACATCTACACCTTTGCCCGCACGCTCGACTTGGAAGGGCAGTTGGGCCACAGCATCTATGGCGCGGTGCAATCCTTGCATATTGATGACCGTGGCCGCGTGGGTGACGGTATCGTGGTTGCCGTCGGCGAGGCTACCCTCGAAGGCGACGTGAAGCGCAGCGTGAACATCGTGACTGGTGGCAGTGTCGACGTGAGCGGCACTATCGGCCGCGATCTGACGATGATCGGTCGCAGCTTAGTGCTGACAAACACGGCACGGATCGGTGGCAACCTGAGCGCTCGCGTGCGCCAGTTGAAGGAGGTGCAGATCGCCGACGGTGCGACCATAGGGGGCAAACGTGACATCCAGGTGAGAGTGAGGGAGAGCAGCTTCACGCGCCCCAGATTCTACTTTCACCAAGCTGTCTGGTTCGCTGGCGCCATACTGGTCGGATGGCTGGGCATGCTTTTGTTTCCCGGCTTCTTCCAGGCCACGACTCAACTGGTGAGCTCAGGCTGGCGCAGTCTGGGACTGGGGGTTGGGGTTCTAGCGGGCGTGCCGGTGGCCATGGTCGTCATCGCCATCACGCTGGTTGGCTTCCCGCTCTCCCTAATGGTGCTCGCGCTGTATCTGGCTGCGATCTACCTGGCGAAAATCTGGGTTGGAGCCTTCTTGGGGCGAACACTTCTGAAGCCATCCGGAGCCACAAAGAGCGATTGGCTGCTGGGACTCCTGGTGGGCCTGTTGATCCTCACCCTCCTGGGATTCATCCCATATCTTGGCGGGCTGGTTCGCTTGGGTGTGGTTTGCCTGGGTTTGGGAGCGTTTGCCGGGCAGCTTTATCGGGCTTCACGACCGGTAATGACAGCATGAAAAGGCCCACTGGGGGGCTGGGTTGAGACCAAGAGAGTTCGGCAATGACATTCTGAAATCGAAATACTTTGGTTTGTTGACATAAAACCGCGATGGCACTCATCGACCCGGTGACGATCGGCGAGGGGCAAGGCGACGCATGCACATGCCATCCAAATCGAAGGAAGGATCCAACCGCTTACTGTCGATTCGTCGTCCTCTTTTTTGAGAGCACAGCTGCTTGACGACGCTTTCTTTGCTTAGCACGCAACAGTCGTTGCCGTAGACGTGTACGATACCGCGCTTTTGCCGCTGCATAGCCAGGGCGATTCCTAAAGCACTCACTGCAACCTGTGGAGTGGCGTCCTCTGCGCCATGCGCTGGGTGGGATCGGTCGGCCATGCTTACGACAGAGCCTGTCTTTAGACCTTGGCACTTTGAAACAGCGAGCACAACCCTTGTTCCGGTACCCGGACCACCAACGCTGCCGAATAATCGGGAGCTTGTGTTCCTTGCACAGCCTCTCCTTAGGGGGCGGCATCTTCTTGGTTCTGTAGCAGTCCGCGCATCCCGTATTGCGGTTGCCAGAAAGCCACCGACTTGGTCGGATTGGCTTGCCGTGGACCTTGCAAAGTCTTCTCTTCTGCGAACGGGCTCGTTTCAAGGCGGTTTTTCTGGACATCACAATTCTTAGCATAACCCAGCTTTGAGTTCTCGCCACCGCTTGAGTAAGCGGCGGTCTGTCCAACGCGCGAAATCCGTAACTGTCGAAACATCGGGGTTACACTCGTCGACACGTTTTGAATGCACTCTCGTGAGACTAGGTGGTCAAAGTTGGTAGAAGCTCATAAGCCCAAGGCTTTGACTTGCTCCTCAGTTTCGTAGCCGAGCCAGTGTGCAACCTCATGCCAGACGACCCGTTTCACTTCGGCCCGCAAATCTCCCTTTGAAGACCGCAGAATGGGACCACGAAAAACAAAGATCAAGTCGGGAGCATACTTCACCTCGGCGTATGATCGTTTCGTCCTAAATGTGCCGCTGTACAACCCTAATAATTCAGTTCCACGGCGCCATTTTCTTCTGTTCGATATGTCCTTCAATACGTCCGCGGGAGGCTCGTCAACGACTTGAATCCCGGGGAAATCTCGCAGCTTCCTGATCTTCTGAGGTAGGGTGCGGTATGCCCGCTCCACAATCGCCTCAAAGCTTTCGGGATTTACGGTGTCGGCCATGAGGCCTACTTTAGCACTAGGTAATCTGCCGGACACGCGGTACCCGGCAGGTTTCGGTGGAAAAGCGAACGCCCTCCAGTCGGCAACTACTCGTCAAATAGCTGGTGGAAACATTGCATGGTGAGAGGCTCGGGTGTACCTTATCCATCGCACGGGGAGGACGGAACGGAAATTCCGGCTAAAGATTTCGAGTTGGTGGGAATTCGATGCAACCTGCATGTACAGTGCAAACTCCACGATAGAAGCGCTTGGGTGAGTAACACAATTGTGGTTTATGGATGTCGCTGCCACTGGTCAATCCAGCCTCGATCAACTACACCTAGAGCGCCGTTGTCCGGCACTTCCGCCTCTCGCAGTTGGCATTCTGATTGCCCTCTGTACGGCCAAACTCCTGCTGCACCTCTTCACTAGCGTCCGCCATTACGGCTACTTCCGTGACGAGCTTTACTACCTGGATATGGCCCGCCATCTCGATTGGGGTTATGTCGATGCCGCTCCGCTCATCGCCGTATATGCCAAGATCGCACTGTGGATGGGCGGTTCGTTGGCGGCGCTGCGTATCCTTCCCGCGCTCGCCGGCACGGCACTTGTTGGGCTCACCATCCTTATCGCGCGTGAACTCGGCGGTGGACGGTATGCCCAACTCCTCGCTGGAGTCGCCATTCTGGTCTGCCCCGCCGTTCTGATGACGGACAGCCTTCTCACCATGAATGCTTTCGAGCCGCTCTTCTGGATGGGCTGCATTTGGGTCGTCACTCGTATCTTGCGCACCAGTGACTCACGGCTTTGGCTATGGTTCGGCGTCCTTGCCGGTCTCGCCCTTGAGAACAAACACTCCACCCTGTCTTTCGGATTCGCGGTCGCCATCGCCCTGCTTCTGACGCATCATCGCAGGGAGTTCGCTCGACCGTGGATTTGGATCGCCGGCGCGATCGCTCTCGCGCTTTTCCTCCCTAACATCATCTGGCAAATCCGCCATCACTTCCCGACGATTGAAGACCTCGCCAACGTCCGCCGGGAAGGCAAGAACGTCGTGCTTGGACCACTCGCGTTCGTTAAGGAGCAGATCATCGACATGCACCCGATCCTGTTGCCGGTCTGGCTCTCGGGCCTGGTCTGGTTTTTCCGCGTCCGCCGCTGGCGGGTGCTCGGGTTGACGTTTGCCGTCTTTTTCGTATTGATGGAAGTCGCGCACGCCAAGAATTACTACGTATTCCCGATCTATCCGATGCTCTTCGCCGGCGGCGCCGTCGCAATCGAGCAATGGCTGGCCAAGCACGCCCCCTGGACACGTACGGCCCTCGTCGCTGTCATCCTGCTCGCGTCGCTTCCCGCCCTTCCGTTGGCGACGTGGATGCTTTCGCCGGAGCGTCTCCTCGCCTATCAAAACGCTATCGGATTCAAACCCTCCAAGGCCGAGGTGCACCACGAGTCTCTGTTGCCGCAACCGATTGCCGACCAGTTCGGATGGCCCGAGATGGTAAGTGAGATCGCCGCGATCTATAACTCGTTGCCACCCGACGAGCGCGCTAAGACCGGGATCTGGGCCGGCAACTACGGCGAAGCTGGCGCGATTAACGAGTTCGGCCCCCGCTACGGACTGCCGCGTGCATGGTCTCGCCACCAGAACTATTGGTACTGGGGTCCGCCTCCGCAGGTCTTCAAGAACCTCGTAGTGGTTCAGTGGAGCCTCGATGACGTGCGCGAGAACTGCAGTTCATTTCAGGCCTTCGAGCACTACCAGCGCTTTGGCATGGACGATGAAAACACATCGATATATCTCTGTCGCCGCGTCACCTTCGACATCCAGAAAATCTGGTGGCACTCCCACCACTGGAATTAGCCGCGGGCGGATCATTGGACTCCTCGATGTTCTTCAGATCCTGCTTATTGTGTAGTCGTGGGCGCGTCCACCAGGGCCTTCTAAGCGCCGTCTGGCTGTTTGCCCCGCACCACCACATATTTCCTCCTGACGGTTTGCGGCTTTCCCTGTTTGTCGTTCGTGGTCAGTTGATATTCGCCGAACTCGTAGGCGAGATCTCCGTCGCGCGAGACTTCGATCTTTGTCGGATCAAATGTCAGGGCGAAGCCGGGCGTAGCCATCAAACCAGCCCAAGCCTTCTGGATTGCGTCCTTTCCCGTGGCCAACGGAGCGCCGGGTGCAAACAGTGAAGCCCCGTCAGCGTAGAAAGATGTGGTCAGCGTCGCGTCCCTTGGCAACCACCGCTTTCAACCAATCCGCATCAAGGCCGCGGATCGTGGACTCATCGGCAGCGTGCTGATCGGGCGGCGTCGTTTGGGACTGCTGTTGATTGCCCGCGCTGCAGGCTGCCAGTGTCAAGGAGAGGATGCAGAACGGAGGTGCGGAGTAAGAACGGTTCATCCGAATTACCCTCCGTAAACAGTTATTGAAATTCTTCGCGAAGCAAGTACCGCGCGTACGATACGGCTGCGCAGCTCTAGTGTCAAGCGTAGCTGGTTTCGATTTGAACACGCCTGGGCAATATACCTGAGAGGTCGGCAAACTCGAACACTTGCGATTGTTGGCGTAACATCTCCTCTCTGAGAATGTCAAGCGCTTTTCCAGCGCACTACTGATTCCCTCCGAGTAAAGCGCCATTTCGCTCTCGTTGAAGATTTTGCTTTTCCAACCATAGGCTCGCTCGTAATCGTTTTCGGGTCAGGACTGAGTCCGACCCATGCATCTCTTCGGTCGCACCGGGATCATGATTACTAGTTCGAACTCCTCATTACCGAGGAGCGAAAAGGGATGCTTGGTTCCAATTCGAGTGTCCTGACCCGATTAGATTACGAGCGCTAGAGCGAGGTTTTCCGCGTTTCCAAATGGACAGTTCTATTCTTCTAACCTAACCATCTCCCATGGAATTGCGGAAGAAGGAGCCCCTGTTCCCTGGAAAAACGTAAAATGCGGCCAGTCGATTCGGATCAGGGAAAACTTAGGATCTCGGTGGAATTTTTGCGACAGGTTTCGATAAGTCAGGTTTTCTTGCAGTCGGTCATGGATGATAAAGATGACTCACGAAAAACGCAGTTTCACCAGTAATTCTCACGTTGCGGAGTGGGTTGGTTACGCTATGGCACCCGAGTAGATGCAGCTTGCAATTTAGTGGTGTCCGACTCGCTAAGTAAGCGAGTATCATCTGCTCTCGGATACCTTCTTGATTTCTTTCATCAATGAAGATTGGGTGGGTGACGTATTATCTCAACGCTAGTTGCGCATGAATCTCGCAAGAGCACTCGGGTTCGGTTGAAAGTTGTGATCGAGGCTCACGGTATCAACGAACCTATGACCTGCGAAGGCGAGACACTCGTCGTCAACCTCCATGGTGCCTTGATCATGACCGCCGTTGCGCTGCGTGTAGCGATGAAAATCTCGATTCATGTCCGTCTCACAGACAAACGCGCTGCGGCCGAGGTCGTGTACGTCGATCCAGACCAACCCCGGCACTGCGGAATTAAACTGGAGAGACCTGAGAACATTTGGGGAGTGTCGTTGCCGCCGAATGATTGGCATGAGGAGTAAACGCGGACGGACTACGCGTTAATTCTTCGCCTATGATTCGTGGAGCTTCAGCCATAGAGAACATCATCAGCGACTGTGTTGGCGAGGTGACTTTCCTGCTCAAACATTTCTTGGGGATCAGTTGCGGTCTTCAGCACGTGCCGGAGGTACGAAAGCCGCATCAGCCAGAGGGCTCGACTCAGGTCCTCTTCACCGCGCATCTGGAATGTAATCCAGCCAGAGTTCGGAACCCAGCGGTGCTCGTCGGCAAGACCATCTGCCAACAGTGCATCGCGTATTGAACGCGGGAAGGGTATATCAACGATTCCATTCGTATGGACGTGTCCGACCTCGGCGTCTCCGAACTGGAATTCCATTCCGCTAAAGCGATGGGGATGAATCGAGATATTCGGCCAGGCTTCGGGCACCGCGATGCCGCAGAGCGTTCACTTGCCAGCCTCGAATTCACGGGCGATGCTTTGCTTACAGATGTCGAGACAATCTGTACTCGCCTTGAGCGCAAACGTTCATCGCAACCGCTATCTGACAGTTAGCGCACTGGAGCAACGGGCAGATCGATAAAACTGGCTGCATCCTTCGCGTGGTAAACGCGCTGAACCCCCTTCATGTAGTCTTGCGGTTTGGCGAAGAAGATATTTGCCACGAACGTCTGCGGATTTCGATCGTACAGAGGGAACCAGCTAGACTGGATCTGCACCATGATCCGGTGACCGGGCAGAAAGACGTGATTCACGGTCGGCAAGATGAACTTGTAAGGTAATGGGATATTTGCCGTGATGGGCTTTGCAGTCTCGAAACTCTCCCGATAACGACCCCTGAAAATATCCATGGCAATGTTCAACTCATAGCCGCCCATTTCCTGCCGGCTCGGCACTTCGTCTGGATAGACGTCGATGAGCTTCACCACCCAGTCACTATCCGTTCCGCTTGTGGACGCGACAAGATTCACCACCGGCGCACCGCTGACTCGCAAAGGCTCGGTCAAAACCGGCGTCGTGTAGGACAACACGTCTGTGCGGTCGGCGACAAAACGTTGATCAACGAGGAGCCAACGCCGCCAGGCGTCGCTATCGGAAGAAACAATGGGGCGCGGCGAATAAGGCACAGGCTTGCTAGGATCGGAAACGTATTCGTCGTAATCTTGTGAACCTGCGGGCGACTTAGCATTGCGTCCGCTCGGAGGAGTGAAGGACAAACCAAGTCCGGCTGTCAGATAGAGCGGCTTGGACTTCGCCGCGCAACCAGACTCACACGCCAGGGGCCAGGAATTCAGACGGTCCCAATGATTTTCGCCCGTGTTGTAGATGAGCACCGGCGGCGTAGCGGCCTTCGGCGCACCGTCTTTCAGGTACTGATCGAAGAACGGCTTGAGTATGTCGCGACGAAATTGCAGGGCCGTGTCCCCCTCCCACTTCAGCGGCCCGAGCGAATAACCGTCGTAGTTGACTCCGCTGTGGCGCCACGGGCCCATCACCAGAAAGTTCATGTCGTTGTGCGTGTCTTTCGGCTCAACTGCCAGGTAGCAGTGAATCGCTCCCCACATGTCTTCCTGGTCCCACAAACCCTGAATCCACATGGTAGGAACCTTTAGAGGCTGCTCGCTCATAGTTTTATCGAGAGCCTGGTCTTGCCAGTACGCGTCATAGGCTGGGTGTTCCGACATTTTGTGCCACACGGGCAGTTGGTCCAGGCCTCCGGCTTTTGCGAAATCTCCCGCCGAGCCGGCGCGAAGAAAGTTGTCGTAGTCGTCATATCCCTGGCGAACGATGGGATGCCCTTCCCCGTGCACTGCGGTCTGTTCCGTAAAGTAATCGAGACTCGGCTGCCGAAACGCACCGAAATGAAACCAGTCGTCGCCCATCCAGCCGTCGACCATGGGGCTCATTGGCGCTGCGACTTTCAGAGCTGGGTGCGGATTCACAAGCGCCATTACCACGGTGAACCCTTCGTAGGAACTTCCGAGCATCCCAACCTTGCCGTTGCTCTCGGGAACATTCTTCACTAACCAGTCGATGGTGTCGTAGGTATCGGTGGAATGATCGGTTTCGCTCGAATTCAGGGGCCCTTTCAACGGTCGAGTCATCACGTAGTCACCCTCGGAGCCGTATTTGCCGCGAACATCCTGAAAGACGCGAATGTAACCATCGGCCACGAACACTTCGTCGCCCTGGGGCAAGGTCGCGAGCATGGATGCAGACCGGAAGCGTTCCGTCCGTTTGGCAGCGTTGTAGGGAGTGCGAGTCAGGATGATCGGCGCATTCTTTGCACCCTTAGGGATAACTATCACGGTATAGAGCTTCACTCCGTCTCGCATCGGAATCATCACTGCCCGTTTGACGTAGTCGTAGGATGCGGTCGGAACCTCAAACTTAGAAGGAATATCTGCAGTGAGAGGCGCGGTCTGTCCGTGGGCGGCAGTAGCGAGCATGAAAAGAGCGATCCCGACCGCTAACCATCTCTGGGGTACACCTGGTTGGAATAGTGAAGACATTCTGATCATAAAGAGTACTCCGCCCCCGCCCCGAAATTGCCAACCGAAAACTTTATCAGAAATGATAGTTCCGCCATCTGAGCCGTTGCCCATCAGCTCTATCGTAATAATGCCTTGACTGCGACGGCATGAACCATCCCCCGTTCTTGGAATTCTGCGGAGGATGCCCGATTTATTATCATGTACGGAGGAAAACCAAATGAGAACCAAGAACAATTTTGTCCTGATGCTGGGGTTCGTACTGGTATTTATGATTGCTACGAATGCAGCCAGCGCGCCAACATTGACCTTCAAGTTCACGACTTTCAACGTGCCAGGAGCCATAGCCACTGTTCTCGGAGGAATCAACGACGCAGGCGTGATCGTCGGGCAATACGAAGACAAGAAAGACGTCGTGCACTGCTTTATGTTGGCCGGCAGTAAAGTAACGACGATTAATCACCCCAATGCTGTTTCGGACGGTTGCATCCATATCAATTCGGCGGGAGCGATTGTGGGCTCCTGGAAGAATTCAGCTGGCGTCACAAGTGGCTTCTCATATCAAAATGGCAAGTTTAGAAACATCCCCGGCCCCAGCGGAGCAAAGTCTTCGGTCGCCTATGGGATCAACGACAGCG
This sequence comes from Acidobacteriota bacterium, assembly GCA_013288805.1. Lineage (GTDB taxonomy): Bacteria > Acidobacteriota > Terriglobia > Terriglobales > Acidobacteriaceae > JABDBE01. The sequence continues at coordinate 40,903 of JABDBE010000004.1, forward strand.
GACAGATTGTCGGTTATTACACTGACTCCAGCGGCAAGTACCATGGTTTCCTCCTGACGGGTGCGAAGTACTCTGTCCTGAATGTACCTGGTGCCGCTTCCACGATTGCCACCGGTATCAACAAAGCGGGCAATATCGTTATGTATTATGGAATCGGGACACGAATTGCGTCAGCCCTATACAACGGGAAGACCTACAAGACCATCAACGTACCCCTCGCAGCAAACTCGCTAGCCAGGGACATCAACAACGCAGGCGACATAGTTTATGAAATCTTGAATTCCAGCTTCGAACACGAGGAGGGAGCGCTGTTCCACGGAGGCAAGTACTATACCTTTACCTATCCCAACAGCGCGGCCACCAGCGGCTTCGGAATCAACGACGACAGCGTTTTGGTGGGTTTATACCAAGCCACGGCGACGGGTCCCGATCAGGGTTTCAAGGCGACCTACTAAGCACCAAACCAATCAGCAATATTCCGCGCGCAGGAGGACCGCAATCGGAATTCCCGCGGCTCTGCATTGGGGGCTTCCGCCAGTGCGGCTATGGTTGCGTAGACTCTCAGTTCCCTTTTTACTCCGAACAATTGGTGGGCGCACTCCTCACCTGATGTCAAGCGACAAGGGCCCTGGCAACTTAAGTGTGGGGGACCGTCTGTTCGCACCGGACGCTTTCCGCGGAATCTACAGCGAAGGAAGGTCGACTCGGACTTCGTTCGAGGCTGTGCTCTCGGTTCCCTTTGCGCTCACCGCTTTGGTCACATAAAAGTACGTCTGTCCCGGCTGTACCGTACGATCCACGTAGCTGGTTGCCGGGATCGGTTCAAAATTGAGCTTGACTACGCCTGACGTGCCACGTCGGTACACGTTGTAGCCAACGATTGGAGAAGTGCTGGTCTTCCACGACAGAGTCACGTTATGTTGTAGGCCGGATGGGGCACTTGCGGTCCTCGGTTGCGCACTGGGAAACGTCGACGCTTCATGCAGAAAGTGCTTGGCGTTGACCACAGCCCGCAAGATTCCGGTGTGACGGTGTGCGCCAAGCTGAAAACCAATCCACGCAACCAGAAGAGCAAAGACTCCGAACGCGATCATTAGCACTTTAGCGGACTTGGACGAAGGTCTCATTTGATAAGTTGTTGAGTTGCCACCAGCTCACCCTAGTTCTCGGCAAAGCTCATCCCATCTGAGAACGTAGCCAGGGTCAACAGCTAAAATCATCGGCTCGACCATAATGCATACTCGCGTGGCATGCGTGACACAACGCGATCCAGGCCAACCCATGCTCGTTGGTCTATACGAGACGCGTCGATGCTAGCACGCAAAGCTTTGTCGGAAGAAGTAGCCAAGCGCTGAAATTCTCGCACGGCAGCCTGACACCATAACGATCACAACGAGACTGGCGTGCGCATCTAAGATACGCAGCGGGCAGGCAGGGTTTGTGCGGCCGCCGAAGAGGGAGCAGCCGAACTTCCCTCGGGGTCGCCCGCTGCTCGAGCTTGAATCAGCTAGACTGCATCAAAGAATCTGCGGCGGGCGCGCCCGCTGGTTCGAACGAGTGCTGGCCGAATTGCGGTTTGAGGTGTGGATCGGAAACGCGGCGAGATCCGGGACAAACGAGTACGCAAGCAAAAGACGGACCGCCAGGATGCGCACCTGATCCTGCGCTTGCTGCTGGAAGATCGTTTCCCGAAGATCCGGGTGCCGAGTTGGGAGAATCGAGACTTGCGGCAACTGTTGTGGGCACCGGCACCGCATGGTGCAGCGCGCACTCGAATCATGAACCAATTGCAAGCGTGGCGTTCAACGAAGGACTGCGATGCAAGAAGCGACCGTGGCGAGAGGCTGGCCGAGAGCAACTCGAGTCGTTTGCGTTAGCCCCGTGGGCCAGTCGACGCGCCGTTGCGAGGTCCGGGAGTATTTAAACCCAGAGACCTTTCGCGACGGAACGTGCTGAAGCCTCTGCCCCGCATCACGGTAAACCCACCATGCCAAACGGGCCATAATTGAAGGAGAACCACACCAGCACGGATTACCCACACGGGAGTGGGCCGTTAAAGATTGCCTACACTTCCTAATGCGATACGCCCTCGAATTTGGGGTCACCACTTGTTCCGAGTTCTGTGCCAGCCCCATGGTCATCGTGACCATACTGGCAAGCGGGTTGTTCTTGGGATTCATGAAATGCCGCACCGCCGAGCAGATGAAAACTTGGCCTATGCCTTGTGCGCGAATTGACGTAGAATTGCCAACCGACTACATAGGGCCGTCTTTGCCGGAAGTAGGGAGCCACGTAGATGGATCGGGCATATCAAGATATAACGGTCCTGCTGGCACAAGTGACCAAGGGCGATCAGCAGGCAGACTCCAACCTCATACCTCTCGTTTACGACGAGTTGCGACGATTGGCGGGTAGCTACATGAGTCGTGAGCGGGAGAACCACACCCTTCAGTCCACCGCCTTGGTTCACGAGGCCTACCTCAAGTTGGCGCAGCATCAGTCAGTCGATTGGCAAGACTGCGCGCATTTTTTCGGAATCGCGGCTCAGGTGATGCGCCATATTCTGGTTGACCATGCACGCGGTCATGGCAGAGAAAAACGCGGCGCGCGGCAACAATTGGTGTCTTTGGAAGAAGCGTTTGTCTTCTCTCCCGAGAAATCAACTGAGTTGCTCGAGCTGGATGAGTCTTTGCAGCGGGCTAGCGAAGCTAGACTCGCGTCAAGGCAGAATCGTCGAGCTGCGCTTCTTCGGTGGGCTAACGGTTGAGGAGACCGCAGACGTACTAGCGATATCGCCGAAGACGGTCAAGCGAGACTGGAGCGTGGCTAAAGCGTGGCTCCATGGGGACCTGAGGTAAACCTATGGCGACCGCACCGGATAATTGGGAAACGATTAAGGTCTTATTCGACGCCGCGCTTGAGCTCGGCACTGAAGAGCGCCAGTTGTTTCTCCTCAAGAATTGCCCCGACCCAATCGTGCGGACTAAGGTCGAGAGGCTGCTATCTGAACATAGCCAGGCCGGATCCTTTCTCTCAAAGGCCGCCCTCGGCATTCCCTCCCCAGAGCGTGAATCTTCAGCGCAAAGACTACCCGAAGGCGAACTGCTGGCCGGGCGATTCCGCATTGTCCGATTCATCGCTGGCGGTGGGATGGGTCTGGTGTACAAGGCCGAAGACTTATCCCTCCGCCGCTTCGTTGCGCTCAAGTTTCTGCCTGATGAAGTGTCACGTTCCCCGCAAGCATTGGCCCGGTTTAAGCGTGAAGCTCAAGCAGCCTCCGCACTGAACCATCCCAACATCTGCACTATCCATGAAATCGGGCACCGAAACGATCAACCCTTCATCGTCATGGAGTTTGTGGATGGCCTGACGCTGAAGCGTCACATCGCAGGGCAGCCGATGGCAATTGACGATGTGCTGTCTCTGGGAATCCAAATCGCGGACGCGCTCGACGCCGCCCACACTAAAGGCATCGTACATCGCGATATCAAGCCAGGAAATATTCTCGTCACCCAGAGCGGTCGTGCCAAGATTCTCGATTTTGGTTTGGCAAAAGTGACCCCGATTCTCAGCACCGCGAGTACGGCGGCACAATCTACTGTGTCCATCGAAGACCGTTTAACCACTCCCGGAACACAGTTGGGAACCGTCGACTATATGTCCCCGGAGCAAATACGATCCAAGCCGTTGGACGCCCGCACTGACATATTCTCCTTCGGCGTCTTGATATACGAGATGTCGACCGGAACGCTACCGTTCCGCGGAGAAAGCACGGGGGCGATTTTCGATTGCATATTGCATCGGGCGCCTGTCCCTCCAATGCGGTTGAATCCGGACCTGCCAGTCGACCTGGAGAGAATCGTCAGTAAGTGTTTGGAAAAAGACCGCGACCTCCGCTACCAACATGCAGCCGACTTGAGATCGGACTTGCAACGGGTGAAGCGGGATTGCGAGAGCGGCTACGATTCTGAGCAATTTAGCACATCGGTTGTGCCAGAGACTCCCGCCAGCGAGGCTGGAAAATTTTGGAAAATTGCGGTCCCGGTCCTATCGGTCTTCTGCTTCATCATCTTTCTGATCGGGGGGTGGCTTTACTATCGCGCGCATGGAAGCAAGTACCTGACTGACAAGGGCACCGTCGTGGTCGCAGATTTTTCCAACAGCACGGGTGATCCGGTTTTTGACGACACCCTAAAGACGGCGCTGACTGTTGCCCTACGCCAGACTCCTTTCCTGAACCTTCTTTCGGACGAGAGAGTGGGGGAAACTCTCAACTTTATGACCCGACCGGCCAGCACGCCCCTCACACCCGAGATTGCCCGCGAGGTTTGCCTGCGTAACGACGGCAGAGCTTACGTCGTTGGTTCGATTGCAACTCTAGGGAGCGAGTATGTACTGGGACTTAAAGCGGTAAATTGCCAGAGTGGAGAAACCCTGGCACAGGAACAGGTTATTGCCGTAGCAAAGGAAAAGGTCTTGCCCGCACTCGGTAATGCAGCTGTCGGACTGCGCAGCGAGCTAGGCGAATCGCGGTTTATGCTAAAGAAATTTGGGGTGCCACTCGAACAGGCTACAACGTCTTCGCTGGAAGCTCTAAAGGCCTACAGCAATGCCATTAGAGCCGGTAGGAGCGAAGGCGATATGTCGGCCTTGCCACTCCTCAACCGCGCAGTGGAATTTGATCCCAGCTTTGCCTTGGCCTACGCCCAGTTAGGCGTTGTTTATTCCGACCTGGGGGAAACTGCTTTGTCTGCAGACTTCGCGGGAAAAGCAATGACCCTGCGAGACCGGGCCTCGGAGTGGGAAAGGTTCTCCATCGATTCGACTTACTACCGGTCCGCAACTGGCGAGCTAGAAAAGGCGGAACAAGTTAACGAGGAATGGAAACAAAATTATCCGCAAAGCCCTGCTCCATACGTGCAGCTGGGACTTACTTATTCATCTCTAGGCCGACTTGAACCGGCTCTGAACAACGACATGGGGGCCCTAAAGCTAAGTAAGGACTCTGCCGTAATGTATGGGAATGTCGCTTATGATTATCTGTATCTCGGTAAGCTGGTTGCTGCCGAGGACATTTTGCGCCAAGCTCGCGAACGCAAACTGGATGAGATTCTTCTGCCAAATTTCTACCAACTGGCCTTTCTGCGCCAGGATGATAGGGAAATGAAACGATGTTTTTCCGCCGCTCTCGGCAAACCGGGACAAGAAGATGCGTTGTTGTCAAGCCAAGCTGATACCGAGGCTTTTCACGGGCGAATGAGACAAGCGCGCGAGCTATCTCAAGAGGCGGTGGACTCAGCAATTCGCGCGGACGCCAAGGAAACGGCGGCTGGCTGGCGAGTTACTGAGGCCTTGCGGGAAGCAGAGTTCGGGAATGCAGCCGAAGCCAGGCAACAAGCTTCAGCCGCGCTTGCGTTGGCTTCTAATCGCGACGTGCAAGTAGCCGCCGCCTTGGCTTTGGCCCGCGTCGGCGAGGTTGGCCGGGCCAGTGTAATGCTGGATAGACTACAAAAGCGTTTCCCGTCCGACACCCTGTTGACGAACTACTGGTCGCCTTGCATCCGTGCCGCCATCGCCCTCTTCCACGGCGACTCTTCCCACGCAATGGCATATCTGGCGCCTACGGTGTCCTATGAACTGGCTGCCATTAGCCCACCGTTTTCGTCCGGGGGAACCCTCTATCCCGCTTACCTTCGCGGCCAGGCCTACCTGGCGAATCGCCAGCGGGACTTGGCAGCCGCCGAGTTTCAGAAGCTACTCGACCATCGCGGTTTGGTTTGGAATTTCCCGCTCGGTGCCTTGGCACATCTCCAACTCGCACGCGCCTATGTGGGCTCGGGTAACAAAGTCAAGGCAGGTGAGGCCTATCAAACTTTTCTAAACCTTTGGCGCGACGCTGATCCGGATGCCCGATTATTTATGGAAGCCAAGACCGAATACACGAAGATCAAGTAGATCGGGACCGGCTTTTTCCGAGACCCCGGCATCGCATCTTGTCGGATGTCTCTTGACACCTGTCGTATAATCGGTGGCTGCGTGAGTTTCCGTCCGCCCGGAATGTTTGGTGAATCTTCACGCGATCGATCTTTCCTGCTCCTATACCTGTGGTAAGGAAGGGAGACATGCGAGTTCGTCCGGTAGCGACCCTCACCATAGTTTTGCTCCTACTTGTCGCCGCGGCGGCGAACCCCGCATATAAGACGGTGTACCAGTTCCCCGGCGGGCAAGCGGGCGGCGTCCCAGTCAATGTTGGAAGTCTCGCCGCGGATGCCGCGGGGAATCTGTATGGCACAACCCAGCAAGGCGGAACGTGCGGGCACGGAACCGTTTTTCAACTGTCAAGCGCATTCGCGGTACCGAAGATATTGCATAGTTTCTGCACCGACGGGGCCGACCCTTTTGGCGCCGTCGTAATTGACGAGTCCGCCAAGAATATCTACGGCACCACACTTAGTGGTGGCGCATGCTCAATGGGCACTGTGTTTCGGCTTTCAAAATCAGGCTCCGGCTGGACGGACACTGTTTTGCATAACTTCTGTGGGAAAACACCAAAGAAAATAGATGGAGCGGCGCCATATGCTGGTGTGGTCCTTGACCCTGGAAAGAGGGGTTGTTGCTACCTGTACGGGACGACGCGGTCGGGCGGGACGAGCCAGTCAAAAGAGAAGAGCGGTTTCGGTACAGTATTCGGGATATCAAGATCGGGGACCTACCACGTGATTTATAGTTTTTGCCCAAAAGGCACGGAATGTGTCGATGGAGAATATCCCAAGAGCGGTCTGGTCGTGGACAAGAGCGGGAACCTGTACGGCATGACTGTTGCAGGTGGCAGCAGCGGCAATGGCACGATTTTCAGGATCTCAAGATCAGGTTCCAAATGGACAGAAACGGTGCTGTATAGTTTCACGGGTGGACGGGACGGCGCCAATCCTCAATATTCAAGCCTGACTTTTGCCGATAGAAGGATTTTCGGTGTAACCACTGCTGGAGGCGATTCCAACGATGGAACTGTATTCCAGATGACACTCTCTTCTGGTTCGGACTGGACCGAAACCGTGCTCTATAGCTTTCGGGGCAGCACTAAAGGAGACGGGGCAAAGCCGGAAGGGACCTTGGTGGCGGATTCGACTGGCAATCTTTACGGCACGACAACATTTGGCGGCTCAGCGAAATGCACTCTAGGCAAGGATGGTTTACCCAACAAGGCCGGGTGCGGTACGGTGTTCAAGCTCGAACCTACGAACGGTGGCTGGACCGAAAATGTCCTCTATCTGTTCCAAGGTCGGGGCGACGGCGGCTATCCGCAGAGTGGACTTGTCCGTGATCCCGCCAGCGGGCGCCTCTATGGAGCGACGAAGTATACGGAGAACATCTGTGACTCCGTAAAGCTGCACAAGTTATATCGCTGCGGGGTCTTGTACGAAGTGCAGCCGTAACTACGACTCCTCTTCACTTTGCCGCGAACAACTCTGGATGCAGATAGTGTCCCTGTTCTTGCGGCGGTTTGTCCTCCTCCACCGGAATGCGGTGCGCATCCGCATAAGCGTCCTGGCGAATGCCGGTCACCTGCCACGAAACCTCCACCAGCGGCTTGTTGGTGCGGATCACAAATCGGTTGTCCGTAACCTTCCGAGCGATGATCGCCTGCGCGAACTGACCGACCACGGTAAGCTGATAACGAAAATCACGATTCAGAGCGGAGAAGTATTGTGGCAAAATCACGGTCGCCAATCCGTGTTTGTCAGTGGTCACATTTCCGTTGTAAATATTCATCATGTCCGGCGACTCCACAAAGGAGTGGTAAAGATACTTATTCGCTGGGTCAACCGGATCATCGATTTTGAATGAGCCGGCTCCCTTGAATAGAGTGCCGCTGACGGTAACATCCCCGTTCACATCGAGCGCGGATTGGGGGGCAGTCGTTAAAATACCCACGAATCCATTGCCGTCGTGGATAAACAGAGCGTTCTCTGCCGCCTGGCGGAAGGCGCCAATGGAGATGCCGCTGCCCCATATCGCTTCGATTGGGTGATTCTTGTCCCCCACGTAAACAAAAGCTGTATCCCCAGACTGATGGAAGTTATTTTCTCCCTGTACCAACATGTTCCCGGAGGCAACGTCGAGAACCTGCTCAGGAGTAGTGGTGTTGATTCCCAACGAGGAATTCGGCGACACGCCGACTTGGTAGAGCCCGGAATCTCCAAGATCGGTGCGATCCGTCCAAATCGGAATATAGTTCTTGGTTCCAGATCCCCATCCTCCGACCTGGGCGTCCACGCGAAGGCCGGTGCAGCAAACAGCAAGAACCGCACAAACGAGAGCAGTTTTCATGGGAGTAATTCTCCTTATCGGGCAGAATCCAGTGAAACGGGGAGATGAGGTAACCGGCAAAACAATCGGAAGACCTCGCCGGAATCGTACCAAGCCTGCTGCTTCGGCGCAAGTTAGTGTACTCATCCAGTAGATCTGCGTTCGCGAACGGTATTTCACAAAGCATGACTCGGTAGACGGTGATCTAGTAGTTGGGCTTTCCACGACAGAGTAACGCTATGTTGCCGGCCGGACGGCGCGCTTACAGTCCTTTGTTGCGCACTGGCAAGCGTCGATGCTTCGCGAAGAAAGTGCTTGGCCTTAGCCAGGACCCGCAAGATTCCAGTGTGACGGTGCGTGCCAAGCTGAAAGCCGATCCATGCAACCAGAAGAGCAAAGACTCCGAAAACGATCATCAGCGCCTTAGCGGACTTGGACGACGGTCTCATTTGATAACTTGTTGCGAGCCCGCCACCAGCTCGCCCTGTTATAGGCAAAGCTCATTCCCATCTGAGAGCGCAGCCAGGGTCAACCGCTAAAATCATCGCCTCGACCATGGTACATACTCGCGTGGCATGCATGACACAGCGTGATCAGATTTTCTTCCGAATCGTCGCCCGAGTGGCTCCGGAATTCTTTGTGGTGGACTTCAAGATTGGATCTTCTGCCGCACGACTGACATCTCCAGCAATCGCGACGCAGCACTTGGTTGCACAGCTGTTCGTAACGCTCGGGATCGAGCTGCAGACGAGGCTGCTTAGGCCGCACGCAGGTCATGCCGCTTGCTCGGTTACGGAGTCCAAGAATACTTTTCGTTCTTCACTTGGAAGGAACTGGAAGAAACGCAGGGCTGACTGTAAAAGCACGCCGGGGTTTTCGTTCTCTAAGTTGGCTCCGCGTGTAAGCTTGGCTCCGGACCAATCCACGATCTCGAGATGAAGGGTCAGCAGTTCTGATCCTGGAGCAACGGGCGTCGCCCGCCCGGTGAAGGAAGTTTCAACTCGATCATCCCCGGATTGCCGGTTAATTCGTGTCCTCTAATTTTGTAAGTCTGTAAAAACAGGACACATGTTGGGTTCGTTTCGCTCAAAAGACCGAGGGCGCATCTTTGTATATCGACGATTCCCAGCTTCCTGCAAGATATCGGTCGAGCCATTACTGATAATCGAATAATACATCGTATTACGATACATTATTAGCAATATCGTATTGCGATATACATTGATAATGCGGAGACCCCGCCCCGAACTCTGTCGTCGCAACAGGAATCCGTCCGTCTCACGACGTTATTCGTGACCGGGGCCTCTCAGCAAGCTTTCTGATTACATCTATCTACACATCTTTTCGCTCATACTCGAAGCTACTTTTCTCGTTCCCGCCTTTCCCTTTGTGCGTCGCGCAGACTCTTGATTGTGTCGCGGAGATCGCGCTTCAATCCCAATCGGTAGCGAGTTACAACGGAAAGGGAACTTACCATAACAGCCTCCAGCTCGAGGTGATCAGCCTTGTTTTCCTGGTTCTTTACTGAGGCGTGCCAGCCAGGCTGTATCTGGTTCTGAATGACCGCGGGGCGGCGTGAAGCAGTGGAGCCAACGTTGTCCTTGCCAGAAACGGCGCGGACCACCAACCGCTCGCAATCCCAGCCGCGGTTCAGCAGCGGAAGATCGAAATTGTCGATGGGAAGGCGGGGGCTTTTTCGAAAAACGCCGTCCACCTTACCCGAGAGTTCCTGACGACGTGAAAGTTCCTGTGCTTCCATGCCTTCTTGCAAATCGAGTTTCCAGTATATAATCGCGAGTTCTTTTGTGTAGAAATCCTCCTCTAACCCTTGCGGATGCCAATCTTCACGACAGGATTGAAGTAGCTCCTGAAAATCCTCCCGCTCTTTGTCCGTGTTTAGAACGACCCCGACGGCGAGAATGCCGTGTTTAAAAGCGTTGTACCGTGCATTCGATTTTCCTGGTTCGGTCCGAGGACCCGTAGAGGATTGTGCATTGGCTCGATTGGCGGCCAGAACGGCCTCGGTTACTTGTTTCTTACGCTTCATGATCTGCTCCTCCCGGACGCGGCGGTGCTTCGAGGCGAATTCTCCCAATTTGGCGTCCAATCGCGACTGGACCAATCAGGAAAATCGCGCTTACTGCCGCGATCCAATGAAATTGGTTTGGAATTGCTCTACAGGCTTTACTTACCAGGTTCTTGCAGATCTCACTCTCGAACGTCAATAGACTAAATGACGGATCCCGCTTGCTGCAAGCTTTTTCTGAATCGCCGTCAGGGCGACATGCACATCCAGGTTTCATTCCCCGGTGCACCGGCGTGATCAGGTTCCTTCGAATCATCGCCCGAGTGACTTCGAAACCTTTTATGGTGAACCTCCAGGTTGGACATCGAGCCGCAAGATTGGTATTTCCAGCCATCGCGATGTAGCACTTGGTTGCGCAGCTGTTCGTACGAACCTGGGTGTCGACTTCAGAGATGTCGAAGGTGCACGGTTGAGCCGGCCTATTTTATGTTGTAATTCCACGAGTTACGGCACTAAGACCACCGCTTAAAGGGCTTTCCGCTACATGCCGTCCTTTCCAGTCAGCAACCACTCAACAGTTTTTCCTGATCTACGCGCAAGCGGGACGGTTCTCCGGTTCGTGTACCAACAAAACGTGCCGAGACGGCGGAAGGTGATCGCGGCCAGGAGCTGGTATCGCATGGATCAACACTCCGTACTGCGTTCTCGAGAATTCACATTGAAATCCAAAGCCGACACACTTTCTGGGTAACCGATGGCCTTATGCCGGCAAACAAAACCGACGCCGCGGCAGCCAAAAGATCCCGTGGCACCCCGGGAGCTTAGTTCCATTCCGAGTGATTATTATTTCGCTTTTTGCCCGGTCAGCAGCCAATCGACTGACTTTCCGAAAGCTTTGCTGATAGCCAATAGTACGGCTGAACCTGGCTCTTTCTCCCCATGTTCCAGTGCTGATAGGTAACTCTGCGTGACGCCGATGCGCCGTGCGAACTCGACTTGCGTCGTGTCAAAACCTCTGAGCTCCCGGATTCTTCGACCGATGGCACGGAGGTCGATTTGCGAGTCACCCTTCGATTTTGTTCTTGATCGTGTCATCTCTATTGAGATATAATATTTCTATTGAGATACGCCGTTATTATCCTTAACAATCGGGCCAAGCATCAATTTCACTTTGAGCCCAAATCCATGAGGCATGTTTCTCTGTGTTCCTTTTAGCTTAGCAGCGACGAGTTGACAATTGATGATTCTGGATCGGCAAGGTTGCAACACACGCAGCGTTCCGGGAGGTATGGCATTGGAGAAAAAGACGATTACGTACAAGTCGAACATGAGAATAGCCAGGCAATTGTGGCATCGAATCTCACCCGTTAGCTCACGTGCTTTGAGAGAGCTTACGTGCGAATATCAGCTCTCTGTTGCGGCAGGGGATCTACTCCTTATCGAGGGTCGATGGTATGTCACGCACACCGGTTTGTTAGGCCTAGCGCGTCGTAGTCGGTGTGCTGGGATACATGTTCGGCCTGTGTTGCAATTCTGCGATCCCTCTTCCCTGCGCTGGGCCTTCGAAGCAACTGTCTACAAGTCGCGCACTTGCAAAGGCTTCGTCGGATTTGGTGACGCTGCTCCGTCGAATGTTTCTCAGTTGGTCTACGGCGCTGAAATGAGGGTCGCCGAAACTCGCGCGGTCTGCCGCGCACTCCGGAAAGCCTACGGTGTTGGCATCTGCTCCGTCGAAGAAATCGGCTCGTTCAAGGGCCAAACCGAACCGACCAGCGAACCAAGAAAAACGCCGCGGCCTACAAACGGAAATGGTTACGGCGGTCGCACCGTCCGCGATCATCTTTGCCAAATCATTCGTCAACACAAACTCGATCCCAATCTCGTCAAGGCCTACGCTGTGGATTTCACTGGCACCAAGGCATTGCGCGACGCCACGCGCGAGCAAGTTGAAACGTTTGTCGCACACTTGGCCGATTCCGCCGAGAAAAACCGCGATGCGCTGCTCTGCCAGCTCAACAGCTATCTCGGCCAGAAAGAAGGTGCAGCATGAAACGACAGATTGCAGGTCTCCACGCCGCGGATCGCTGCGCGGCCGACCAAATTCCTGATGGACTTTTCCTGGTTCGCGTGCAGCGAGTCTGGTTCCGTCGGCAAGCACAAAAGCCGTATTACACTCTCGCTCTGGCCATACTGGAGCCCAGCCGATTTTCAGACCACGTCATTTCGAGCCGGCTCTATTGCAACCCCAAAGCCCTCTGGAAGTTCAATTGGTTCCTGCGCGACTTTGGCTACGATGTCGAACTGCTGGGTCGCGATGAAGTCGATGAATCACAGCTGATTGGCCTCAGCGGCGTGGTGAAGATCAGCCATGTGATCATCAACGGCGCTCCCCTGCTCCGGTTGGATGGTTTTGCCCCCGCCGGTCGCTGGGAAGAACTTTCTCCCTCCAACCTCGACGGCTCGCAGGTGGCGTGATGACCTACAGCTACACGCAAGTCAGCCAATATTTGACCTGTCCTCGGCGCTACCGCCATCGTTATCTCGACGGCTGGCAGGAAAAAGATACGCGCGCCGCCATGCTCTTTGGGCGGGCATTCGAGCGGGCGCTGGCTGCTTATTTCCGGCGTGAAGATGCAGCCACTGCTTTGTTTCGCGAATGGAGCGTGTGTCAAAACCAGGGCTTGCACTACTCGCACGGCGACACCTGGGATCGTATGTTGCAACAAGGCATCCAGCTTCTGGACCGATTCTGCCAGGACGACCGCATTCGCATTCGTCAGCCTGGCCACAACCTGCAAATCAAGTTCACGCGACAAGTTTCTGCCAGAAACGATTTCGTGGCCTATATCGATGCCATTGGAAAATTAGATGGGACGCGCTGTCTGCTCGAATGGAAAACCACGTCAAGTCGCTACCCGGAGGAGCCCGACGGACTGCTGGCTCTCGATCCGCAACTGGTTTGCTATTCCTGGATGACCGGAATTTCCGAAGTGGCTCAGCTCGTGTTCGTTCGCAAGCGGCTGATCGAGATCCAGTATCTGCACACCACCATCAGCGAAGCGCAGCGGCAGGAATTCGGCCAGTTGGTGGAAGACACCATCCGGCGAATCGAGTCCGCACAGTTTCTACCGCACAGCGGCATTCGCTTCCCACAGAACCCCTGCAGCACTTGCCCGTACTTGGGACTATGCCTGGGAAAACAAGAGTTGGTCGATGCCGCTCTGGTGCGGCGGCCAGGAGCCGAGAACCTTGGTTGGCTTGACGAGCTTACGTACTAGGAATCCGCCCATGCTGCCCAAGCTCAATCGTCGCCGAGCGCTGTTCGTGCTCACTAAGATCGATGAGATTCTTGTTTGGGAAAAGCAGAAGGAAATCGAACGCGATACCCGGTTCGTGGAACTCGGACGTTATCTGTGCGAAGTTCGCGCGGGACAGTATTGGCGGGTGGAGAATGTGAAGTCCTTCGACGAATTCCTGGAAAGACGGTTTCCGGTGTCGCGTAGGAAAGCTTATTACCTGATGTCGATTCATGAGCACTTGCCACCGCAGGCGACGAAGGAATTGAAGGAAGTGGGGTGGACGAAGGGATTGGAGTTGGCGAAAATTGCGAGACGGGACCGGCAGCAGTTCGATTGTGCAACCTGGTTGCACAAAGCCCGCGAAATGCCCAAGGAAGAGTTTAAGCAGGAAGTCGAGCGGGAGTTAACCGGCCAAGAAACAGAACCGTGGGAGATGGTCTATTTCAAGTTGTACAAGAGCCAGATCCCAATCGTTGAGCAGGCAATCGAAACAGCCGCTTTGATGCTGGGCAGCGATAAATCCCGGGGCTACTGCCTGGAGATGATCTGTGCCGACTTCCTGGCGGGAGCAAACCTGGAGAACGAAAATCCCGATGTTCTCTTGCAGTCGGCACTACGGTTCTTCAAGTTTCTTCCCGGCGAAGAGAAGCAGACATTTCTGCACCACGTGACCGACAAGGCGTCATGAATTCGGTTCGACCGAAACGTGCGCCCCAGCGGCTTGATCCCGACCAGTACGACACTCTCCGCAACCAGGTGCTCCGCCGCGATGGCTGGCGATGCCAAATTTGCGGTGCGATGTCCAACCTCGAGGTGCACCATAAGGATTTTCGAAGTCACTCGGGCGCGGACTCGGAGGAGAACCTGATCGCGCTATGCAATGGCTGCCATACAAAAATCCATCGCAGCTGAGCCTGGCGGCCTTATGTGGTGAGCGAGCGGTGCGAATTGAAACACAATTGAGCCTGGTATAGAACCGAAACCAATACTGGGCCGACCGATAATTTTCGACGGCACAGATGTACTACTGGTATCTTCCGCCGAAACTCACAAACCTGCAGACTCTTTGAATGTCATTCCTCCCCCGAATTACATATTGGATATTTGTGTCTCTAGTCTTCGTCTCAGTCTTTGCGCCGGCGGGGCTCGCGCTCGCCGAGAACCAGCCCGTAGGTACATCGAGTTCTGCTACTGCGCGGACACAGCTGACTTGTGCTGCCACAAAGCTGGAACTTGGTGAAGTCGCTGTTGGGCAGACACGCGATAGACTCATAACGATTACCAATAGCGGTACTGCGCGACTCATCGTTCTTTCGGCCGCTTCGACAGGCAGTGAGTTTGGTCTGAACGGACTGGACTTGCCCTTAGCGTTGGCTGCAGGTGAAAGCTTTACATTCGGTGTCACTTTTGCTCCGCGGAAGAGCGGTCGTGTTGACGGAAGCATCTCGATTGTTTCCGAAGCACCCACCCAGGCTCTAACAATCCAGCTATCCGGAACCGGCAGTGCGACTGGGCAGTTGCAAGTTACGCCGGCGGCAATTGATTTCGGAGACGCGAGCCTGGGATCGACCGGAACGCAGAGCGTTCAACTTACCGCTATAGGCGCCAATGTGACCGTCTCTTCTGCAACAATCAGCAGTGAAAACTTTCAATTGGAAGCGCCGTCACTTCCCTTCACGATTCCAGCGGGCTACAGCGTTCCATTCACCGTCACATTTGTTCCACACGACAGCGATAGTTCATCTGCAGTCCTTTCGTTTGTCAGCGATGCCTCTAACTCACCCAACGAGCAAGTTGTTACACTCCGCATCGTTGGCCCAGTTCAGCACAAAGTTCAGCTATCGTGGAAGGCAAGTACTTCAAAACACATCCTCGGATACAACATATATCGTGGCAACCGCTCAGGCGGGCCGTACCAGAAGATCAATGGTGTTTTGGATCCAAATACAAAATTCACGGATCTTACGGTGGCCGCAGGCCACAAATACTATTACGTCGCGACAGCAGTGAATTGGAAGAAGATAGAAAGTATCCATTCGAAGCAGATACAGGTTGTGATTCCGTGATGCCTCGCCGCCTTATGCCACTGAAATCCACGCAGGCCGATGCCGTAAACGCGTACGGTATCTGCAGGCTCTCGACCTCAGCTGATCACTAGCTGTACCTGTTTTCCTATTGACACGTCAGCTGCATCAAATTAATCTGTCGCTACTTATTGTAGGTACCGCTTTTTGCAGCAGGCTCGCTGCAGGACCTCATAGTTTCCTTCCCCCAGAAGACATGAGACACACATCCGTCACCTCGCGGATACGCTGATGTCCCTAAATCCTAAGGAGCAAGGCCATGCTCTTGAAGCGCGCCGGTTTGTTCTTGGTTCTTCTGCCGATTTTCGTGTTTGCTCAGTTGCCCCTCCCCGGCCCCGAACCTCAGGCCGCTCATAGAAGTTCGCTGCCGCAAGTTGGATTGCAGGCATCACTTCCTTTGCCGCAGTTCGGGCCGTTCGACCCGCGGGGAAACATGCGACCACCATTCGCGCCCGAAGACAAAGTGAGTATGAAACACGGGTTTGGCCATCCAGAGATACCCTGGGGCCACCACAATTCGATCTTCCTGACCGCACCAACCTACGAATCTGGCGGATATTATGCTGAATCCGTAGCGGTGGGAGATGTGAACGGTGACGGCAACGCCGATCTTGTGGTCACAAATCAATGCGGTGATAGCGCTTGCATGAGGCGCGGGCTCGTTGGTGTTTTGTTGGGCAAGGGCGATGGGACCTTCGAGTGGGCGTTGAAATACGACTCGGGGGGATACGGCGCCTTTTCCGTGGCAGTGGCGGATGTGAACGGGGACGGCAAGCCCGACCTCGTGGTGGCGAATGTTTGTGCTAGCAGCAACTGTACGAACGGGGGCGCCGTGAGCGTTCTGTTGGGTAACGGCGACGGCACCTTCCATGCGGCGAAAAGCTATGGCTCTGGCGGACAGGACGCCTATTCTGTTGCTGTTGAGGACGTCAACGGGGACGGCAAGCCTGACCTGCTCGTGGCCAACTATTGTGCCGACAGTGAGTGCTCGACCGATGGCAACGTGGGCGTGTTGATAGGTAACGGCGACGGTACCTTCCGGGCGGCGGTGCCATACAACTCGGGCGCATATCATACCGTTTCGGTAGCGGTTGGCGATGTGAACGGGGATGGTAAGCCCGATCTCGTGGTGGGAAGCTATTGCGCCAGCAGCAGCAACTGCGCGAGTGGCTCCGTGGGAGTGCTGCTGGGCAATGGGAACGGAACATTCCGGGCGGCGGTGAGTTACAGCTCGGGTGGATATGAGGCCCAGTCCGTGGCGGTGGGAGATGTCAACGGGGATGGCAAACTGGACTTGCTGGTGGCGAACACGATTTGCGCACCCAACGACTGTGCGACCGGTAGCGTGGGCGTGTTGCTGGGTAACGGTGACGGTTCCTTCCAGCCGGTTGTGACATATGATTCGGGTGGATTTAGCGCCGAGTCCGTTGCGGTGGCCGATGTAAACGGCGACGGCAAACCGGATCTGTTAGTGACCAACAACTGCGTTACTGAGGGGGCCTTCAACTGCGTGAATGGCTCGGTGGGGGTGTTGCTTGGCAATGGTGATGGAACATTCCAGTCAGCGGTGAGCTATGGTTCAGGTGGAACTGGTGCCTCTTCCGTGGCGGTAAGGGATGTAAACGGGGATGGCAAGCTGGACCTGTTATTGGCGAACGCCTGCGGCAACAATGGCAACTACGGCTGCATGATTGGCTCGGTCGGCGTGTTGCTCGGTAATGGTAGCGGGACGTTCAAGGCGGCAGCGATCGACGCCTCTGGCGGATATGAACCCTATTCGGTGGCGGTAGGGGATGTGAATAGGGATGGCAATCCGGACTTGTTAGTGGCGAACGAATGTGGCAATACCGACGACTGTAATGGCGTTGTTGGGGTTCTCTTGGGCAACGGTGATGGGACGTTCCAGCCAGTCGTGACATACGA
Source organism: Acidobacteriota bacterium (assembly GCA_013288805.1). Taxonomy (GTDB): domain Bacteria; phylum Acidobacteriota; class Terriglobia; order Terriglobales; family Acidobacteriaceae; genus JABDBE01. The sequence goes on from JABDBE010000004.1 coordinate 58,545, forward strand.
CTCCGGCGGATATGACGCCCAGTCCGTGGTGGTGGCGGACGTGAATGGGGACGGCAAACCCGATCTCCTGGTGGCGAACGGTAACGGCGCTGTGGGCGTTCTGTTGGGCAACGGCGACGGTACCTTCCAAGCGGCGATGAGCTACGGCTCTGGCGGACAGGATGCCGAGTCCGTGGCGGTGGCAGATGTGAACGGGGATGGCGAACCCGATCTCCTGGTGGCAAATGGTAACGGCGTTGTCGGCGTTCTCTTGGGCAAGGGCGACGGTACCTTCCAAGCGGCAATGAGTTACGGCTCTGCCGGAGCAAGTGCAAGCTCCGTGGCAGTGGCGGACGTGAACGGGGATGGCAAGCCCGATCTCGTTGTGGCAAATTCCTGTGCCAGCAGCGACTGCGCGAATGGCTCGGTGGGAGTGCTGCTTGGCAATGGAGACGGAACATTCCAGGCAGCCGTCAGTTACAGCTCGGGCGGGGGGTATACCGATGCCGTCGTACTAGGGGATTTGAATAGGGACGGCAAGCTGGACTTGGTGCTGGCAAGCGAATATGCGACCAACTCCGTAACGAATGGCTCGGTGGGAGTGCTGCTTGGCGATGGGGATGGAACATTTCAAGCGGTGGTAGTTACTTCTACGCCCACTCCGCTCGAGGGTATCCGGTCACTCGCCCTGGCCGACTTCAACGGAGACGGCAAGCTGGATTTGGCCGTGGGTGCTGGAAACTTTCTGCTGCTCGGTAACGGCGATGGGACATTCCAAACACCAATCGAGCTTGGGGCCGGCGGTCCGGGCATCGCGGTCGGCGATTTCAACCGCGACGGGAAACCCGATCTTGCGGTTGGCGGCATTACCGTTCTGCTGAATATTTCCGCCTTCCCAACCACGACCACAATAACTTCTTCGTCGAATCCCTCCGCCTTCGGGCAGTCCGTGACGTTCTCCGCAACGGTCACACCCGAAGCTTCCGGAACGCCAACTGGTACGGTCAAGTTCATGGACGGCTCGACGATTCTCGGAACGTCGTCCGTTACCGGAGGCACAGCGAAATTCTCGACCGCAACGCTTGCGGTCGGCCACCATCGCATCACCGCCTCCTACTCCGGTGACACGACCTTCGCGGGCAGCACTTCACCTCCGCTGTACCAATTAGTGAACCGAGCAACCACCAGTACGATGTTGGTTTCGTCAGTGAATCCTTCGACGGTCGGGCTGTCTGTAACCTTCGCGGCCACCATAGTGCCGCAGTACAGTGGTACACCCACAGGTACGGTCGCGTTTAAGAACGGAGCCACGATCATGGGCAAGGTTCCGCTCAGAGGAGGACGCGCGATCTTCAACAAGGTTTTCAACTCGGCGGGAACGAAATCCATCACCGCCACCTACAGCGGCAATGCGAACTTCACGCCTAGTTCAGCAGAACTGACCCAGACGTTTAATTGACGCGGTTCCTTGCTTGATACCCACAGCGCAAGCGCTGTGGACGATGGCGCCCAAGGGTCTCAACGTCACGACGTTCGTTTTGCGAACCGTGAGTACGCCGTCCTGAAACGCGAGTTTTCCTATCTCGGCGCGGGCAGTCACGGACATCTGGTAGCACACTTCGTTTATATCGGACGTCCCGATCTCGATTGGACGCTTTTGGCTTAAGGGAATGAGAGTGCCTGGTACCCGCGTTAGTTCCGCTGGATGCTTTGAGAAGAAGCAATGGGTGAAATTGAAGGTTGAAGGTCTGACGCTTATTGAAGGTGTCGTTGAGAGCCTGGCGGCTGCGCGTCGTTAGTGGGAGTGGGTAAACAGGGCCGATTTCGGAAGCTTCAACCAGTGCGGCGTGACGTACTAGAGGTACCACTCAGCGATGTGGAACGCTCCGGAGAATTCGGCTGAAGCAGTCCTCCAAGACCAGCCGCTGCGAATATCGCCTGTACTGATTTGCTACTATACAACGCAGTTCCGATAACCGTTCCGAGCGTGTTCGTGATGAGATCAGTCATGCCAGAATCCCGGGTTGGGAGAAATGCCTGCAACACTTCAATTGTAAGACTGACCACCCCGCCGAGAACGATTGTGGCCAGTGCTACTCGGTTAAGGCGTCGCACCGACACGAAATATGCACAGAAAAAGAACCCAAGTGGAACGAAACCACCGATGTTGATCAAAACATTTTTCCAGTAGCTCCAACTGGGCTGGAACTCATCCCAAGGCCTTTCAAGGAAGGGTGCATGCAGAACGAAAAAATGTCCTGGGATGCGAAGATCATTTTCTGAATTGACCTGGTTATGAACGGTGGTGCCTGACCCTTCGTTGAATAGGTAGAGCTCGATCGGACCTTCGTTCTTGATCTCAGCGTTCTGGTTCGTTCTCCACGCGTTGTAGTGTTGCAAGACCTCCGTCTCGGTCAGCGCTCGATTGTAAATTGCAAGACTCCTTATCTGACCTTGCCAGCCGTTCTCCACTAGCGGGTGGTTGCCAACAAACAGTTGACCGTTCAGGTCGTCACTTGAGAGTCCGAACCGCGGCAAGGTGCGGACGAGACCACCGTTCAGGTAAACGGCTGTGCCCTGCGCGTTCGAAGTGAGCGTAACAAACAGTGGGTTGTTCTTCCGAAAAACGTGCCCGATGTAGACCTTAATCTTTCTAGGACGTTGCTGATCAACAACCATGCGTTGCAAGAATAAGTCGTCTATAGATTGCTGCACCGAGAATGCAACGATTTGATTCTCCGGTTTGTAGAACGCGAGTATGGTGCCCCCGATATCACTGTGATCAGGTTGCACCCAGATCTCGACGCTGCAGGATATTCTGTCTTTCGGACCAGCAAAACTAGGCGCCCCGGAACTCAGTACTACCCCGTATTGACCAACATGAAGACCGTTGCGATTACCTAGCCAACTCACCTGATTCTTGGGTGCATGGAATGGCCAAAGTCCCGCGATCAAGATGATAATTAAGACAGCCGCACAGAGCAGTCCCAGCATTTTCTTCTGCATTCCGATTGTCGGTGTCAGCAGTGATTGGCAGCATCAGAAACCGATGCTTGTCCAGATGGAATGTTCTCGCTGCATCGAGCGGAATCTTTTCCAGCAAATAGATCCCATAACTGATCGTCCCTGTGTAAACCATAAATCGGTTGGTCAAAACGGACTGCAGCCATCTCTGCGGCGAGAACAAAGCGAGGTATACGAAGGAAACCGAGGCCACGGCAGTTAAAGAGAAAACAATCCATCGCGCATGGAACGCCGTTTCGACCGTAAGAGCGAGCGGGATGGTGACAAGAAATATGATCCATGCACGCGTCAAGAACTCTGCCGGTGAAAAACTGATCGAACGGATAACAATTGCCAGGAGCGCTCCGGCCATTAGGCCGTCCAAACGGCAGAACGTATTCGCGTAGATATTCACCTGATGTGATGACAAATACAAACGCAGCACTGGAGAAAGAAAAATCACTGCTATAGCAATCTTGCGCAGCTGGGCCTCAGTGCAGAACCGCACCACCAAAGGCCACACCAAGTAGAACTGTTCCTCGACGGCGAGCGACCAGGTCACGCCAAGGGGTCCGGTGGCCATGGCTGGGATCCGAACCAGGAAATTCTGCAGGAAAATTGGAAAAGCCCACCAAGGCGACGACCGCGCTTCGAACACGGCGTGAGCCTCGGACGGACGCACAAACGGGACAATCACGAACATGAAAAGCAGCACGGAATAATACAGAGGCCAGATCCGCAGACAGCGTCGCGCGTAGAAGTTTCTGAAATAGCCCTCGGATTGTTTCGTGTCCAGCAAAATCCCAGTAATCAAGAATCCGGACAACACAAAAAAAAGATCCACGCCCATCCATCCGTTGTCCGAGATCACCCGCAAAAGGTGCGACGGATACTGGTCGGTGTTGTGCACTAACACCAAGAGCACTGCGATGCCGCGAACGGCATCCAGTTGAGGGATTTTCTTCATGCCAGCTTTTCTTACGTCTACTGTTCCATCGCCCACCCTGTCCGACCGGGTGAAACCCAGTAAGCAACGGTTACAGTACAGGGCAGACTCTCTCCCCTGCACGGAGTGAATTAGAACGGTGAGAACCGGACTTCTTCCAAGAGTCTGAACGAATGATTTGCAAATGGGGGTCGCGAAAATCGATTACACGCGAACCGGGACTTTAGCTGTCTTCGAGTGACCATCTTGACGCTTACCTAGATGATCCGAGAGGAAAGAATTCGCTCCATGGCCGCTCGATTATCATTTCCGTCGCCGCCGTTCGCTGCGGTGGTATAGCGATTGTAGGCCGAGGGAACACACGACAATCAGAAATAATCCCAAATATGCAGAGAATGGGACAGGCATTGTTCACCTCCCTGGGGAAAAGCCAATTGAAATATTAGTACAGCACAAAGTCGTGTTCTATGGCCTTGTTTTCGCGGTCCTTGTCTTGGGTGCGGATGCGGCGAAATGCTTGATGCGCTGATCGGACGCTGCGAGCCAGACGGCGCAAACTTTGAATTCGAGTAGTGAGAACAAATCCTGCGCCAAAAAGCCTGAGGTATTGATTCGAATGTCAGCTTGGGAGTCTATTTACTTACCCGGAATGGAGGCATGCGCTATATTCGCGTGACCGCCTTCTCGCGCACCTTGGTGATCAGCTGCGACCACATAGTAATAATACTTGTGTCGAAGCTGGACGAAATAATCGACACAATTCGTAGTTGTGATCGGTTTTTGGTTGATCTTACCGAACGTCGAGGAAGTCTTGTCACGACGATACACGTTGTAGCCCACTACGCTTGGCGAGGTGCTGGCTTTCCACGAGAGGATGACACTGTGCGACGATGGCCGGGCGTCTCCTTGGATCGACATTTCGGGCGTGCAACTCGGCGCTTCGTTGGCAGCTTGCGATCCAGACTTGCCAGCAAAGGCGGCCCCAGGCGGCCAGATTCCAGCTATAACGAAGATAAATGCTCCGAGCAAATTCATCGGACTTCTGGATAATTGCAAAACGTGTTTCACGTGCGACTCACACCTAATTGGGAAGCACGACTACTATTCAATTGCAACTTGTACGAACCGTCAGTTTAGAAAAGGGAGACTTTGTAGAACGTCGGCGATGCGCTCACCTGCGTGCCCGTCCCACAGCGGGGGTATGGTTCCCTTCTTGGCTTTTCCCGCTACGATTTTCGATAGCTCAGAACTGAGCTTATCTCTGTCCTGCCCAACAATTACGTTTGTACCTAAGCTGACCGTGACCGGACGTTCTGTGTTGTCGCGCAGGGTTATGCACGGGATTCCCAGGTACGTGGTTTCTTCCTGGATCCCGCCGGAATCGGTGATGACCACGGCGGCACGGCTCTGCAGAGCCAAGAATTCGATGTACGGCAACGGTTCCGACAGGTGAAGCTTCTCAACCTTGAGCGCGAACTCCGTTATGCGCTGACGTGTCCTCGGGTGTACAGGGAAAACCACGTCCAAGTCTTCATTTATTTCGAGCAGGGATTCGAGAACGCTCTTCAGAGTTTCGCTGTTGTCCACGTTGGATGGCCGGTGAAGGGTGACCAGAGCGTAGCGTTCGGGAAACCCATTCTTCGGGCATCGCCGAGCGGCGGGCAAAAGGCGTACCAAGGAGTCGATCATGACATTGCCAACTCGGTAGATCTTCTCGGCGGGAACGCCTTCATGCTTTAGATTCACGTCGCCGTCATCAGAGGGAGTGAACAGGAAATCAGCAAGCCGGTCGGTGACGACGCGGTTGATCTCCTCCGGCATACTCCAGTCAAAGGAACGGAGTCCGGCTTCTACGTGGCCCACCCTGATGCCTAATTTCGCGCACACCAGAGCAGCCGCGACTGTGGAGTTCACATCCCCATAAACCAGGACGACATCTGGCTTGCGTTCCAGGACGATGCGCTCGAACCCAGTCATAATCTCCGCCGTTTGCCGCGCATGGCTGCCGGAACCCACGCCCAGATTCACATCTGGCGCCGGGATCTCCAGTTGGGAGAAAAAGACATCCGACATGTTGGCGTCGTAATGCTGGCCAGTGTGCACGAGTGTCTGTTTCACTGCTGTTCGCTTTCCGAGCGCGTGCAGCACGGGTGCCGCCTTCATGAAGTTCGGACGAGCCCCGACGACGTGAAGAATATGCATAGCTATTTTGAACTCCTATGATGATCCTGCATGGTTTAAGCCTCAACTTCGTATTCGAGACGGTCTCTAACCACTTTGGCGAAAGCCAGCTTGGCCCGTTCGGCACCAGGGCCTTCGATTTGCCACTTACCATTGTGATCGACGACGCGCAGTTTGCTGCGCGACCGCCACCAATCATCGATTTCGCCTGGCACCGCGAACCAGATTCTTTTTTCTTGACCCTGCTGGCGGAAGAAGCTCAACAGGTCCCGATAGATGCCTTGCGCCCTCTTTTCGATCACGTAGTCTGGATGCACGATAAAACTCACCAGGCCGTTTTTCTCCATAATCAGTTCGGTCTGCGCCTTCCACAGATCCAGTGAATACTCATTGAGCAAGTGAAACAGGGCGTAGTCTTGAGTCGTCGTGACGGGAATTTCCAACATATTCCCGACGAAATACGGCATCACCGTACAGCACCCGCCGCGTTGAGGATCGACATGCGCGACGTTCGGAACGGACATGTCGAAAGAAAACTCCAGCGCATCGTACCAATCGAGATTTCTATAAAGTACAGCAGCCCGGAAACCTTTGGCCTCGTACTCCTTGCCGTAGGCATTGATTCTCTGCGCACGGCGCAGGAATTCTTCGCGACTGCGAAAAAGATGGCCATCGTGATTGAGGTCCTGGACGTTTACCTCAAAACCCCGGTCGCGGATGTTTTGAATAAAGTCAGCAGAGACCTTATAGCGTTCCTCGGGCACCACCTGGATCGATGCCTTGAAGCCAAAAGAGTCATCGATGTCCATTAACTCAGAGCAGAAGGTCTTCCCTTTCTCCGTCTCGAGGTCGTGCGTCATGGCCACACAGCTCTGAGCGCCATCGGGCCAGAACCAGACGAAAGGCACCCTGCCCACACCTCTTGCCTTCATGGATAACAGCAGCAAACGTTCGCACAAGTCCTCGACCGTCGTGTCCACTGGCCAATGCGGGAAGAGGAGGCGTTGCCAGCCATTCAAATGAGCCCGCTGAAAGAGTCGCCGAATATTGACATGCAGCAGCGGCCGCAGGAAGTAGTACGCATCCCTTAGCGATCGCTTCCACCGGTTCAAGGCGCGTTGATTATCGCCGTTTGCATAACGCTCGAGACGCAGGTTGTCGATGATTTCGGTCGGGTCAAACGACAGAACCGGGTTTGAACCGTTCGTGGTTACATCTTTAAGCGCGTCGTAAAGGACACTATCGGGGCGGCTCGCTCGAAAACCTGTCGCCGAACGCCCGTAACAAATCGTGTCCCGCCCGAACCGAAAGTAGCCAGCTTCCTTGGACAAACTACCGCTCAGATCGAACTTTACCAGACTCTCGGGACAGCGGTAACGATCGATTAATGCTTGTTCCATGGACTCCGATCGAGGTCCCTTAAACCGAACTCTACCGGCATTAATCTGCAGAATATCAGGCGCTATCGTTGAGCGTGAGTTCATTCGACGTTACTTCGGTGGGTTTTTCTTGAAATTCAGTGGGTTTCGCTCATCTATTCCTAGGCCGGGAGATTCGCGACCTGCCTGCGTTCATACGCACCTGAGTTTCTCTCGTTCGTGCGCGACATCCCTCGACTGGCGATAGGATTCAACCATCATTCCAGCGGCCAACCACACCGCGAGTTTGCGGCTGAATCGCCGCGAGGGATTAAAGGTGACTATCCATCGCAGAGTCCCAACCGCAACCCTGCGAAAAAGATAAAGTGGAATCCCGCTGATGGACCACTCTCCGTCTGGCCCGACGCCAGCTTCCCGAACAGCAGTGCGGCCTTTGTCAAACCACCACTTCAGGAAAAATTCTCTTTTGAGCCTTTTCTGTGGCACTTCATGATGCACGACAGCCGCCGGCTCATATTTTATCCGCTCACCTGCAGCCAGCAACCTCCTGCCAAACTCTGTGTCCTCGTCGCGAATCTCGCTGTTTGGCCGAGGGCCCAGGTCAATTCGGAAGGTACCGTATTTCTCAAACATGCTGCGATGGAAAGCCATATTGGTGCCGAACGGCGCGTCGCTGAGCGAAAGCGTTTCCTGGCCCAGATCGAACATCACGAGCGGAGCCATGCCAAACCATTCTTTCTGTGGAAGCCAGGATGGCGGCACGCAGTTCCACTGCGGCAGGATGCGCCCCCCGGCACCAACCCATTCGCCGCCGCGTACGCCAGCCGTGAGATTCTGCAGCCATGTGGGGTCCACGATTACATCATCATCCATAAAAGCGAAAACATCGCCTCTGGCCTCAGCAATCGCCGTATTCAACGCATACGATTTTCCCTGACGCGGCTCAAACAGGTAACGGAATCGCCCAGGATATCGACGGCAGAAGTCGTCGACGACTTCGCGCGTCTCGTCGCGCGAGTTATTGTCCACTACCAGGACTTCCCACTCGGTCGGGTCGGAGAAAGTCTGCGCGACTACGCTGTCCAGTGCCTTCGCCAGGCTCTGGCATCGGTTATACGTACACAGAATGACGGTTACGTTCATGTGGTCTGCGGCAACCAATTCCCTCAGGTCGCCCTCTCTGAAGTCTTTCTGCCTTTTAATCTCCGCAACAGTCGTGTCGCCGTCATCCCCGGATTCACTGCCATCCCAAGAAGTTTTCGGCCGATTCGCAACGCGAGATAGGACGAATCGAGCGTTTCGCCCAGGGTCTTCAATCCTTCTTTCTGATAAGTCCAGAAAGCAGATTCTCGAAACCGGAGGGCCTCATCCGCAAGAACCTGGTAATAGAGCTGCCTGGATTTATCCTTCAGCGCTGCCGCTTCGTCCGGCTCCAGAAATCGTGAAGCATAACGCTGCACGAGGATATAGCGATCGAGCGCTGTGGGCTGAAAACTGCGGAAGGGAGAGGAGATGGCTTCGTTGCCGATTCGCAAAAACGAGAGCACCTGGTAGACAAATCCGAAATCCCAGTGCTCGAGTATTTGCATGCACTTCTCGGTGTCCTCATGCAGCAAAGCCTCGTCATAGAATGGAGGCTGGTTCCGGACGATCGACGATCGGTACATTACTGTCGTCGGCGATCCGAAAACAAAGGTTCCGGTTCGAAGATACAGGCGGGCTACCTCTTTTCCCGGCAAGATCGGCTTTCCATAGGGAAAACCCGAGCCGCGAACATGGTCTCCCTTTAGGTCGTAGGCACTCACGAGCCCAATTGATTCCGACTGCTCGAACGTCTGGACCATCAACCGCAGGCACTCGGGAAAAATGAAATCGTCGGCCTGCACCATCTTGCAATACTGGCTGGCTTCGGAGATCCCCGCGAGGGCGCGGTTGTAATTTTGCACCTGCGAAAGCAACTGCGGCCGTCGAATCAGGCGGATCCGGGAATCGCGTCGCGCATAATTCTCCGCTACCTCTCCCCCACCGTCGCTACTGCAATTGTCGACCAGTATGTATTCGAAATGCGAGTAGCTTTGCGCAAGTACGCTTTCGATACATTCGGCCAGATACGGAGCTGTGTTATGAAATGGGGTAACGACGCTAACCAGAGGCTGGCTCACTAATGTCTCCGCGGAACCATTTTAATGAACCACCTCATGGCAGGCCGATCGCGCACGCGCGGAGCGCTCGCGCGCCAGATTGCGCGCCTCGATCGCCTGGCCACGCAGATAATTGAAGCGCCAGCGAGAACGAAGGAGGGCGCGCTGTTTGAAGAGTACGAATGCTGCGCACATGAAGAGCCCCTCCCTAGGAATGTCGACGAAAAGTTGTCGTGGCACGCCAATCCACAGCTTCTCGGCCGGAGCCATTCGATACCACCCACGTCCGTAACGAATTGCTCGCCGCAAAATCCATGCCTTATTCAATTGCTCCTTGCGAACAAGATGTTCAACCACTGCGCCTTGCACATGCCAAGCTTTGTGTCCCTGCCGACTAAGCCTCAGGAGGAGTTCCGTTTCACTGCCCATCGGGTAGCTCGAACCGCGCGGACCGATCGAGGTATCGAAGCGTGAGCCCGATCGGAACGCGCCGGTGCGAATCGCCATATTAGGCCCTTGGACCATCGTGACGGGCGTTAGTTCTCCCTCCTTCATGGCTGGCGGCGTGATTGTGAAGATTGGACCCAGGTCCAGCCATTGCACCCAAGGCGGCGGGGGGGCTTCCCAGCGCGGCACAATCGCGCCGCCAAACATCGAGTATGCCGGCTGGTCGTCTGCAGCCTTTCGCAGTCGCACCAGCCAGTCCCCATTGGGGAAGGCGTCGTCATCCGTAAACACGACCAAGTCCCCTTCTACCAGATCGAGCCCCGCATTCAGCGCGAAGTTTTTCCCCAGCTTTGGTTCCACCACGGAATGTAAAGGGAGACGACTGGCGAACGAAGAGATGACCTCAGCCGTATGGTCTGTACTGCCGTTGTCGGCTACGACGAGTTTCCACCCGGACGAAGGCGGCTGCAGACGGCAATACTCCTCCAATACATCACGGAGGATATTCGCCCGATTTCTTGTCGCTAGCAAAACGGTAAGCATGTTTATCAGTTACGGAGCCGTCCGTTTTGGGCGGCAGAACATAAAAGCAGTTATAACAAAGACGACCGCCAAGCAGATGATGAAGGCCCTGAGTGACCAATGCGAGAGAGCTTTCGAGATTGGAGCCTGGCTGGGGTGATAACTGGAAGGCGGAGCCGGCTGAGCAGATTGAACAGTGGCGTCCAGATTGAAATCGTCATTGAAAATCACGGCGGAGCCCTGCGTTACCTTTACGTAATCGACCAGAGTTGTCCAGGGCAGGGTGCTACTATTCACGGCCCCGCCCATATTCCCCACAAAGTTGTTGATCTTCACGAACATAGGCCCACTGGGAACATAACTGCGATTGATCGTGCACGTGGATGCTCCGTCGACCTTAAAGACCAGTGAACCTGCCGACCAGACGAGTTGGTAGACGTGAAAGTTCTGGCTGACGTCTATGGCAGAGGCGGTACAGCCGTCATTGTGAGCGAAGTCGTTGACGTGAATCTGCTGATTGACGTGCGCGAAATCGCTGTTTAATATCTCAGCAACGTCTATCTCTTGTCCGTTGCAGTGATCGTCTGTGCCGGTCGGATCGCTTGCCTGACACGAGGCATCTTCCATCCATATGATCGGCCAAGAACCGGTGCTCGTTCCCCCACCGAACTTCGCCCGGACTTCAAGGGTGCCATACAGATAGTTGAAGGTCCGCATCGAAACGAACCCCGAAGTGTAACGATAAGCCGCTGACACCAGGTCAAAACTGCTGCAAGTGGCAGCCTCGGATCTAGAGGCAATTACAAGATTGCCGCCTGACACGCTCACATTGTTTGGCGTGAAGCACTGCAGGTCGCTGTTCGGCGCCCCGGCCCGGTTGAAGGCGATCCACTGGCCATCGGCGCCAGTTTGGGCCGGTAACAGCAGGGAAAAACACAAACAACACAATATGCAATAGGTTACCCACTGGAGCTTAATCCAGCGTGGGATACGCGTTGGAACTAGGTCTAACACTGGATCAATACAGCGTCTTTCCGACGCACGCGGAGTGCGGCTCGTGCGACGGCGCACCGCGCCGCTTGCGCGCGATCTATCGTCCATCTAAAGGTGACGCTACCTCATAGACCCAGGTATCCAGGTCCCGATAAGTCAACTGAAATGCGCCTGGGTATGCTTGCAGCAGGGCCTGAAAGCATACATCCTCCGGTGGCAACCAGTAACTCTGCGCTTGATGCACAACCAGAATCGCCCCGACGCGATGCCGTTGAATGCCGTCCATTAGGATCTTGGGATCAGAAATCGGCGGAAACCATACCGTTCGGTGGTGGCTATAGTGGAAAACGAACTCAGGTTCGCTAGCCATGATCACTCTGTCGGACGGCTCGTGTGCAACAATCCACTCCGTGGCTTTCAACATTGGATAATTAGAATCGTGAGTTATATCGTGCCGCACGTTATAGCGCCCGATGGCCATCACTCGGACGGTGCCCAACAGAACGATAGCCGCTACTATTACGATCGCGACCGCGCGCAACCCAGCAGGCCCCCTTGATTCAACAATCCGGCTTAGCCGCGCAAAGATTCCTGTGCCCTCGCGCAGCCGTTCGAGCGAGGGGCGTTTCAACATCAAAAGTCCCATTGCCGTGAAAATGCCCCAGAACAATGTCGCAGCAATTGTTTGTAAGTGGTCACCTCTGACGTGTTCCGGATTGACGGGAAATGCTGCGATCCCGAAGGCAAAACCCGCAGAACTGATACACAATAACGATCCGAGCAGTATGAAACTCACGCCGGCAGCCCTAGGTTGGCGCGCTGCATGGTTCCTGACCGCCTTCGCGCCGCGCCACAAGTAAAGACAAGCAAGCGGCACAACGGGAATCAGGAATCGGTCGCGGTAATCCCATGGCCAGACCATGAAGATGAATTCGTAACATAAAAAATACCAATCATGGAACTGGCCTGCCCCAGTCCATATCGAAGATGCTGCACCGATAGCGATTAGCACGAGTAGACCAAAAATCAGAGGAGACGACCAGAACTTGCTGACGTTTCTTTGAATAAGAAGGTGCGAAAACCCAGCCGCCCGCGCAACCAGGTTTCGACCGATTCGGGCCGGGATATCGCCTAGGTGCGCCTCGCCTAATTCGGGGTGGTGCCCGTTCTTGACTCGCAGTTGGGAAATATACGACCGTGGATATCCAGGGAGCTGCCACTCGAAATTCTCGCGACGGTGGGCCCATACGCTCCAACACAGTTGCGCGGTTAACCCAATCACTAACGGTAAAACAAATCTCCTTAGCCGGCGGCGACCTATGCCGGGCACGATTAGGAGTGATGTGCCGATCCAAACAGCCAACCCCGCCAAGAGCGCCACGCCGACTGAGCGGGTTAGCACCGCGGCAACGAGCGTAATACTCAGAAGCATCACCCAACCAACTAGAAATATGTCTCGCCCGCCGTGATCGATCTTAAGAGCAAGCAGCAGCGCAAGCATGCTCACAAGAAGATAAGGTATCTCGGGATAAATAATTGAAGTGCCAAAAGAAAAAAGCGCGGGGCAAGATGCGAAAAAGAGAGAGATTGCAACAGCCACGCCACGTCCCTCTACCCGCCGAAGAAACTCGTAAGTCGCGATAAGACCCAGCATCGCGAAAGCTGCGATCACTGGGAATAAAGTTGCCGGAGAGAGGCGAAAAAACAAACCCACGGCTGCAAGAATCAGTGGGAGACCAGGCGGAAAAGTCGTCTCTGGCAATAGCCTGATTTGGTACGAACCGTGATCGAGAATCGATCGCGCCAGATCCGGGTATGTCACGTCGTTCATGAAGTCGGGAGTATGGAGATAGTGCGTAAGCTGGAACGCCCCGATCAGAACGATAAAGGTGTAGACCGCAACATCCGTGACCGTGCGGCGTGGCCTCTCGTCACGGCTGTTTTGGACGGGCCGTAGGAGTTCCAAAGGCCGCGCATACTCTGAACTGGCGGTCTGAGCGAAGCGGCGGGAGCGTGTCGTTCTCATAGGTCTCACTAAGCGGAGAAGCTAAACTTGCAGTCCAGCGGCGACAAAAAACAAGCCGTCACCATCCGGCGTCGTAGTGTTCTACTACGCACCGGTGGGTGAACGTCTCTAACGTCTCATTGGATAAGCTCGAACTCGGACAGACTGAACCCACCCTTCGGCTACGAACGGGTGCTACTGATTTTGCCCATTGGGAACCTGGTATCGAGGTTCTAACTAGTCGATTGCGCTTTCTGCTGAGGCGGCAGAAAAAAACGGGGGCTCCAGCCAGTCGCGGAGCGCGGCCGCAACTCTTTCTCCGATGCGCATCATTGGCTTTTCCAGCAGATGATAGAGAAGATATGGAAGCACCGATACCGTGATCAATAGTATCGCCCAGCGCAACCATCCTGAGACACTGCCTACGGCCTGAAATGCCAGCCAAATGCAAATGAAATGCGTCAGATAAATTCCGTAGGAGTAGCGAGCGATTACCTGAAAGGTTTTTCGGCTTATTCGATTCGTCATTTCCTGAAACTGCGGTATGGCAACTCCCAACATTAGGCAACTGTACCAAGCACGCTGATAGGTTGGCTCGTCGAGGTAAAAGACGGTGAGCACTCCCAGCGCAATGGGCCACAAAAAAGCCGGCAGTCGCAGCCTCCATGTCTTTGTGAGCTTATAGGCGACAATACCGGAAAGAAAACATGGAACAAAAATAATCAGATCAGTTACTCCATGTCGCTCCATCCAGCCACCGTGGCTTCCGACGAACGCAAACGCAGCCCACAACAGCGGGATTGCCCACGCGTAGCGCCGCGAACGGACCAGTAAGAACAGCACAGGCAGAAACAAGTACATCTGCATCTCAAAAGGCAAGCTCCAAAGCGGGATAATGACTGAGTCGGTATGGGTCAAGTTCTGCAACAACAATAAATTGGAAACGATGTCCGGCCAGTGTAAGTGCGCAGCGGTGAAGGTTCCTCCTGACAAGTATGCTACCGGGATTCCCAAGAGCGTCACGACTAACACAATAAACATGCTGAGCGGAAAAATACGAAAGACTCGGCGTGTAAGAAATGGAATGTAATACGGCTTTCCTGGAAAATTAAGGAGTAGTCGTTCCAGAGAAAACATCAAGACTAGGCTGGTGTGCACAAAGAAAATGAGCACGCCCCATTGGCCCATCGAGTGGAAGAAACCCAGCCGGCTTACATACGGAGAATGTCGATGTTCGAACAGAAGGAGGACATGAAAAGCGACAACGAACAACACAGCACACGAACGCAAGAAATCTAGATTGGAATTTTCCTGTGAAGCATTCATTGGACCCCCTTCGGATCGAAGCAAGGGGGAGCCTGCTTCACGAAAAGCGAATATGTTTCTGTACTTCTGGGGAGGGTGGAAACAGGAACAGGGCTGATGCCTCGGCCATCTTAGCCCGCTATGGAATTTATCGTCTTATCTGGTGCTTGATGTCGGTTCGTAGCGCGATCCTACCGGCTTCATTTCCTGTGCGGCCGCTAGCGGTTTGGGTTCGACACGCTCCAGCCAGATCTCCCTCCAATACGAGTAGATGCTCCTCGGGCAGAACAGTCGGCATTCGCTATAGCGGGACTGGCAGATAACCGAGTCGAGAATAAAGCATGGAGTTTTCATCTCTAGCATTTTTCCCGTTTTCTCGTGAATAATTTTTGTGACCCGCTTGAGCACGCGGTAGGTTCCGCCACAATAGGGGACTTCTTCCGCATCAAAGTAGAGGCCCCGATTCCGGTCGCGTGTGTTGAGAGTATTCAGAATTTCTTTGTAAGGCTTGATGCGGACCAACTCTCCCGGTCGCAGTTCGAGCGCTTTGGCAGGCGTGGCTTCTGCCTCGGGTATGGTTCCGTGTCTTCGCGGAAATGGAGCGCCTCGCCACAGCGGATAAAACGTGTCGTAGAACCATCTCATCGGACGGCCCAGTCCGATGCCAGCTTTGCTGGTGGCGTAATACAGGAAATACACTGCACCGCAGAGAATCTTCCAGAGGCCCACGTTCCCCGAACGGTAGTCTTCGATGTACTGGCGAATATCCCACCATTCGAGATCGGTAGTGGCATAGGGGAGGCGGGTGGCCTGACAAACGTACACAGGTTCTGGACCAGACGTCTTTGCAGTCGTGCAGGCCCACACATCGGACTCTCGACATGCTGTCAGGGCAGAAGAGGAATCGGTAAGCGCGGTGTCAATCTCAATTGCTGCAGTAGAACTGAGGCTGACTGGTTTCAGCCACACATCTTTCCAGAAAAGCAGGCAGCTAGCCTGACACCCCCCGTGCGCGCTTCCATCACAACGCGTTTCGAGATGAACCGCATGGTCCACTCGGCGTCCGCGAACGGGAAAAATCGTGTCACAAGTCTTGTGCGCTCGTTTGTAGACCTGAAACTTCTTGCCACAGAATGCGAACATCTCGGGCATGAACGGCATGCCATCGATACATCCGTCACCGTCGAGGGTACGCAGGATTTCATCTTTGCTGCGTATCTCCACCCAATCGCCGACTCCTAGTTTGGATGATTTCGGTTTCATATTTGCGCTAAGCGCCGCCGACTACGGTGGCGTCGACTGCCTGGTAAATCTCTTGACGAATGACTTGCGGGAAACAGTTCGCGATGCCGCGTACGCCTCCCCCGGAACTGACGTAAATAGTTGCCGCAGGCTCCCACCTGTCGTAAATCATCTGGATATCACGCCTGTAAATAAGAACAGAAGGATGGTACGTGCCATCGGCCAGATTCAGAGACACCTCAAAGGTACAACGGTAAGCATCGCCTTCGTCGAGGTCAAAATTGCCATGGCCGAGCAGGTCTGTAGAGGTGTCAAAAATTTCCATAAGCTTATCATCTAAGATGTACAGCGTAAGGGCCAGCTTGTTGCAATGCGTGCGAGCCGTCAACTCCACGTCAACCCACGCTTTTTCGCCGGATCGAAACTGCATGCACTCTCCGTCCTGGTTGCGAATCTTCACACTCGAGATGCTAACCGGGCCGGAACCGTGGTCCGCGACGTGGCCATTCGTGGGCTTCTGAAGATAAGTACTGACGACCTCTTGCGGTGTGCCGATCATGACCGTTTGCCCTTTTTCGAGTAGCAGACAACGATGGCAAAACTCGGCGACCATTTTCAGATTGTGAGAAACAAAGAGCACCGCGGCTCCGCCGCGGAGTACTTCCCTCATGCGCTCGATACACCTTTGCTGGAACGCGTAGTCGCCCACGCTCAGCACTTCGTCCACGATCAGCACTTCTGGGTCGACGTGAGCGGCTACTGAGAATCCTAGTCTTGCGTACATTCCCGAGGAATAACGCTTGACGGGTGTGTCGATGAATTCTTCGATGCCGGAGAAGGCGATGATCTGGTCGAGTTTCGATTGGATTTCGCGCTTGGTCATGCCCAGGATCGTGCCATTGAGAAAGATATTCTCCCGTCCGGTGAGGTCCTGGTGAAAGCCGGCAGATACTTCAATCAGTGCCGAAAGGCGTCCCTTGACGACCATGCGGCCCTTAGTGGGCTTCATGACCCGGCTAAGCATCTTTAACGCAGTGCTTTTCCCCGCGCCATTGTGGCCGATGATACCGAAAGCCTCTCCTTGCTTTACTTCAAATGAGAGATCCTGAACTGCCCAGAATTCCCTTTTGTCTCCGGCACTGAGTTCCTGCTGCTGAAACATCCGTCCCGTCAGAGCGGGCAGCAGGTCGCGCAGGGAGTTGTAGGTCTCCCCCTTACGGAACTTCTTGTAGACCTGCTCCATCCGGATGGCAGTGTCAGACATTCGTTTTATCCTTCAAATGCTTTCCGCGAATCCTGGCTCCAAATGCTTGAAGAAAACATACCCACCCAAGAATATCAGCAGGGTACAAACCAGGCTGTAGGCAAACCACCACAGATCTGGGGATTGATGGCGGGCGATGGCTGCGCCGAAACCATCCAGAATGGGGCTCATCGGATTCAGCAATAGCCATTTGCCTTTGTCACCGAACATGCTGGCATCGTAGAAAACCGGTGTAAAGAAGATTCCGAATGTGAGAAATACTTCGACAATAAATTTCACATCGCGGAAATAGAGGCTGGCAGCGGACACAATCATTCCGATTCCCGCTGCCAGTAGCACCATCGTGAGAAGAAGTGCCGGGGTCCACGCGAGATAGGGACTCCAACCAATGCGGAGCACCAGAAGAAGGATGATCAGGGCACCCGAGGCCACCACGAAATCAAATAAACTGGCCAACACAGCGGCGATGGGAAAAATCTCCTTGGGAAAATAGATCTTAGTCACCAAGTCTTTATTGTTGATAAGGCTTAGGCAAGCGAACCGGATGCTGGAAACGAGAAATGCCCAGGGAAGAGATTTTACCGCCACATTCGCGATGTCCACTGTCTTTAGCGGCGCATGCGATGCCATGGCATACGCATACCGGACCACGACCCCGGACAAAACAATCAAGACCGGCATCAGAATGGCCCACATGAAACCCATGATCGACTGCTTGTACCGCACTTTGATATCCCGGTAGGCGATCATGTAGAGCAGTTCGCGATATCTGTAGAGCTCTTTTAGTTCTTCCTTCATAACTTAGCAGCTTCCATGCCTAGTCGCTACGTCTCGGTCATCGAAATCTTCCCCGCCCGCGAACGGGGTAAAACCATAGATGCCCCTATTACAAGCGAGATTGCAATGGCTCGGATTCCATGCGGACTCGAGATTCTTGTTTCCGTGCCTTGTCATCGCGCTAGGTGTTCTACCTTTTTATTGCGACCCCGTCACCGCTCAGGTCATACAAATAGGCGGACGCTCCCGTTGCTTGCATACTATCCAATTTTCTGCCGATTTGATCCAGATGGTCTAGGAAGAAGGCCTGCTCATCGACACCAGAACTGCGCCAGACGTGGGAGAAGAGAATCCACACTCGCTTTTGACCGCGCAGCCTGTCCAGATCTTCGATGTACCTCCACCAAACATTCCTTGAAGACACGCCTACAATCTGCTCGATCGATCCAATCCGGCCTCGTTCACGATAGTACTGCAACGGAAATTCGGCGGAATAATAGCAATAAAGAATGTCCTCTGGGGAGCGATGCTTTTCGACATAATCAATGGCTGACCTCGCTTCCTCGACCCCCGGCGGTGTAACGAAGTGCTTAGCGGCTGCCAACGTGGGATCAAGAAACAGAAATCCGATCAGCAGTGCCGCGAGCGCTGGAATCCCGGCAGTTTTCCGCTTTATGGTTTGTAAACCTAGCGCGACAAACAAGAATAACGAAGGAACTAGGAACAGAAGCAATCTCCCCTGAAAGGGATACCGATGCAACGATGACGCCAGCAACGCCACTACTATCGGCAGAAGCAGTGAGAGAAACTTGCCTAGGTCACGCCTACGAAGTTCGTTTGCTCCAACAATGACTGCGACCGCAGCGATACCAGCGAATGTCAGGCCGCCGGGGAAAGAAAAGACATCGAAAAAGGATCTTTTGTACCAAAGCAGGTCAGAGACATGTGTGGGTGGAAACGGTGCAAATGCATCTCTCCAATACGACATCAGGTCATAATTAACCCTAACTGACTCGCGAAGCGATGCAAGGTAATAGAGCAAGAAACTTCCGGCCCACAATACTGCGGGAATAGAGAGCAGAAGCATGGAAGGCCTGATACTCTTCTTCGCCGCGATCCAAAACGCCGCCAACCCAATGCCGGCAAGAACGAATACCGCCGGAAAGGAAAACCAAATCGCCACGCACCCCGCCAGGGTCGCGAATATTACTTGTGCGCGCCTCAGGTGGGCATCAAAAAGCGATTCCGTCAGCAGATAGAGCAGCAGCGCGACCGCCACATCGCCCGAATACTGCTTTACCTCCGACGCGTAATAGACCAAGGGATCGGAAATCGCGAACAATCCTACCGCCAAAGGAACCGCCGCAGCGTGCAGGAATCGCCGCGCGACAGCCAGAAAGAGAAAAAGTGAACCGATTCCGCACAGCAGAGGCACCAGTCGGAGGGCCATCTCACTGGGACCCAAGTAATGTACGGACAGCTTCTCCAACGACAGGAAACCAATGGGCGCAGTTTGGTAGTCGCGGAGCGGCTTCAAGAGTTCCATCGGGGAAAGACGAAGTATATTCATTACCAACTCGGTCTCATCGTTCCAAAGAGACCTGTCGAACAGGTATTGCCTAAGCCGGAGCGCAATTCCTAAGGCCATAAACGCCCAAACCATCGGTTGGGTTGACGGCAGCCATGCTCGCGGGCCATATGTCTTTTGGCTCGCCACGAGAAGCGCCGAGTCTTGGTCTAGGCTTGATGTTGTTTCAGTCTGGTTCACTCGTGCACGCTGTCGCAAGAGATCATTACAATTGTAGTCAGTTCGCAGGCTTTGGTTCATGAACGGCGCTACGGCGTTCTGGCGGCTCCATGAATGCCTGCGATGCACGCTCGCGCCACACGAGCATGTCTATCTCGGCTTTGTCGATGGCCGATCGCGGGAGCGTCGCCGCGATGTCGTGCCGTTCGCCAGGGTCGTGGTCGATCGCATAAACTTCAGTTGGCGTTCTTCCGAAGTTGTAGATGTACTTCAATCCGCGTTTGCGCATCCCGATCGCATGCAAATATATGGAACTTGAGAAATACAAAGTTCGGTCTGCTGGAACTGGCCTGAAGAACGATGTGCCGGGGAAATTAGCATTCTCTGGCGTGAGCCCCAAGGCATCCAAGACGGTCGGCAGGACATCAACCTGTTGTCGCAATCCTGATATCAACGTGCCGGGCGGTATCAGGCCATCGGCATAGATGATTGCCGGAATTCTCAACGTTTCGTCATATACTCCTAGGGAGTGAACGCGCGGGCCATGCTCGCCGAAAGATTCCCCATGATCGCCAAGAATGACGACGACTGACGAGCGCAGCACTCCTAGTTTATCGAGTCCTCCAATAAGCTCCTTGAGCATTGAATCGACGTAGCTCAAGCAGTTTAAGTAACTGTTGTAGCTTGCGTCGCTGGCGCTGAAGGATTGCGTTTGCCAAGTCACCGGATATTTGTAGTCGTAGTGGCCGATCGTCGTCATCATCACCAGAAGAAACGGGTTCTTCCTGTCACGTTGCTGCTTAACCCAGCTCAGTGACGGCTCGAGCATGATTCTGTCCTCAAAACCCCAAAACATCGGCTGCTCAAAGCCCTGGTGGGGAAGGCTGTCCCCGTCGAAGACTTCGTTGAACTGCTCGTTCTTGATCAGAGTAGCATCGTAAAAGAAACTCAAATGGCCTGAAGTGAAGTACGCTGAGCGGTATCCACGTGTCGCAAGCAACATGGGCAAGCTCTTCAGCGGCACTCCGTTTTGCGTCCATGCAGCCATCTCTTCCTCGGTGGACGGCCAGATCCCATTTAGCACTGCGAGCCATGCTGCCGAAGTCCGCGGAATTACAGCGTACATTTCTGGAAGGACGGCGCCGCGCTTGGCGAACTCGGCCAGAAACGGTGTGTTCCCCAGCATAGGGTTGCCGAGGGAAGTGGCACTGGCGCGAGCTGACTCAAGCATAATAATGACCACGTTCCGGAAACTCGCCGATGCACTACCGCGAACGCTCAGTACTGCGTTTGCGGTATCGAATAACGGCGGCATTCGGCTGGCTTGCCTTGTAGCCTCAAGCTGCGCCGATCCGCTCCAAGGGAGCAGGTCGCCTAGGCTGAGATATGTGTTTGCTACAAAGCGATCGAATCTGTGGTCGACGGGTACCACGGGAGCGAATTCCGCTACCAGGAACATTGATAGCACTATGGGCCACGCGCTAGCGAGCGAGTGGGCTGGAATCGACCTTCCTTGCGTATACGACCGGGAGATTAGCCACGCTATCAGGAACCCGACTGTAACTGGTGCCAAGAGCGCACCAATGGATACTATATCGAGTTCAGTCCTGAGCATTGGCCACAAGCTTGCAAAATTAGTTAAGAAATACGCGAGCAGACGACCGGTGCCAGCTGCCCCCATCTTGCAATAGCAGGCCAATTCAATTCCGGACACGAGGAGCAGCAGGCCGACAAAGGTTCTCAAGAGGATGCCAGCCAAGCGATCGGATTCAATAAAAGTGACTACCAAGTAAGAAACCACAGCAAAGCTCGCCAGAAATATTAAATCGCAGCGAAGCACGTATAATCCAATTGGAGCAGCCGCCCAAAACTGCCTGCCTACATCCAACAGCCACACATACGCGGTTGTCGGGTCACGCCTCACCAACGCCAACACAAGTTTGGTGAACACAAGGAGAATCAGAGGCAATACGGAGATTTCCCATTTCCACCGCGGCCAGAGCACGTGTCCAGCCAGATAGGCGCCGCAGATCCCTATCGACAGCCGAACGAACCACGACGAATAGACGGTGCCAAGGGCAGCATGTGGGTTTTCCGAGTAGAAATCCGCCAATACTTTTCCGATCTTGATGCCGAGTACGACGATAGTCAGTCCAACCGTACTCTGGACGATAAGAGAGTTTCGCTCGACGGTTGGCGCAAACCTTCCGTGCCCGAGAATCTCACCCGTGAAGAAGGATTTCATGAGTCTCAAATGGTGTTCCGGCACTGGTAAGTTGCGTGAAGTGTCGAATCTGCGGGAAGGCCATGTACCAGGCTTAGAAGGCATTAAAGGGCTGCAAGCAACACAATCATGAGGTTTTGTAAAACGGGCTGAAGCCCAGGCTTCGATGGAGCAACGACGGTTGACACAGTCGGAATTTCCATTTGCCTGCTAGCTCATACGGCATCAGTCCTGTGTTGCGTTCGATTCTTTCGGCGAACTGAGTGAGCATGAATGTTACGCGGGCATATCGACGGACCCTTGATCGTTCAGATCCCGATGTGATACGCCGAGTTACTTAGACGTATGTTCGGTTTACCGGCTTTACAGCCCGGCCGACCAGGTATCTGTGGACCCCATTCTCAATAGCTTTCGCATACACGCCGAGCGCCGTGTCAACAACGTCAATGGTCCGTTCGATATCTTCGTCAGAATGTGAGAAGCTGACTACAAATGATGGGGCTAAGATCCCGCCCCGGATCAACTCCTGCAGGAACAGCGTCCGAAAAGCTTGCGAAGCTTCTCCGTGTTCGTCTTGCGTGCGGTAAATCAGATTGCACGGCCGTCCGGCCAATTCAAAATACCCGGCCATCTGATGACGTGCTATGACTTGATTAATTCCAGAATGCAGCCGCTCGCCTTGTCTCCAGAGAAACTCCACGACGCTTTGTTCACGGTAGATGCGGATTGTTTCAAGCGATGCTGCCAAAGCGTGGGTCTCAGCGCCGTGGGTCGTAGAGAGCAGGAAAACACGAGCCTGGTCATGGTCCAGACCGCCGAGCCGCATAATCTCCCGTTTGCCCATCAGCGCCGCGATCGCGAACCCATTCGCCATCGCTTTGCCAAAAGTGGACAAGTGAGGAACGATACCGTGGAATTTCTGAGCTCCACCAAGATGCCAGCGGAAGCCTGTGATCATCTCGTCGAAGATGAGGACCGCGCCACGCTGCTCGCAGAGATCCTTTATTTGATTCAGGTAGCCCGGCGCGGGTGGAGTAGCAGCTTCCGCTTCCAAGATGACGCAAGCGATCTTGCCCGGATGTTGGTCGAATAAGACCCGCAAGCTCTCGATGTCGTTATAGCGGAACTTCAAAGTCATTCCCGTGATCGCCTGAGGAATGCCCGCATTCATCTCGGTGGTTCCGATAAACCAATCGTCGATGGAGAAAAATGGCTGGTCGCCGCAAATTGCGATTAGATCGCGTCCGGTGTACGCCCTGGCCAGTTTGACCGCTGCGGTGGTAACGTCCGAACCGTTCTTGGCAAACTTCACCATCTCCGCTCCGTCGATGACTTCAAGCATCGCTTCGGCGAGATCGACTTCGACCTTCGCGGGCCGAGAGAAATTGGTTCCAAGCTGCATCTGCTTGTAAGCCGTTTCCACAAGCGGTTCAAATGCATGCCCGAGCGTGACCGCGCGTAAACCCATCCCGTACTCTATGAATTCATTGCCATCCAAGTCCCAAACGTGGCAACCTTTACCGCGAACAATGAACCCCGGCGCCTGCTCGGGAAACTGGTCGTCACCCTTCGCATAGGTGTGGACGCCGCCGGGAATAAGCCGGTGCGCCTTCGGCTGAAGAGCATGTGACTTGGAGAAGTCCCTCGGTTCGGGATCTGCGATCGTCAAAGGGACGGGCTCATTCTTAATGCTAGACATATAGGACCTTGGATTCAAACTACTTGGCCGACGATAATTTTGCGCGCGTGAAACGCCTCGGCATAGCCGCTGGGAGAATTTGATTCCATGCCACGAATCCGCATGAGACCCAGGAAGGTTTCGCGGGCAAACCATGGTTTTTCCCGCTGAGATTGAAACGCTTCGAACAAGTGATCAACCTTGTGTTCGTATAGCGGCGCTTCCAGAGACATGAACAGGTTTGGCCGGCCCATGTCGCCATCGTACTTTGGAATTTCGTACTCCAGGATAAGATGGTTTCGAAATGTGTTCCAGGTTAGCTCAGAAACTAACCTGTGATCTTGGTGTGCATCACCCTGCCAATGCGTAAGAATCAGGTCCGGATTTACTCGGACCTTAATCTCCTCAAAGAAATCCTTGACCTCGCCACCTCTGTACGGCAGAAAACCATCCCGAAACTCCTTGAGAACGATCTCCTTCTCGCAACCGGCGGTAAACAACTCGGCGGCTTTTGTGGCTTCCTCCCCGCGGACTCCCGAGGCGCTGAAAACCACCCAGTGAAACCTAAGTCGCGGAAGAATTTTCTTAAGCTGAAGTAAAGTCCCGCCACACCCGATCTCGATGTCGTCCGAATGCGCCCCAAGGCAAAGGATAGCGAAAGGATCTGTTTCCTTCTTGGGAAGGTTCAGCTTCAGCATACAACTGCCCGAGCCGCAGGCTGACCATTCTTCTGGCCGTTCTTCCACAGGCGCCACGGAGCCACGCCGGAAGCTTCTATTTCATCCAGTATCTGCTTATCGCGAAACGTATCCATGCATTGCCAAAAACCATCGTAACGTTGTGACCAAACCTTGCCTTCGGAGATCATGCGTTGAAAAGGTTCGTAAACCAGTTCCTCTCCTGGCTTGATGTATCGAAAAACATCTTTCCGCAGCACGAAGTAACCGCCATTAACCCAAATGTCGGAGTCTTTCATACACTTAATTCCCCGGACGGAGCCGTCGTGGTCCAGATGGACGGTGTCCAAGCTGCTCGACCGCGGTTGCACGGAAAGAAAAGACGCGTAGCTGTCGCGACGGGAAAAGTCCTCAATCAACCGGGGCAGAGGAAAGTCAGTCAGGCCATCGCTGTAATTGGCCAGGAACATCTCTTCTCCGTTCAGATACGGCTCGACCAGCCTTAGTCGGTCCGCAATCGTTGAACGCAACCCTGTGTCAAGGAACGTGATCTTCCAATCGTCGATATCTCGCTGCATGAATTCCAGATTTCTCCCGCCATCCGAGAATATGAAGTCATTGGAAACCGATTCTTCGTATTGGAGAAAGTAATCTTTGATGACATTCGCCTTATAGCCGAGGCAGAGGATGAAATCCTTGTGGCCAAAGTGCGCATAGTATTTCATGACATGCCAAAGCACCGGCCGCGACCCAATCGTCACCATAGGCTTCGGAACATCTTCCGAGTAACCCCTGAGTCTCATTCCCGCGCCGCCACAAAAAAGTACGACCTTCATATCTACCCCCTTTGCTTCCGCTCAACACACTTTTTTTCAGAATCGACACTGTGCCTTGCTCCGCCACACTTTGATCAACGCATCGAAGGGGAGAGCGCATATTTCGATTCTGTGCCATCGAGATACGGTGCCATCGCCTCTTGGGGAAGGTGAGAAAAGTCGGTCGCCCTTAGGTAGTCGCCCATCGTTGTCCCGGTGCATGCCGAGTCCACGTTGCGCGCCCCAACGCGTTTCAGCACGTCATCGAGATTCACCGTCCTAAAATCGGCGCTGTAGCGCGTGACGTTCGACGTGTTCGGAACTGTTGAATGCAAGTGCCCTGCGGAAAATAAATATGCGCCACCGATCGGGCAAACCATTCGAATTTGCGGATCAAACTCGACGGGCTCTTCCGCGTGCGGCTGGACGCGCGTGTCAACCTTCACATGCTTCGCCGCATTGTAACGGCTTTCCTGATTCCATCTGTGATAGTTGTACTCGCTCGACCCGTTCTTTATGGCTCGGTCGAAGTAATGCGGATGCAAGGCCATGCAGTTCTCGCTATTCAAGTCGTAGATGGGCATCCACCAGTTGAGCTGGCAGAGCGGCGCCGAGTACCACGTATCGCGGTGCGGATGGAACGCATAAGCAATTCCCGCCTTCAGATAATCCCCGGGAAATGCGGTGCGCATGCGCGGAACATCGAAGTACGTGGTCTCGAGATCACAACCAGCCTCTGCGAGGATCCCTTGAATGCATTCTTTGGCCTGCGGATGATGAATGAATCTTGGCTTTAGTGTTGCGAGAATTTCGGCACACTTCTCAGCGGGCAGGTGTTCATGGATCGTGAGCGGGTCCAGCGGGCTGAATGCTTCCTCGATCAATTCTTGTGCCAGACGGCAAAGCTTCAGTGCGCTTGGACTAGGAGAATTGACAAAGACGGCCCCCCGGTACAACTCCTTCCGCCGATCAGCATCGCGCATTCTCGAGTCGACAAAAATATTCATTGAGCTACCCTCAAGCCTCTCTCACTTGTTGAGGCCACTGCTACGGACTGCTTCCGCTTCAATAGATCGCCGCTTTCGGGATTGGTACGACGAACTTGCCGCCCCACTCGCGGATGTACTGCAACTGCTCCATGATTTCGTTTTTCAGATTCCAAGGGAGGATTACGACGTAGTCAGGCTTGGTCTCGCGGATCCGGTCCGGATGGTGAATCGGGATGTGAGTGCCCGGTAGGAATCGACCTTGTTTGTACGGGCTGCGGTCCACGGTGTACTCGATCAAGTCTTTTCCGATCCCGCAGTAGTGTAAAAGCGTCGCGCTCTTGCCTGGCGCTCCGTAACCCGCCACTGACTTCCCGTGCCGCGCTGCGGTGAGCAAGAAATCCACGAGCGCGATTTTGGTCTCCTTCACCTGCTGCGCAAAACTCTCGTAGCCCGCTGCTGAAGCCAGCCCCGCTCTTTCTTCCGTGGCGATCAGTTCCATGACCGTCGGCTCGACTTGGTGTGTTCGATCTTCTGCGCGGCAGGCATAAACCCGCAGTGAGCCGCCGTGTGTCGACAACTCTTCCACATCGAACACTTTCAGGCCGTGAGCTTCGAGAATGCGCAAGGTGGTGAGTAAAGAGAAATACGAAAAGTGTTCGTGGTAAATCGTATCGAACTCATTGTGTTCGATCAGCCGTAGCAAGTGGGGGAACTCCAAGGTTAAGGCCCCTTGCGGCTTCAGCAGAATCTTCAAGCCTTCTACGAAATCGTTCAGATCCGGAACCTGCGCCAGCACGTTATTGCCGAGAACCAGATCGGCGGCGCGGCCTTCGGCAACCAACTGCTTCGCCAGTTGAGTCCCGAAGAATTGCACCAGCGTGGGAACTCCTTTTTCGACGGCGACTTTGGCCACATTCGCCGCTGGCTCAATACCCAAGACAGGCACATCTCGCTGGACAAAATACTGGAGCAGGTAGCCGTCATTACTGGCGACCTCGACCGCGAAACTCTGGCTGCCCAGGCCGAATCGCTTGGTCATTTTGTCGCAATAGTTATCGCAATGTTTGAGCCAGGAATCGGAGTAGGAGGAAAAATATGCGTAGTCGCTAAAGATCTTCTCCGCGCTTTCGTATTCCTCCAACTGCACCAGGAAGCACTTCTCGCAGACGTACACGTGCAGCGGGTAGTACACCTCGCCGTGGTTGAGATCGGCCGAGGATGGATAAGTCTCGCACAGTGGAGACATACCCAGATCGACAAACGTTCTCTGCAAAGCCGCACCACAGAAACGGCATGCTTTGCCGACGCTTCCCCGTAGATGCTCGGCCGAGAGTGCGGCTGACGTCGTCATTTGATCCAGCACGGTTGTGGTTACTTCAGGCATTTACCGTGGCCTCCGCTCGCTGTTGGCTCCAGCGTAGAGAAGCATCCAATTGCCCTGACTTCAGCAGGCGCCGAATGTTGGTGAGGCGGACATAGCGGCCGCTCTGCATATCTTCAGCGCGAAGGCCCGCGGCACGATAGGCATCGTAGAGTTCCTGCGCGCCTTTGCGCGCTGTCCACTGCGGACGAAAGGTCGGCAGCATACGGCGGATCTTGTCAAAGTTGATGCGGTAGCATCGTTTGTCTGGACCGCCCCCGGGAGCGTACTCGATACGGCAGCCGGGAACAGTTTCAGCGACGATCTGAGCCAGTTCCCGAATGCGAAAGTTCTCCTCGGTCAAGCCGACATTAAAGATTTGGTTGTGGATCGCTTCTCGCGGCGCCTCGACCGCAGCGAGAGCAGCCGCGACGATATCGCGAATGTGCACGATGGGACGCCAGGGAGTGCCATCGCTCTTTATGTACACCCGACCGGTGGTGTACGCTGCCGCCACCAGGTCGTTCAAAACGATATCCAATCTCAAACGTGGAGACAGACCATATGCGGTCGCGTTTCGCATGTAAGTCGGACTGAAATGCTCGTCCGCCAATGGAGCTATGTCGCGTTCGACGAAGACTTTCGATTCGCCGTAGGGAGTCACCGGGTTCAGCGACGCATTCTCGTCATGGAATTCATCACCCGCTGCGCCATACGTGCTACAGGAAGAGGAGAAGACGAAGCGCTTCACCCCCGCCTGCTTAGCAAGCTCCGCCAGCCGCACAGAAGCCCGGTGGTTGATGTCATAGGTAAGGTTGCTGTCGAGATCGCCTAACGGGTCATTCGAAAGTGCTGCGAAATGCACGACCGCGTCGAAGCCTTCAAGATCTTTCCTCCCGAGGTCGCGAAGGTCTTTTCGTACTTCCGGGATCTCTTGTAACTCGGTGCCGAAGTCGCAGCCGCCAAACAAGTCCGTGTCCAAACCGACCACTTCATGCCCGGCGGACTGCAGCATGGGCGCAGCAACAGAGCCGATGTATCCTTTATGGCCGGTCAACAGTATTTTCATGCCACTCCTAACAGCTAGGAAAAAGAAGGACTTCTCGGTTCTGCAATAGGCAGTCCTGAGAGCTAAAAAAGGGGATATAAGGGGAGACAGCTGTCATCATATAGGTCGACAGCCGGTCAATCAAGGACTGTAACTCGTTGCTTCCGAGTTAGTTGCGCCGCTGGCGTCGGGTCGTCTTTGGAAGTCGGGTGCGAAACTTCCCCACCGCCTGTGCCTACGGCCACAGCCGAAAGAAGGCCGCTTTCGCGCAACAACTCGGCAGCAGCGCTTATCGCCGAGAAAGGCATCCCCGAGCGGTCGGCAATGTCGAGAAGCGAGTGCTCCCCATCGGAAA
The DNA here is from genome assembly GCA_013288805.1 of Acidobacteriota bacterium. GTDB lineage: Bacteria > Acidobacteriota > Terriglobia > Terriglobales > Acidobacteriaceae > JABDBE01. The sequence continues at coordinate 87,622 of JABDBE010000004.1, forward strand.
AATTCAGCACCCAAAGTCGGGCGTTGATCTCTACTCCGATCGCCTCACCACCCGTGGAACGATAAAGGTTCCGTTTTCCGAGCTGTGGTTCGCAGTAGGGGCTCAAGTTGCGATAGCGCTGATTGTTCTCGAGCACTTCGACGATGCCAGCGCAGACTCGAAGCGATCGCGCCAGTTGCGATGGCTGGATGAAATCGAGGTTGTCAGCGGAAGTGTGATACTCAGGGAATGTCCCCCAGACACTTCGCATAAGGCATCCCACCGGAAGATTGAAACCCGGCGAGCAGTACTGCCGCTCGTCGTAGCCGTAGGGAGAGAATTCCAAAATCTCACACGCTTCGCCGCAGTGGCGAAGGATCTGCGCCACGGCCTGGTCAATCTCCGCATTTCCTTGGCGGCTCTTTTTATAGTGGAACCCGCCGGCATCTCCGATGCCTGTCAACACCAATCCGTGGCGAATGCGTCCGACACTTTCGCGGTTTCGTGCCAGCCACGTGATCGCCCCAATCGTTCCAGGAATGAACAGGAAGCGATACGAGTAGCGAAGATCTTTTTTCGACAAAAGCTCAGCCAAGGCGGTCGCTACTGTCAGCCCGGAGAGATTGTCGTTAGCGAGCGAAGGATGACAAGCGTGACATGAAATCAAGACCTCGTCGGTCGACGCACCGGGCAAATAGCATTCTCCGTACGTCAAGTGCCCGTTTTCGAGCGAAGAATCGATGCACACTTCGTAGTCGCCATCCTTGAGTGCCGAAAACTGCTTGTGCGACAAGCAGAATCCCCAATCCGGTTTGTAGTACGAGGTGCGATAAGGGATCCAGTCTGGATGTTCGGGAAGCGTAAACAGATGAGCCTTAAGCTCGCTCAGGGGCATGGTCGCGTGCACGGGGGTGCTGTAGTTTAGGACGTGTAGGTTGCACTCGCCAAAATCCACGACTTTCTTGCCGCTGCTGTCCTTTATATATGCATCCCGAATATTCCATTCTTTTGGGACTGTCCAGTCAAAGACTGCGGTCCCGGTGGGCACTTCGGAAATCTGCAAAGGAATTCGATTCTGGATCAACGCCAAAGTGCGCCGGATGCCATCGCCGGTGATGCTACGACAGATCGGGTAGAGCTCGGCCGCGAAGCTGTGCAATTCCCCGCCAGTTTCTGCCAAATCCGTTTGTTCGAGTTCCTTTAGGATGTGCATGGCACTTCTTCGAAATTCGGATACGTACGATCCCGCTCGGATATTACTTTAACCTTGTCCGGCCAGAAAACCTGAAACGCCGGATCGTCCCAACGCACGCCGCGGGACAATTCAGCATGGTAGAACTCCGACATCTGATAAAAAACCTCGGTCTCGTCTTCCAGCGTTAGAAATCCATGCGCGCAACCTTCGGGCACACAGAGCATGTTGCGTTTCTCGGCCGTCAGAACCACCCCGATCCAATCTTTGAAGGTTGCTGACTCTGGCCTCAGGTCCAAGACCACATCGTAAATCGACCCTTGAGTACAGCGCACCAGTTTGGCTTCTTGGTATGGTGCGTCCTGGTAATGGATGCCTCGCAGCGTTCCCTTTCGCGCGTTAAAAGAGACGTTGCACTGCACGACTTTCGGATTCAGGCCGTGGCGTTCAAATTCCTTCTGGCACCACGAGCGAGCGAAAAAACCGCGCTCATCGCTATTGAGATCGAGAGTGATCTCAAAGACTCGCGCTAGTTTAGTTTCGTGAAAAGTCATTTGCTGCAGCGGACGATTAAGTGGAACGTGATAAATGCTCAGATCGTGATTCGCGCGAAACTCAGCTTGCCCCGCGTCACGACCGTGTCTTGCACGCTGGCGACTCCTTCGATCAGGGCCGCTTCGTCTGTCATCTTGATGATCTTCACTTCCATGATCATCGTATGCCCCGGCAACACCGGCACTAAAAACCTCATATCGTTTACGGCAGCCAGAGCCATGAATTCTTTTGGGTTCATGCCTCTGCCTGTTGTGTGGCTGAACAGAAGTGACGCGCTTTGCCCGATGGCTTCGATCATGGATGTTCCCGGCATGATGGCGTAATCGGGAAAGTGTCCGAGAAACTGGATCTCATTGCCCGTGACGTTCTTTAGAGTCTTGATGCGTTTACCGGGCTCCAACTCCAACACCCTGTCGACCATAATGAAGGGGAATCGCTGTTTTAGATGTGCCTTTACTTCTTCAAAGGTCATCGTTATGACATGATTCGCCGGATTCGGTTCGACAGTCATTGGCATGGTTGCAACCGGATTCATTATTGTAAAGGTCTCCTCAACGCTTGCGCAGAATCATGGCCAGGGCGCGCGGAAGAAAACGCCCGCCTGGAGCAGGTTGGCCCGCATCAGATACCAGCCGCGTAACCCGAAGCCCGACCTCCTCGGCCATTTTTATCGGCTCGCTCTCGTTGTGAAATTCAAAAGTGTGATCACGCTGCGCTGACTCCAACGCCGTGCTGAAAAAAACCAGACCGTCGTCGGCGAGATGATGAGCGATCACTTTGAACAACGGGCGCGGATCTTGCAGATGCTCTGCCAGCATGGCAGAAATAATTCCCTTATATGTTGCTCGCTCCTCCGTCAGATCTAAATTGAGCGCGTCTTTGACCTGAAACGTAACATTGCGACCATGCTTGGAGACTGCAAGCAGACGATTTGCCACAGCCACGGCCGGCGGGCTGATGTCGAAACCATCTACATGGATGTCGGACCTAGTCTCGGCTGCCAACAAACCCATCACTCCATGACCAGAGGCCAACTCCAGAACTTTAGCGCCAGGTTGCAGCGCTTTCAAAAAATGATCACGATACATTTCGATGTGGCTGATCATCGACGGCCAGAAGGGATAAATCAAAATTGCCGCCCACATGTAGGGAACCATGTAGCCCTCGTCCTCATAAACTTCCGACATGAGTTCCGGGAGTGCTTCGGGCGTATACTTGCCCTTCTTCTCATACATCTGCTGAGATTTCCACACGCCCAGGCAATACCTCGCGTAACCCTTCGCGGCATCATCAAAAGCGCGGTCGCCATAGGCCGCGTCAGCCCATTGCGCGAGCGGGTTCAACAGCCACGAACAGAGGTCTGCGTTGGCCTCGACCGTGGCCCGTGCCGCAGGAGCCAGCATCTTGGCGTTTTTTTCCAAACTCCTAAGAAAATCCTGACTATTCTTCATGATTTCGTTTTTCTCCTAGTGTGTTACTCGGACGATGAAACGTGCCGAACCATTCTGACCATTGGCCGGATTAAATCCATGCCGTCCCACGGGGGAACAAAAACATGCATGCGCCCCAGTTTAACGATTCGGTCCACACCTTTTTTGCCGGCGAGCAGAGCAAGCTTCTTCTCTTTTTCTGGATCGGCTATGCCCAAACCTAGCGTTTGCACATTCCCGTCGAGGTTCGAAATTGGTTCGTATAAATCGTCCACCTCGAGCACGGTCAAGGTCTTGCCTTGAGTCGGCTGGGGAATGTCCGATCCTGAGCCGAACAGCAATGTCCAATCCGGACTCTGCGGAAAGAATGCCTGATGTGCCGTGTCCTTCAGCAACCATGATGCGCGCGCCAGACAAATCGCTGAGGTCAACGCGCCGGGAATGGTTTGCCGGGGATGCGCTCGATTCTCAGCTTCAAACGCGTGCCTAAGAGCTGCGACAAACTGCGCCGTCGAATTGCCATTCGCTTTCTCAAGGAACAACACTTGCGGTGAGGAACAGGCCTGCTGGTCGAATTGCCAAACATCTCGCGCAATGCGCAGGCACCAGGCGTCTCGTTGCTCCGGGTTTCCCCAAGCCCCCGCATCCATCGCAGCGACCGACATCCTCGGGCCGAAAACCGAGACTCTCGCCCAATGGGGAAAGGGCAAAGCTCGAATCTGCAAAACGGCCTCTTCGCCACCCCAGATCATCGCCCCGTCTACTGATTGCGCCATTGCTTCTTGCAAATCCCGCCGATTGTGATCAAAGCCAGCCATGAAAATGCGCCGCGTCAGGATTTGCTCACCATCGCTTTCAACTAGCTTGTCCATCAAGCGCTGCGTCAAGTCGACCAGACCGCTGGGAATACGCACCAACGCGGCGTTGCCCCCGAGAAGAGCGCAGGTCATGGAAAGAATCGGCTGAATCTCTACATTACCCGCGGGCCAGTGCCCCACTACGCCTACGGGAAAAGCTTTGCACTTGGCCTGACCATATTCGTTCCATCCGCCATGCAAGCCATTGGGGCCGAGTTCGCGGGCGATGATCGGTTCCAATGTCCCTCTTCTTAGCCACATTCGAAGGAAAGGGATTCCCGGGGCATCGCCAAATTCGCGAGCGTCCAGACTGCTCGCCCACGCGTCGAAAACATTGATCGCGTCATTCGGCGAAATCTCCGCTTCCGCAACCGCTTGACGCAATCGCACCGCTGCTGCCGTGATCTCTGCGGGCGAATCTACCTTCTGCGTAAGAGCTGTCAAAGCAATGCTGCTCATTCAATTCACCGGCGAACGATTGACTTGGAGATTTCCGCAGCCTCGGAGTTCAGTTTTCGGGATGCGTCCGGCAAAGCGAAAACTGATGCCGCGTCGCCCACACGCGCAGCCGTCATAGGCAATAACTTGGGCCCTGTCCTCCGTGAGCAGCAGGTGACCCGGGAAGCTAGTCGGCAGAACGCTGCAAACCTGAACGATGCCATATTCTCCCTCGGCGACTGGCTGAAGCGTGAGCGGATCTCGCACAATCACGTCGCCGAATGCGGGTCCATGTTTGTTGCCTTCGGAACAATCCGGGTAAATGACTCCCACAGTCTCCACCATGCCGTAGAAATCAATGATGCGGTCAGGAGAACATCCGAAGGTCCGGGCCAACTGCTGGTTGAACTCGTTTTTTTCAACCGCTTGGTCTTGCAGACGTTTCCACCCACCGCTGTGCAGGATCCGAGCTTTGGGCAAGTTCAGACGAACGCCATCTGCCATCAGAGGCTTTACCAGGTGGTTCCATAGAATGAAGGTAAAGCCGTACACCAGGACTTCGATATCTTCACGGTCTTTCGCAAAATCTTTCAGCCGATCCTGATCCAGCGTAAGCTCACCTTGCTTATCCACGCCGAGACAGCACGTGATGCCATTGGCAAAAGGTTGCAGCCCTTGAATGGCTGCGCCCCTTGCTCCCATCCCACTCGAACTCCCCCTGAAATCCGGCGTGTCGACTACCAGGTACGGTCTGCGTTCCGATCCGATGAAATCCCGCACGATGGTTACTACTCCCTTGGTCATGCGCCGTGCGGTCGGCGAATCGAGCACAACTCGGCTCGGTGATTGAGATGTCGTAGCGCTGGAGGTCAGCGTTCTCTTGATCTCGCCAACATCCACCAAAGATAACGGCGGATCAGCCTTCAGAAGTCCAACCGGTAGAAAAGGAAGATCGGCTACGTGCGTGGCGGATTGATAATCCAGAGGCCAGTTCTGAACATAATTCCTGTAGCCTTCATGCCTCTGGCACGCATAATCCAACTCGCTTTTAAGTATTTCCAACAGGCCCGCCTGCTTTTCTTCAGGAGGTTGCCCGTAAGGAGGCATTGACAGAAGCGACTCGACTTTATCCTCAAACTGCTGCATGGGAGATCTCTCGTTCAAACAGGAAGCGCCGAAGCTGCTATTTTCCCCGAGGACGTCTTTGGCAATTCAGAAACCAAGCGGATCGAGTCGAGAGCCCAATGAACTGGAAGGTGTCGGCGAACTTCTTCCATCACGACTGTCGTACCCTGATCAGGCACGATAAATAAAACCAGAGCTTCTCCGGCCTCAGGATGATCGACGGCGCGGGCGGCGCATTCATAAACCCCCGGAATTGCGGTGACTTTTGCCGCCACTTCCGCAAGACTCACTCGGATCCCTCTCATTTTCAGAAATGCCCCTTGGCGCCCTTCGATCCATAGATAACCTTCCTCGTCCTGGCGGACCAGATCGTGGGTTCGCAGCCAACCACCGCAGAAATGGCGATCCGTTTCTTCCGGATCATTTAAATAACCGCAGCAAATGGATGGTCCCTTTACCAGCAACTCGCCCACTTGACCGGTAGGAAGGTCGTTTCCTTCCGCATCCGCGATCCGGATTGTCAGATTGTCCAACGGCCGTCCGACACTTCCCGGTTTCTCGTCCCAGCGTTCGGGTTCCATGCACGAGATCCTGGCGGTCGCTTCGGTTTGCCCGTACATCACATAGAACTCACTGGCCGGGAAGATCGATCGCATCTCGTGGATTCTTTCCCGAGGCAACGCCCCACCTGCCTGGAGAAAGCGCTTCAAATTGGGCATAGCAACTCGGCGAATATTCGATCGTCGGAGAAGGACGTTATAAGCCGTCGGAACACCGGCGAACGTGGTGCATCCAAATTCTGCGATGGCCTGTAGCACTTTGTCGGGAAACATAAAGCGGCGGTCGAAAACCACGCTACCACCCTGATACAAATGCGTATGCATAACGCTTGTGCCAAAACAATAGCTCAACGGGAGAATCAGCATGGCTCTTTCGTCCTGAGCCAATCGTTGGCTTCGAATAATGGCTTCGGTGTTGGCGATCAGATTCCCGTGGCTGACCATTACGAAACGAGGAACACCGGTCGAACCAGAAGTCGCCATCAAAGCCGCAAGATCGGAATGCTCGCAAGCAGCGGGAAGCATGTTTCTTGGCGCGTCCTCGGCCAAGTCGCCCTGAAGACTAATAACGGATTCCGGGATCCCCTTCCCCTGAAAACCAGCTTCGGTCCACACTGCTTTGGCACCCGTCGCTTCAGCCAGCATTCCCGCTGACGCCGTCAGCGCACGATCGTCCACCGGCACCGCCGTGAGGCCGGCGTACATAGCTCCCAAATAAACCAAGGCACTCGACGGAGAGAGGGAACAACCGATCAGCACGCGGTCGCCCTTCGTCAAACCTTCGGAGATTAAGGAGGAACCGTACGCCGCAATCAGCCGCGGCAATTCCGCGGCGGAGATCCTCCGCCCGCTGGCTGCATCGATAAGGTCAGAACTCTGTCCCAGGTGCGCTACTAATCGCCCCGCAAAATTCTGTTCGCTAGTGGCTGCCACTTTAGACTTTCTTGGAAACCTTCGGAGTGATAATGCGCACGATCTCGCGAACACTCTCCATCTCCATCAACTCATCCACATCCAGAGTGATCCCGAAGGCCTCTTCCAAACTGCTAGCCAGAGATAAATGGCCCACAGAATCCCACGCGGGAATGTCGCTTGCCGTGGTGTCCATGGTCACCGATTGCGGGTCGATATCGAAGGCACTTTTAAACGCCTGCCGGACTTTATCCAAAACATAATCTTGATCGTTCATTTCTCCCTTTCGTGTATCTGCTTAATCCAACTGTGCTGAATGATTGCCAATAGGTGAGGACGGGTTGGGAGCATGTCACATACTAGCAAAGCCGTTCGATCCCACAAACTTACGCCACGATTCCCGTACCACCGTCAAGAACGAGGGTATGGCCGACAATCCCAGCTGCCGCGTCGGAGCAAAGGAACTGGGCTCCATACGCGACTTCCTCGGCTGTAACCAGGCGTCCTGCCGGAGTGCGACGAACGGTCTCAGCGATACGCGCTTCGCTATTCGGCATCGCTTTCCAGGCATCAGTGAGCACTGCGCCAGCCGTCAGAATGTTGACGCGGATTCCGCGCGGCGCGAGTTCTACGGCCATGTGACGCGCTAATGCCTCGAGGGCGCCTTTGGACGAGCCCACCAACGAATAGGACGGTAAGGCACGCAACGCTCCCCAAGAACTGACCGCCACAATGCTCGATCCTTCGGAAAAGCGTGCCATGAGAAGTTTGATCAGCTTGAAGAAGACGCGGACATTCAGGTTAAACGTCCAATCGAAGTGGCGGTCGGTGAGTTCCTGGATGGGCCGGTGGATCCCAGTGGCTGCACAGTGCACCAACCCAGAAAGATGCGGGCCCACTTCTTGAAGCGATTGGTCAAGCTGCTCCAGACCTCTTTCGCTGGTCAAGTCCGCACGGCACAGTGTAATGGCCAAATGTTCCTCCGCAGCGATCGCCTTCAACTGTTCGGCAGCCTGCTCGTTGCGGAGATAATTTGCGATCACCGTAGCACCCGCCCGTGCGAAGCGGAGCGAAATAGCTTGGCCGATGCCGCGTGTGCCCCCGGTAACCAAGATCGTTTTGTTGCTCAAACAAAACAGATCATTCCCGTCAGCGCTCATGCAAGATTGAGTCTCTATTCCTACGAAATAATTACCATTGGGGACACCGAAGAATTATTCGCCGGTCGGGACGGACAGCGCTTCAATCTGCGCGTCCCGGTTCCCCTTCGGGCCAAGACGCCAGGCTCGGGTCTCCGGATCATATTGTCTAATTATCGTCGCGGGTGATCCAAAAACTACGGAGTAGTCGGGGATACTTCGCGTCACCATCGAGTTGACCGCGACCACACAATTGCGGCCTATCGTCAACTCTCCTCTTGCGCACATAATGGCAGACCCACGACCGATCCAAGACCCCCGGCCAATTCGGACTCTGCCGCCCTCGGTAATACCCTGTTGAGAGATTGGTGTCATGATATCTTCATACGCGTGATTGTGATCTAGTATGACGACCTGCTGACCGACGAGCACATCACGTTCCAAATGGATTCGATTCTTCGCCGATATCATCGTTCCATAGCCTATGGAGCAATTGTCGTCGATCACAATTACGGGCTCACCTGTGGGGTCATCGGTGGCGACGTTGAGCCACGCATCCTTTTGTACGCTGACTGAATTGCCGATGCTGATTCTAACTGACCTTTGTCTGTCCAGATGACTCGTGAAATGAAATGATAAATTGCGTCCTTTGGACGCAAATGGATAGACCAAACTGATCCAAATGCTGTTTAGTTTGGTGAGCCCCCTGGGCAAGAGTTCCAAAGGGTCCTTGAACCGCGGCCGATGCTTCGGACGACGCACGCCTTTACTCCTTAGAAATGGTTTCCACTTGTCGGACGATGATCAATACACTCTCATTTTTGGCGAAATCCGTCTAGCGAAACTGGGAGCGACGAGCGTCAGAGTCCACTTGATTGCCAGCATGGTCGTTGGCTCATACGTCATGGCCTTGTACGCCGCGTGCTTCGCTTCTTCATAACGTTTGTGTTCCAGGCACCAGTTTGCCCGGGCACTATAAACATGTCTCAGGCTCCGGACGACGGTTTTCCGCACGTCCGCCGGAAGCTTCGAGTCCAATTTCAACCACTTCTCGAACATTGACTGGGTACCTCGGAGGCGCACTTCAACCTCGTCCCACGGGCGGCAATTTGAACCTTCGGGAGACTTACTCCGATCAAGTAACGCCAGCGGCTTATTAACATAGCAGAAGGAAGTCGCAAGAGACAGCCGGAATAGGAAATCGTGGTCCTCCGCATATCGAAGTTGAGTGTCAAACGATCCAAGCTGTTTAACAACGTCATTACGGACCAAAAGGGTAGAAACCCAAAAGGGGTCGCGGCATTTCACTAGACTTCCTAGTGCTTCAGGTTCTATTCCTAGCGTTTCTTCGTAATGTTTTCCGCTCTCGCGGAAAGCTGTCGTGTCCATCCCGAGGTTGTCTACTAGCCTCGCGTCCGTTATACAAGCGCAACATTTACCATTGAACTGCTCGACGGCACGGACTTGCCATTCGAGTTTTTCAGGGAGCCAGACATCATCCGAGTCCAAGAATGCGACCCACTCTCCGCGAGCTTCATCGGTCCCTTTGTTCCGAGCGGCGCTTTGTCCTTGATTTGATTGGAAGAAATAGCGGATTCGTTTTCCTCCATCGTCATCTGCGCTGATAATTTCTTGAAGGGCCTCGCCCGTTCCGTCTGTAGAGCCGTCGTCGACGACGATGACCTCGAACTTGCGGTACGTTTGCGTCAGAACACTCCGGAGAGCGGCCTCTACCTGTCGCATCCGGTTGAAAGTCGGGATAATTACCGATACTAACGGTCCGTTGTTCATCGGTCGATTTCGGTATCTGTCGAAGCGCCGGATCCTAGGACCCACATCTCTATTAGAGGAGTCATATCGTCAAATTATCCTGGCAGGAGACGTCCGGATTATCACAATGACGACTCATAACAGAGAATTTACTAACGGAATTCAAGCATCCTCTTTCAGTCGCAGAACGGCTGGTACACAAATGCCGTATGCCAGCAAGAACGCGGACAGCCCCAAAGCTATTTGGGCCGTGATCCCTTCAGCTAAGCCCAGGAAGCGAATGCTAAGGCCGCCACAAAGAATTGCCGCACATACCAACCCCACACGTACGAATGCCATTCCATACCGAGCCAAGTCCAAGCCTGTGAGCGCGCGAATCCGTATAATTTGAAGGAAGTAGCTCGCCCCAATCGCGAGTAGAGCTGCGATTTGGGCACCCACCACCCCCAGCATCTTGGAAGCGGGATAGATCGCGACGATCATAATCGCCGCAGAAGCAGCAACCGCGCGGCGGTGCAGAGCCGGTCGTCCCAAGGCGGAAAAAGCGTCCGTGACGACGCCATTCAGGACACTCAGGAGGGCTACTGCCGAGGCGACGGCCAAGGGGCCGGCGGATTTTACATACCGAGCCCCGTAAGTGAGCCTGAGAAGAGAAGGGGCGTATAACCAGATGACGACAACAACAGGAAGCCCTAATACGATGAGCCACGAAGTAGCTTCTAACAGGACGCGGTTGAGGCGCTCGTGGTCCTCCTGAACGTGGGCGAAGGCAGGCAAGAGCGTCGAGCCCACCATGTTTTGAATGAACCCTGTTGGGGTTTGGACCAAGTAGACTGCCATCGTATACAGCCCCAACGCTGTCGGAGAGTACAGCTTGGCGAGAACGAAAATGTCAGTGCGCGTGAAGATCAAGTTCAGAAACGACAAGCCATATGCCCCCCTTGAGTAGCTCAGGAGGTCGCGAGCAGCGGCTCTGTCCCACCCGAATGATGGCAATCCAGGACACAAAATATACGATAACAAACATCTGAAGACGTTCTCGCTACAATATCCAATTGCTAACGCCCAGACGTCACGAATGATAAAGCTAAGAATTACCGTAAGAATGACACCGCAGACGGCACCTCCATTGCTGATTGCAGCCCAGCGCCCGAACTTCATGTCTTTCTGCGGTAGGCAGGAGCGCGGACTCATCGCGCCTTCCAGTAGGGCGCCCAGCAACGCCACGCGAAGCAACGCAGAGAGTTCCACGTTTCCATAGAATCGCGCGACGAGAGGAGCCATGACGAAAATAATGGCATAAACACCGAAACTGCGTCCCATGGCCAGCCACCAGGCTGCGTTGAGGTAAGCGGTCTCCCGTCCCCTTGGATTTCGAATGACGGACACCCTCAACCCCACGTCGGTCAGGGACCCGACAATCGACGCGGAAGACATGACAATGGCCATGGTGCCAAAGGCGCTCGGTGCGAGAATCCGCGTCAAGAGCATGTTCCGGGCAAATCGACTCGCCTGCTCGCCGAGGCTTGCGCTTCCTAGCAGCGCGGCGCCACGAGTGGTCTTTGCCCTGAGGTTGTCCCCCAGCATCAATCGATCGATATATCCCCTGACACGGAAGTAAAGACCGGCGAAATCCATTCGTTTCCGGGAACTCGTTGGCGTCATAGATGGCGTCAAAATTTATACTCTTTCACAATCGGTTATCTAGAACTGGAAATACAGAAACACCTTCGTCTGTTGGAGGGACATCAGCGAAAGGGCGAGCAACAATCCGAGCGCCAATGCCCACCGGACCGTCGGCTGCCATAGCAGCCATGGCGACGTATCAGGTTTAACCTGAGTTGAGGTTGGTGAGAATTTCGCCATGATCGTCTGGCTATTCGGCAATGCCCAAACGATGAAGAAACGGAGGGCTAGGCTTGCCGGGGCAGGGGTGCCATCTTCAGCGGGGACTGCCAGGAAATGATGGGTTTTAGTGAGAAATGTCTGTATAGGGCCAAAGTGTCCGAAGACCGTCATAACAGTGCTTGGCACTGGAATCGGATCGACACCATGTAACCCGATCATCCCTCCGAACATCTGGAACGCCGCACCCACAGAGGGCGCACGGAACATTACTTGGGTGGCGACTACCGCCACATAGGTCAAGACAACGCTGAAGCCGACGATTCCAGCTTCGACAAGCCGTCCACGGTTCTTTGCGCTTGGCTTGGGACCGAACCAATGCCATGCGTGGTTGGTGATCAGATAGGCGGCGTGCATCAACCCAAACAACAGGAATTGAAGTCCAGCACCATGCCAAATTCCCGCAAGCGTCATGGTGATAAGAATTGGGATTAACACAAGAGAATTGAAAGCGCTAACCGTCTTAGCGCCGCGATTGAGCGCCCCTTGTGCTGCACGAAGTCGGCGGCGGTTGAGGTAAAGACCTATCGGATTGTAAAGCAAGGAAGTCAAATATAGGGTCAGAGTAATGTGCCAGCGCTTCCAAAACTCAATGATGTTTCTGGACTTATATGGGGAGTCGAAATTGATCGGAAATTTGATCCCGAACATGTAGGCCAACCCAATGGCCATATCCGAGTAGCCGGAAAAATCAAAATACAGTTGCAAAGAATAGGCGAGGGCATACGACCAAGTTGCAAACATCGCAAAATCGCCCGGATGCGCAAATCCGATTTTCACCACGTCGGCCAGCGGGTCAGCTAAAAGGACCTTTTTCGCCAATCCGATAATGAAGAAGCTTGTGCCGATGGATAGATTCTTGGACCGCAATCGGTAGGTATCGGGATTAAGTAATTGAGGCCCGATCTCACGAACATGCAGTATGGGTCCAGCAATGAGGTGAGGAAATAGAGTTACAAACGCGGCGTACCGGATGAGATCGAGATCCTTTCCCCGACCGTGGTCGCAGTCAACCAGGTATCCGATTTGTGTGAAAGTGAAGAACGAAATACCCAACGGCAGTACGACGTTGAAGTCGAATCGGGAGGGGAGCAGTGAAATCGAATGTCCCCACGAAAGGATTGGTCCCAAGTACTTGAAGGAAAAAAGCACAATAAGATTCGCAGCAACCCCGAAGAAGAGAAGACGACTTCGGGATTTTTTGTTCTCTTCCTTCTGGCGTGCGAGCAGTCCTCGTCCGATCGCGAAATTGAACGCAATGGAGCATAGGAGCAGAATCACAAACGCGGGGTTCCAAGCGGCATAGAAGGCCAGTGAGGCTAGTACCAGCCAGCTGACCGCGTACTCTGCCCCGAGCTTGGCCACCAGATAGTAGCCCACGAGGGCTATCGGCAGAAAGATGAAGAGGAAACTATACGACGCGAATACCATAGGGAATCAGAGGGAGTTCGGTAACTACTCAATCAAGGATAAAAATGTGGAAGTGTTTATACACCTGCGTCAGTGGGAGCTAGATGGTGCGATCAATGATCCCTGATGCGTGACGGAGGTCGTCGCCAGATGGAGCCCGCCACAGGTTAACGTCGTCCCTTTAGGAATCGATTCACCTCGCCTGAAACGTGCCAATTGCGCCGTCATCGCGCTCATACCTTGCGCATTCAAGTGGAGGGAATTCGCGAAACACGAATCATCAACTGTGGCGTAATCGGTGATGTCAAAAAGCTGGGCGTTGCATTCTTCGGCGACGGTTCGAAATTGCTCCTTGCGGTCCGCGATAACAGCGCGAACTCTCGGGTTTTGTTCGATGACATCAGGTAAGACCGGCCCCAGCACAATGGTGAAGGGCCGACCCTCTGCCCGGACATCCCCGCAAAATTGGGCTAGATCGCCCATGCAACGCGTGCAGTGGGGAGTCAGGTCGAGAGCTTCGCTAATTCCAGCCCGAGGTCCCGCGGGACCGACATCGATTTCCAAAGGCACGGCACCGGTCTTGGTGAATGCCATGGAGGTAGGCGATGTTCGGCTGTGATAGTCATTCCAGTTCTTCCAGTACGACAGTAATCCCGAAATGTCACGATAAGTGAATTCTTCTGCCATCGTCATCCTGCCTAGCACGTAGCGGCGAAAGACAGGGGCGGGCACGTCGACATCCGAACGGTATGCATCCCGCATTTCGATCGGGCTCGCGGCGAAGATAACCTCACGCACCGGATAAACATCTGCCAGCCGCTGGTAAAACTCCTGCGAGGTTGGCACCGAGATGCCGTTGGCTCCCAGATTGATGAAGGGACGTTTTTCTTCGTCTTGGAGCAGATCGCTGTCGATGTCGTTGAGCGCAATACTCGCTCCACTGACGACGGTGGTTGGCGCTGAGCCAGGTCGATGTTCCCGGAGGAAGCGCATTTTTTCGTTGAGCGGCAAGTTCGGCGTGAACAATGGAGCAATCCCAAGTGACAGACACGTAAGTTCTACGACAACACAGAGGCCCAGTGCCGTTGCCAAACAGATGATGATGTTGCGCCCGAAGCTATGCTCGTGATCGGTTTTCATGAAAGCCATTCTAGAGAGGGCTGGTCAGGCGAGAGACTGTGGACTTCTTTCCTGACGATAACGTATTGTCCTGCACGCCAGCGTTGGGCTTGTCCACGTCAGAAACCATTTCACGGCGATATTGAAGCTCGGATCCAGCCGCATCGCTTGCGAGACGGATTCTCGCGCCTTTCCATATTGTCCGGTCGTCAGATACCAATTCGCCCAGCCGTTGTGGATTGAGCCCAACTGCTGTTGAATGAGCTTAACGACTTCCCCCGGCAAGCTCTGGCGAAAGCGCAGAAGTCCTTCGAGCCGGGTCTGGCCATCCCGAAGGAAAAAATCCGTCTTGGTCCATTGCGCGCTCACTCCTACATGGCGCTGTTCCACGGGCGAGCGGTCAAACCTAATGAGCGGGCGGTTTACATAACAGAAGCTCGTCAGCATCGCCAACCGAAACAAAAATTCGCTGTCCGGGCTGTACGGCAGCTTGACGTCGAGACCCCCTGTCTTCCTGATCAGGTCGGCTCGTCCCATAAAAGACGACAAACAGATCACCATGCCTGCGCCGCCCGGTCTTACGAGCAGTTTCAACGCGTCCGGGCTAACACCCATCTCTCCCTCGTGCCGGTAGCTCCCTTCCGAGAGTTGGAAGAAGGTGCGTGTTTCTGGGTGGTTCTTCAATCGAACATCGGTATAACACCCGCCGCACTGTGGGCTAAGTCGCTCGAGAGTCTTGAACTGCCATTCCAGCTTGTCGCGTTCCCATTCATCGTCGGAGTCGAGAAAGGCGATCCACTCGCCCCGTGCTTCGGCGATTCCCTTGTTCCGAGCCGCGGCGGCACCCTGATTAACCTGGTAGTAATAGCGGACCCGATCGCCAAAGGTCTTCGCAATGGCATTCCCCGTGTCGTCCGCCGAACCGTCGTCCACAACAATGACTTCGAGGTCGGAAAACGTCTGGGTCAGCACGCTCTCAATGCATTTCAGAACAATGGCCGGCCGCTTATAGGTCGGGATCACGACAGATACTTTAGGATTCATAAAACTCATCACTCGTCACCGGGAGTGTGCGGCCTCGCTGAGGGCGCCCGCTCGGTGGGCGGCAATCGTTTCGCGATACGCGTCGAGCAGCACTCGCCCGGCGGCACCCCACGTGACTCCGGGAGCGGCTTCCAGACTCCCAGTGCGTAGCCTTTCCAGCAGGGCGCGATCTTCATGGAGCATGGTGATGTGTTGGGTCAGCGCTTCGACGTCTCCCACGCGATGCATGAGCCCTGTCTTCATGTGGCTGCAAATCTCAGTGCAAGCCTCGGACGCGAGCGGAACGCATCCGCTGCCCATCGCCTCCGCGATCACCAAACCAAAACCTTCTTCGATACTGGGAAGTACCAGAATGTCGCTCTTTCGCATCAACTCCGGCACGTCGTTGCGATGACCCAAAACTTTCACACTCGGATGTGCGAGCATCGGCGCCAGTTTTTTCTGGTAGTCCGGCAGGAATTCTCCGGCAATCAGGAACGTTCCGCTTTTCGAAGCCGGGGATCGAAGCCACGCCTCGAGCGCGTAGTGCAGACCTTTCCGCACCGCGCACACTCCCACGGATATCATCGTCAGCCCGCGCTTCGGGTCTCGCGGCTCGTTGCCGGGGTAGAACACCTTTTCGTCATATCCGTAGGTGTGTCGCGCCAATTGCTCTGGGGCATATCCTTTATCCAGGAAGGTTTTCACCACAAAATCCGAAGGACAAAGCACACGCGTTGCCAGCCTGTATTCACTTTCTTCTTTATGCAATTTCTCTGCGTCGAATGCATGCTCGTGGTCGGGCGGCAGCACGATGCCCAAGCGGCCGCATTCCTTTTGCACAACCTCCATCGCAAATCCCGTATGCGCGTTGCATCTTTCCAGGGCGGTCGGGATCCCCAGCCGCTTTGCCGTCGCGAGCGTTTCCATTGCCCCTAACGGCCAGGCGTGAATGATGTCGATCTTCCCCACCAATTTCTTGAGTCGGCGGGCCACTATGTGATCGTGCAAGGCACAGGCCCGCATCGTTCCCAGGATCTTATACGGCAGCCGTAGTTTGCCCCTTGCCAGGGTGGGCGAGACTCTCACGTTCGATGCCACCGGACGGGAAATCGAGGCCGGAAAAACTAACACGTCTGCTCCTGCAGCCGCTAGGCCGTTCACCTGTTGCCACGCGATGCCGCAGATCCTGTCGGCACCAAGCCTCAGGGGAAAGCTGAACAGAACGCGCACGCGGTTATTACTGTCGCTCATAATTTCTCTTTTAGGCCGCTTCTTGCTCGTTATTTCTGAGGTATAGGGTCGTTTCACCCCGCTGTAACCTTGAGAATCCTTCTGCGACCGAGTTAACCGCTTCGCTGCACCCCGGCCTAAACCGGTCGTGTAATTCGATCATCAAGCAGCGCACACTCTTTATCCAGTCGCCAGCTTCGAATACCTCCTTCTCAGCGCCTTCAATGTCTATTTTGGCTAGGTCGACGGCTTGGATTTGCAGTTCCTTCATGAGAGTGGGCATTGTCATGGCACGAACTTTAACGCCAGGCCCTTCGCGAGTTACAAACGCCCAGTTTCCGCTGACCCCGCTCGCTGGATCGGCCTCACAAACACCAATCTCTCCGTCTCGGCTCCAGAGAGCTGCATGAATCGGGATGATCGCTGGATAGGGGCGAACGTTTCTGGCGAGTAAGTCGAAGTTCGAGGCCTCGGCTTCCATCGCAATGATCTTCGCTCCCGGGTATTTATGGGCGAAGAAGATCGAAGCCATCCCGACGTTGGCCCCAGCATCAACAATCACTCTCGGAGAAAACGGCAGGTCAAACGCATACTGTCCCCAGAGCAGAATCTGCACATATGTTGCCTCGTCCGAAGTCTTAAGTCGGAGATGCACGGGGTTTCGAATATATGGAGGACGTATAGCGACCTCCTTGGGGTGTCCGAACAGGCGATATGCGGATATAGCCAGAAGGCCACGAAGTCCGTAATTGCCGTAGTACCAGGTCAGACCGTCGCGAAAGCTCATGACGTTGTTTTTACCTGCTTTTTACGTTCCCGCCCTCAGGATAACAATGTTGTTTGAATCTGCACCGGACGGGGAACATTTAGAAATTGGAACCGTAAAATTCCGCTTTGAGCCTGCCAATAAGATAGTGAGCCGATATCGCTAAATCCCGCGCGCTCGTAAGTATGAGGCCTTGGGCGATGCTCATCTGGACTTTCTCATGGTGTCAGAGGTTCCGCGGAAACTTAAGCATCGTCTGTTCAGCGACGCGTGCGTCCTACGACGCTGCGCAAAAAATATGCTGGTGTTACTTCCTTTGATTCGCTGTCGGGCAGATAGGTCTCCGCTGCGCCGAGAGCAGACGCGAACTGCTCGTCGGCCAGCGCCTCCACACGCCGGACCGTCGGCGGCGTCGCCTCGAAGGTGGCGACGGAACTGAGGGTCCAAAAGGTGAACAAGCCTATCTCCATCATGGCCGGATAATTAATGCCGAAGTGCCCTGCGACAACAGAAAAGAGAGTGGAACCCAAGCACCACAGGAGCCATTCGCGCCCGCGATCTCCCTGCACCCTTTTCCTGGCCATTCCAATCGCTCCGAAACTCCTGCTGAAAATCGCGATATAAGCCACCAGAGCCAACAGGCCCCCGTCCTCGGCTTGGACTACAAACTGATTGCAGCGGTCAAACATTCCCCATCCCCACTGGTTGTAATCCTTGAATCCACGCAGCCACCAGTCGCTGAAATGCATGATGCAGGCATTCACCAACTGGTAGCGGTGATCGCCGGAGGAGGAGCCGGTAAGGTCAATACGAGCGATCAAAGCCCAAACTGGCGCTTTCATCGACAGATGCAGCCCCACCAGGAGCAGCACCAATCCCCAGCGAACTAAGCGCATCTGCTTGCGCAGGGGCCAAAAGAGAATACCTAAAGCTGATGCTGCAAGCGCCAGGAGCGACGTGCTCGAATTCGACGTGAATACCATAATAATCGCACCGGCGAGACCGGCATAGGCAAGCATCCGGCATTTTCGTTCCGTGCAAAGCCACAGAAATAATGGAATCAGAGCCCCAGCGAACCCGCCGGCGGAGATACATCCCAGCACGCCCTGCGAGCGGATTTTTCCCTCTCTTATGGTCAGCCCGGGCCCATACCCTCCCACGTAACCGAAGACATTCACATGAGCAATTTGCTCATTGAGCATACAGACGCCCTGGATGATGCAAACAACGGCTAACGTCTTTATGGCACGCCGGACGGTCTCGAGGTCGGGAATGAAAAACCTCACCACCAGGTAGCCACCAAAAATGTCCAGGAAATCGCCCAGGTTATGAATAAAAGACTGCATTTCCATCCACTGGAGGG
>JABDBE010000005.1 GCA_013288805.1 Acidobacteriota bacterium
TTCGGTTTCGGGAGAGATTATGCGGGCACGAGTTGTGAAGTTTTCACCGGCAACTCGTACCTGCGCCTGCGGATGGGCTTGTAGATTCCGGATCCACTGCGAGGTGGGGTATTCGGCGATCAGGTAGAAGCGTCCGTCACGATGAGTGAACCAGATTTCGATTTCGCGAGGCAGACCACTGCGTCGGCCTCGAGTAGTGAGATAGAGATACTGCTCGCGGTCGAAGCTATTGGTCTTTGAGCTTGAGTTTCGATTTGTTTTCTTCAAGGAATTCGCGAAGCTTTTCGGCGGCGTCCAGCAGGCGCGTCCATTGTTCGTAATACAGCGTGACGGGAAAGCGGCCGAGGCCATACACGCTGACTCCGCCTTTTTCGCTGACGCGAAATTCCAGGCTGCCGGTGCGACGCGGGCCTTGCTTCTCCAGTTCGGCTAAACGGGCTTTTAGTTCTTCGTAAGTTGGTTCGGCCATATTGTTACCTCGATCTAGTGGGATGTCTTCCATGATAGGGATTGCGCGGGAATTCGTCGAGAGGGAGAACTGAGAATATTGCCGACAACCAGATATGGCACGAGGGATGCCGAGATTTCGTCACCAGGGACCGCAGGCGGGCACGTCAGTTTCTGGAGACGCAAGCAGTCATGTGCAGCCTGATGCATTCAAAGTGGTTTGACGAGCGCGCCCGCCATGGCACTTCGGACCTTGGCGTGCATCCGCAATGCTCGCCCTTGACTCAGATCGGCATTTCGGAGGTTTCACCGGTGCTGCACAAATGCGCAAATCCAGCCTGTTTCGTCCCATTCCGCAAACTGAGGCAGGGGAAACTATTCCTGGTGGAAACGGAACCTTTCGAACGGTCTACGCTGCGGCGAGCGGACTGGCGAGGCCAGCCGGCGAATCGCATTGAATACTACTGGCTATGCGACCAGTGTGCGTTCGCGCTGACGCTATCGTACGAAAAGGGCCGAGGAGTGGTTACAGTTTCGCGGTCTGCCGTAGCCAAGAAGAAGCCCGTGGAAGCTCACAATGGGCAGGAACTATCCGAGAAGGCAATGAGCCGGACCGAACAGTCCGCATAAAAAGGACGTATGGACAACCCAAAGATGCAGGAGTGCACGATCTGCGGCGAGGAACGATTAGCGGGGCAGGTATGGTTTCTGGTGGCGGAGAGCCATTGGGAAGACAAACTGAAGGTTCTGGAGTGGCAGGACGAACTGTCCAGTCGACGGGGTATTTATGCGGCCTGCTGCGGTGGACACGTGGAGGAACTGGTGGTGCACTGGATGACGACGGGGAGTTTGGACTATCCGTTTGCCACGGTTGGAGATAAGAAAGTGGATCGCCGCAAACAGCGTCTGGGGGGCTGGGTTCTGCCGGTGGTCGAAGAGCCTAATATCAAAGGTGCGCGGCTGATTGGCGAATTGGCGGTTGACCGGGAAAGTGTGCGGCGTGCGTTCCGAGAAGATCCAGAATCGCTGCAGGTGATCCTGGACGAACTGCTGAATGCGCTGAGACGTGAGACCGCAGGAACCGCGGCGCGGCTGGAATCGGCAGACGCAATTTGCTACGGGTTCCCTCGACAGATCTGATCGCTTGAAACGGAATGCTTCAGGAGCCCGCAGATTTTTTCCAGGTGCGCCAGTCACCGGCAACCGCCTCTTCCATGCTCTTTGCGGCTGTGTAGAGCCAGCTTGGCTTGAGGCGGCTGAGGTGGCGACGGATGTACTTGCAGGCGTCTACACTGCCGAGGTGAATGTTGCCGGTTTCCCATCCCATAGCAGAAAGAAGGCGGAGTTCGTCGCGATCGGTGGGCAGAACGGTTAGTTCGATGCGGGAACAATGTGGTGACAAGCGGCGGACAATCCAGCGACCTCGCAGTTGCACAAAAGGGTCGGGATCGCGAACGGCGCGGCTGATGATGGCCTGGTACATGATCTCGGAAGGACCGTCGTCTCCACTGGCCCAGTAAACTGAGGAGGGCACGAGCGCCTTGGCTTCGCGAGCGATTTTGGCACCACGGCAGAGCGCGATTGCAACTACGCGAACGTGCCCCAGACTTCCCAGACCCGCAGCCCGGCGAACGGTCCTGTAGTTGAGTGAGTTCTCCGGCATCAAGTGCTCAAGAGCTTCCCGCGCACTGACGGGGACTTCGCCACGTACCTTTGGCAGGCCGTCCATTTTGCGCCAGAAGTGAACCGGGTCACGCAGCACTCCAGTTGCGATCTGCCGCAGCCAGGCATTGTTCTCTTCGAGCACAAAGGGCTGGCCGCCGCGGACGAGACATTCCTTGTAGCCTTCCAGGATCGAGGCGCAGGCATCCTTGGGCTTCAGTGCGAGGTGGCCTGCGGCAATGGCGAACATCGCGCTGGTGGCGAGACGCACCAGATCGAGGGTGCAGGGCAGGATGGCGGCTTCGTCAAAGTCATTGATCCCCCAGACCAAGCGGCCTTCGACGTCCCGCCAGGTGCCAAAATTCTCCACATGGAGATCGCCCACGGCGAGAACCCTGGGAGCTTTGGCCAGGTCAGGACAAATCTCAGGCCAGATCTGCATCCAGCGATAGAAGGTCGCGCGAAGAAAAGGAAATGGGGCCTCCGCCATGCGCTGATGCTTGAGGCGTAAATCAGCCTGCACCAGCGTGGTGTGGCGGCCCAACCACTCTTCGAAGCGGTGGGTTGACTTGACGATATTCATTGCTGTCCGGGTCGCAACGATAGAACTGGGCCAGCTAAATGTCAACGTCGCCGAGCTAGTGGCGCTCCTTCGCCACACGATCTCGGCAACAGGTTGTGCAAAACTGGGTTGCATCACTGCAGCGTGGTTTAGATTGCCTAGTAAAAATTACACAGCCGGGCAGATTGCCACATCCTAAGCTCAGGAGTCTACAGTATTTCCCGATTTGGCAAGGCTGGTGCTTTAGAAACTGAAAGTAACTTGGAATCGCGCTACCGAAGTCTCTCTGGCGAAATTTCCACGGAAGGTTGGGGTTGACTGCGTCCAGGTGCAGGCAATCACGAGGACGGGTCG
This sequence comes from Acidobacteriota bacterium, assembly GCA_013288805.1. Classification (GTDB taxonomy): domain Bacteria; phylum Acidobacteriota; class Terriglobia; order Terriglobales; family Acidobacteriaceae; genus JABDBE01. The sequence goes on from JABDBE010000005.1 coordinate 3,026, forward strand.
GCGCCTGATGGCGCTGCCTGGGGTCAAAAGCAGATTCCTAGGAGGTGTTCTGTGGCAGCATTTCGCATCTTGGTAGCTGACGATCATGAAGTAGTGCGCAAAGGTCTGATCGCAATACTTCAGCAACAGCCTGAATGGCAAATGTGTGGAGAGGCCCGTAACGGCCGCGAGGCAGTCGAAAAAGCGACGCAATTAATTCCGGACGTCGTCGTCATGGATGTAAGCATGCCGGGGCTGAACGGACTGGAGGCGACGCGACAGATTGTGAAGACGAATCCGGCTACGAAGGTCCTCATCCTCACCCTGCATGATTCCGACCAGGTCATCCATGACGTGCTGGATGTTGGCGCGCGGGGGTATCTGCTGAAATCTGATTCCGGATGTGAACTGGTGGCTGCGGTGGACGCCTTGCTGCGCGACAAGACATATTTCACGCCGAAGGTAGCAGCAATGGTGTTGCAGGGCTACCTGAGGGGTGGGACATCCTTTTTGCCCGGGCGCAACCCGCTGACTCCCAGGGAACGTGAAGTGGTGCAGTTACTGGCGGAGGGGAGCAGCACCAAGGAAGTCGCGGTGACTCTGGGCTTGAGCGTAAAAACCGCGGAAACTCACCGCTCTAATATCATGCGTAAACTTCAATTTCACTCGGTGAGCGATTTGGTGCTCTACGCTGTGCGCAACAACATCGTTCAAGTAGCTCAGCCAGGTGCGTGACAAGTTTCTAAACGGGGCGGGAATACGAGCGGTCCCGCCCGCGGGCCATCCGACGAATCTGTCCGAAATGGAACTGACAGCTTTTTTTGAGCTCCGCGTGGGCCACCCTGTACAGCAACTAAGTAAAATGCCTACAGCGCTAACCGTATGGATTGCGCGTGCGCTAATCCTTACCCTCCGCTAGGGTTGCGCGTACGCAGCTAGTCGCGCAGGTGCGGAGCTGTTATCGTTATCCGCACATCCGGGATGTCGGCGCAACATAGTGCTCGAGTCTGGGTTTGTGTTGTGTGGCACGAAGATTTTTAATCTGCCCCAACTTGTGGGGCACAAACTTAGCAGCTACGAGGAACCATGAAACGAATGCGATGCAGTGCTTCAGTAGTACTGTGTTCGATATTTTTCGCAATTGTGATGATGGCGCTGCCGGCAACATCGGGCGCGCAGATCGGTATCGGCATCTCTGTCAACTTCGGTCCGCCGGCGTTGCCGGTTTACGAACAGCCCCCGTGTCCTTCCCCTGGTTATATCTGGACGCCGGGCTACTGGGCCTACGGCCCTGACGGCTACTATTGGGTGCCCGGCACATGGGTGCTGGCACCGCAACCTGGATTCCTGTGGACGCCGGGCTGGTGGGGTTGGGGCGGCTCTGCATTTATTTTCCACGTCGGTTATTGGGGTCCGCATATCGGATTCTACGGCGGCATCAATTACGGATTCGGCTATTTCGGCCATGGCTATGAAGGTGGCGAATGGCGAGGCGGAGAGTTCTTCTACAATCGTTCCGTCAACAACGTGAATATCACGAATATTCACAACACCTATAACACCACCGTGATAAACAACACCACGGTAAACCGCGTGAGCTATAACGGAGGCAATGGTGGCCTCGAGGCTCGCCCGACGTCGGAAGAACAGTCGTTTGAACACGAGCGACACATACCGCCCGTAGCTGCTCAGACTCAGCACGAGGAAGCGGCTCGCAATGACCCGCAACAACGGGCTTCGGTTAACCAGGGCAGGCCACCAGTCGCAGCCACGGCTCGACCAGGAGAACTGAAGGGTGGGGGAGCGGTGCCGGCCAGAGAGGCAGGAGCACCGTACCATCCTCCGGCTGCGGCAGAGCGAGGAAATCAGCAGGGTGGGCGTCCGGAGAGCAACGTTCCGCGTCCGCCGAATGCAGGAGAGCGTGGCAACGAGCAGGGCGGTCGTCCAGCGAACAATGTTCCGCGTCCCCCTGTTCCAAACGATGCCAAGGACCTGCAAGCGCACGAGCGTCCTCCGGCTCCGAACACGGGGAACGCTAAAACGGACCAGAAATACCAGCAACAGCAGGAGAAGCTGTACGCGAAACAGCAGCAGGACCACCAAAAGCTGGCGCAGAAACAGGAGCAGGAGCATCAACGTCTAACGCAACAGAACGCGAATGAGGCGCAGAGGCAGCAGACCGAACAACGGCACCAACAACAGACCCAGCAGATGGAGCAAAAACACGAGCAGCAGCAACAACACATGCAGCAGAAACAGCAGCCACGGGCACAGCCAGAAAAGAAGTAAGGCAAATCCGTAGCGACATGGCCCACCCTTATTCGAGTTCAGACGAAAAGGGTGGGCCTATAATTTTGGTGCAGGCAGTGCGGGGAAACAACCTAAGCGGCTTGCCCAATCCACCAAAGGATTTTGGCGACGATCCGCCAGCCATTGATGGATACGGCAGTGGACTCATACTCCCGGTTTTCCGGAACCAGAACCTCGGTGTGATCAAAGCGTTGCAGGCGGGATACGATAAGGCCGTGATCTTTGTGAGTCGCCACCACAATCTGCCCATAAAGCTTGGCGCGATTGGTCTGCGAAGTGTCGATCACGATGATGTAGCCGTCGTGAATGAGTGGCATCATGGAACGGCCATGAACCCGCAGACAACTGGTATAGGCCGGGTTGGGACACCACTTGCTGGGCGCAGCCAACATGGTTTCCGGAGGGATATCATTAAGGCTTTCCACCGGATCGCCCTTGCCGCCATGCGTGGCTGCTACAACTGGCAGAAACGGGATGGCTACCAGGTCAGCCGAGCGCTTGGGTGTCCGATGGGCTCCAGCTTGGACGACCTCCAGCTTTAACATACGATCTTTGCGCAAGCGGGAGCGGGCGGCGGGCAAAACCCGCATCAGATCGTCGCTGCTCAATCCTGCGCGGCCCCAAAAGTACCAACACTCGGGATCGCCAGTGATGTTACCAAGTTGAACGTAGATGTTGGCCGGAGGTTCCTGCACACCACGCTCCCAGCGCGACACTGCCATCGCGGAAGCATTCATCTGCTGACCAAGTTCAGATTGGCTCATCTGGAGGCGACGGCGAAGGGCGATGATCCGTTTCGCCCACTCGAGCTTTGCATCTCTTGTGTTGCTCATGGTGCGCCTGCTAGACTGTAACTAACGCGTGTGTTCTAACACTTGCGTTAGGCGGCACCCTGTCGCCAGTCTACATGAAAGGTTGTCATGTACCGTGACAATTCTAACACAAACTTAGATTCGAAAATACAATCCCCGCAGGCATTATATCGCGGCCTTTATGTGAGGATTGCGCGCAAGCTTAACGTAGATCCTTCCTATGTGAGCCGGGTTGCCCGCGGGGACCGGCGTTCGAGCGAAATCGAAAGCGCTCTGCGTCAGGCGCAGGAAGAAATCAACCAGCAGTTGGAGCGGGGCTCATCCGCCGCGGAGAATCGGTTTACGCGTTCCGCGGGCGGGGCCAAGCGACTCAAGTTTCTGCTTAAGGACAATCGCAACCGCGTTCGTAAGCGATGGTTGACGCACAGTCAGGCAGATCCTAACCTTAAGCGGGTCAAGCTAGCTGCCGGCAAACGAACGGCTCCCATCCTGCCAGTGATTGATGAGACCATGAAGGTCATGAATCTGGGCTTGAAGGAGATGGCAACCGCGTCCATGAAAGCGGCCGAGCGGCACGGCCGACTGCGGCAAGCGCAGGGGTTTACAGCGATGGGGTTGGTCGAAGAGTACAACCTGGTCCGGCGCTGCGTTTTTGCTTTAGCGCTGGAACATCTTGAACATATGGATCCGCACGCCCTGCTCGAAGATCTCACTCAATTCGGCGAAGCCCTCGATCTCCAAACCCAGCGGGCATTGCGAGACTATCTGGCTGCGAATTAGCGAGCCTGCGACTATTTTCAATTTGCTGTGGACGACCTCGCCGGCGGGGTAGCAGATAGACGCCTTTCCTCGGCCCGCACGAGCGAGGACGCTCGCGCCTATTTTAGCCGGCTCAGCAGCGCCGTGGCCTTGCGGAACCAGGGACGCTCACGGCGGCGCAGATATCCGGGCATGTTCGGCTTCTTGTCCAAAATGCGCTGGGCCCATTCGCGAGCCTCGGCATTGCGTTGCTCAGCCGCGAGAAAGCAAGCGTAGTTGTAATAAGTTTCGGACGAGGTGGAGATTTTAGTGACCTCGCGAAACAGAGCCTCGGCTTTCTCAGGCTGGCCGGTGTTGGCGTAGGCGTGGGCCAGCAAGGCGGCGGCGCGCTGAAAGTCGTACTTGGGGTCCTGCGCGACTACACGTTCGAGATCGGGCAAGGCTGCGGTGAAGTCGCCCATGAAGGTTGCTGCCATCCCCCGGCGATAGAAGGGGTCAAGCGAGTCAGTGCGCGATGAAATCGCCTTGTCGTAACACTGGCGGGCGCGAGCATATTTTCCTTCTTCCAGATACAGATCAGCCAGTTCTTCGTAATTTCCGGCCGATGGATTGTCCAGAATGGCCGATTCGAGTTCGTGAATTCTCCTGCGCCGGGGAAATACTTTGAATGACTGGCGCATCAGGCCAGCGTCGGGAATCACTTCGACGGCAATGTAGATCAGAGCCCCAAGTCCCCCGAAGAAGATAATGATCCACAACCAGTAGCCGTCGGGGCGGCGGCGAATGAAGTGGACAATTGCTACTGCCTGGAGAATCAAACCCCAGGGAAAAAATAAGAAGATTAAGGATCCCATGCGTTTGATCGGACTATAGCATGGGGCGGCAAGAGCATGGGGCGGGCGAGGCTAGCTGGGCATTGACGGGATCAACAGGATGAACGCGTTTTGTCACATTGCTCAGTTGGAAAACTGTGATACTCTGGTGCGCAACAGGGCCCGCCTTGAACGATAGCAAGCTCCATGGGAAAGTCACCATTTCGCGGCATCAGCCAGCCTCTCCGCGCCAAGGGAGGACGGGATGAGCGCACGCTCGAACGAGTTCCCTTTCTGACCCATGTAGACTTGCGCACCGCAACCCAGAGCCACGGGGCCGGGACGCGAGAATTGAACGGCGCAGCGGACTCAGCTAAATGGGAACCAAGCAGATGCTTCCAGAACGGCAGTTAGTGACACAGCTCCTGCAACAATGGGGTAGCGGGAACAAAGCGGCGCTTGACGAGTTAATGCCGGTTGTCTATGAGCAGCTGCGCAAGCTGGCATCGCGTTGTCTGCGCGCCGAACGTTCAGACCACACTCTGCGGGCCACAGCCTTGGTCAACGAGGCCTACTTACGCCTTGTCGATGCCGACATAGCCTGGCAGGACCGGGTTCATTTCTTCGCAGTTTCCGCTCGGCTCCTTCGCCGCATTCTGGTCGACCACGCGAAAGCTCATAACCGCGACAAGCGGGGGGGCGGTGCGGAGAAAATCTCGCTGGATGACGCTGTATTGGTTGGTCCGCAAACCAGCGGAGGCATTGTGGAGTTGGACGAGGCGCTGCAACGCCTCGCGGCCCACGATCAAAGAAAGAGCGAGCTCATCGAGCTGCTTTTCTTCGGCGGCCTTACCTACGACGAAACTGCGGAAGCCCTCAAGATTTCTCCAGCTACGGTGCATCGCGAACTGAAAATGGCGAAGGCGTGGTTGCACCGCGAACTTACACAAAACGTCTCCTAGGAATATTAATGGCTTCTTCCTCCAGTTCCGACCGCTGGCGTCGGCTCGAAGCCTTATTTTATGAGGCTGTCGAGTTGAAGCCCGAGGCGCGCGCAGAGTTCCTCGACCAGCGCTGCGGCGGGGATACGGATCTGCGGAAGGAAGTGGAAACTCTTCTGGAGTCCGCCGAGAAACCCATGGATTTCCTGGAAAGGCCGGTGCTCGAGGCAGCGCATCGCATGATGGAGGGGGATCATCACGATAGCATTGCTCCCGGCACACGCCTGGCACATTACGAAATTATTTCCGTGCTTGGAGCTGGCGGCATGGGCGAGGTCTATCTGGCCGAGGACACGCGTCTCAGACGGAAAGTCGCGCTTAAAATGCTTTCGCCAGAACTGACGCGCGATGAACGCGGGTTGCGTCGTTTTGAGCACGAGGCGCACGCCGCTTCCGCGCTTAATCATCCCAACATTCTTACTATTCATGAGTTCGGGCAGGCCGACGGAATGCATTTTATTGCTTCCGAATTCATCGATGGCGCGACCCTTCGTCAGCGACTGGCAAACGGAAGACTTGAGTTGGGCACCGCGATTGAAATCGCGATCCAGATCGCCAGCGCTCTGGCAGCGGCGCATGCCACCGGAATTATTCATCGTGACATTAAGCCGGAAAACGTGATCGTGCGATCCGATGGGATTGTGAAGGTTCTGGATTTCGGAATCGCCAAGCTAAGCGAGAAAAAGGCTGGGGGGACAATTCGTCGCTTGGCCACGACAGTTGGATCGTCGACCAGTGAACCGGGAATGGTATTGGGCACGGCGAAGTATATGTCGCCGGAGCAGGCCCGCGGGATTGAGGTTGACGCTCGCAGTGACATTTTCAGCCTGGGAGCGGTGATCTACGAACTCGTCACCGGAAGATCGGCATTCGAGGGCGGCACCGCCAGCGACATCATCGCCGAAATCCTGAAGGTCGAGCCCCCGCCGCCAGTAGAATTCGTCCCTGAGGTGCCGCATGAACTGGAACGGATGATCAGCAAGGCTTTGCGTAAGGACCGCGAAACCCGATATCAATCGGTAAAGGATTTGCTCATTGATCTTCAGGACTTCAAGAAGGAAATGGAGTTTCAAGCGCAGTTGCAACGCTCGGTGCGCCCCAGCAGCCGGTCAAGTGGCGCTAGAAAGATTCTGCAAGGGACACTGAAGGCAGTTCACCTTGAAGCGAAGAAGTCTGGCTCGAGCGGTCGCGCACTTGCCCAAGCGGATAGTACGGATCTCGATTCCGATGCTGTTTCGTCGCGCGGAAAATTCCTGGCGCTGGCTGTGATCCTGATCGCTGTTTCGGTCATCGGCTACTTCCTTGTAAGAAAGTCGAACCCAACTCCGACAGCCGCTCGCCCGCGCAGCCTGGCGATTCTTCCCTTTCGAAATCTCAAGCAGGATCCCGAAACCGACTTTCTGGGATTTTCGCTGGCAGACGCAGTCATTACCAAGCTCGGCTACATCAATGCTATTACCGTTCGCCCATCTTCTTCTGTCGACAAGTATCGCAATCAGATCATCGATCCCAAGAAAGTTGCCGCTGATTTGAATGTCGACACGCTACTCACCGGCAGCTTTATTAAAGATGGCGACGACTTGCGAATCACTACCCAATTGGTGGATGTGAATCCGGACAAGATTCTCTGGCAGGATGCGATCGATCTAAAGTACGACAAATTGTTAACCGTACAAGATCGAGTGGCACAACAGATCATCAAGGGTTTGGAGTTGAATCTTTCTCCTGCAGAGGCCGCAAATCTCAAGCCTGACAACCCGATTAATTCGCTGGCTTACGAAGACTACTTGCGGGGAGTCGATCTATACTCGCTCAACGAGTTTGCCCCGGCGATTCAACTGCTGGAAAAATCTGCTTCCATCGAACCCAAATACGCGCTTACCTGGGCACACCTTGGGCGGGCGTACACCACCAATGCGTCATTGAGGTTCGGCGGGCGCGAGGATTACAGCAAGGCCCAGGCTGCGTATGAGAAGGCGATCGCATTAAATCCAACGCTGGTTGAGCCACGGATCTATATGGCCAATTTACTGACCGATACCGGCAGAGTGGAAGAGGCCGTGCCTTTGCTGAGATCGGCGCTCCAGATCAGCCCCAATAATGCGGACGCGCACTGGGAGCTTGGCTACGCTTACCGCTTTGGCGGGATGCTCGAAGAGTCGGTGGCGGAGTGTGAACAAGCGCGCCAGAATAATCCGCAGGTGAAAATCAGCAGCTCCGCGCTAAACGCCTATCTGTATCTTGGTGAATACGAGAAATTCATGCAGAGCTTGCCAACCAACGATTCGATTTACATCCTCTTCTATCGCGGCTTCGCGGAATATTACCTGAACAATCACGAGCAGGCGGCCAAGGATTTTGACCGGGCCTTCGAAATGGAATCTTCCTTGCTTCCCGCGGACGTAGGGAAGGCCCTGAGTTATTCCATCAAGCACGAAGACGCGCGTGGCTTGAAGCTTCTCCACGACACAGAAGACCGGATCGAAGAGCAAGGAGTGACGGATGCGGAAGGAATTTACAAGGTCGCTCAGGCCTACGCGGTGTTAGGCGACAAGGCGTCCGCGCTACACATGCTTCGGCACAGCATCGGAGGCGGGTTCTTTTGCTATCCCTACTTCATGCGCGACCCTTTATTACAAAATATTCGCAACGAACCCGAATTCCAAACTCTGATGAGTCAAGCACACCAGAGGCACGAACAATTCAAGGCGCGGTTTTTCTAAGCGGATCAGGCTACGGCGTTGACTTTCCTTTTGCGGCTTGTTTCGTCCTTCCCCGGTCGCAATCGTTACTCTTCATCCAGATATTCGCCGGGAACGTCATCCTCGGGTACTTCGCGCGTCCGCACTTCCCTTCCGTCCTGGTCGTCCGCTTCTTCGACGCCTGATATCACGCCGGCTTCAAACGCGTTGCCTTCATCGATCAACTCGTCGACACTTTCCGAGTCCGCGCGTTCGACGTTGGACAATCCCTGCAGATCTCCCGATTGCCCGGCTGAATCCGAGTCAGATTCCGGATGCAGGAATGGCGTATCAGCCCGTCTCGGATTTCGGTTGGGCGCTCGTCGCGTGGCTGCTCTGACAGACTGCACACCGCTTGTCTTCTTCTTGTTCCTGCTAGCCACGGCTTTCGTTTTCGTGACACCCTTGGTTCGCGCCGCCGGCTTCTTCGGAGCAGATTTCTTGGCAGCCAGGCTCTTTCTGGCTGTCCCCCTAGCCCTGGCAGCACGCTTTGGCTTTATCAGCTTCTTCGATCCGCTCTGCTTGCTCTTCGTTTTCGTTTTCTTTGTCTTCTTTTTGATGGCCATTGGCGCAGTCTAGCACCGACGGAGACGTGCCGCAAAACTTACCAGTTGCCGTGACGAGGATCACGTAGGGCTGCTTGAGAAGGCTCCTTACGTTTCAGCGTACGAGCCTCGATACCCCATAAATGATCGCGCCCCACAGCGCCACCGGTAACGGACTCCAACGTATGAACGTGCCTATGAGATTGGTACTCACTCCTGGCTTAGCCTCTCGATCATGGGCGATGGATCTCAATCCGTATCCCGCATCCTGCGGACGCGACGTCTGGTGGCTTCTTTGGATTCCGGAAGGGGTTGGCGGTTTGCCTGTGTTCGTGAGCCTCCGTTGCTTTACCTAGCCGTTGCGCAAGACATATTTAAGATCGGATCACAGCCGTTTCCAGACTCTGGCAGGCCTCCGAAGCCCTTGTCAGTCACGATTAGTGACACATTTCGCCAGTAGGGGCAACGACAGCGCCCCTTCCCGTATCCAAAGTACAGAGGGCGTGATGAAGCAGCACCAACCGAAAAAGCACCCAACCCGGCGGGCTTACGCCTCGGCGTTGAAGACGATCCGTGTCCAGTTGCAAACCATAGAATCGCAGTCCGACACCATCCTCCGTCAAAACCAGTTTATGGTCATGATGCGGATGAAGGACCGAAGGCCCGCCAGGCCCAGGAAGCCTGAAGTTCCGTGGGGACTGCCGAACGAGTGGGTTAACTGAGCGGACAGTTCTATTCGTTTAAGTCTAAGCCGGACGGAGCGTTCAGTGCCTGATGCAAATTGCGACGGGCACACGCAAGACTAGGCACAGTGAAGAACAGCGCCGCGAGTGCAGCCGCATCCTTTACAATTGCGTAATATCCTCAAAGGAGTTCTGCAATGAGTACCCTGGCGGTCCTACAATCACTGAAGGAAAGCGTTCTCAGTCAAGCCAGCGTAAAAGCCATCTACGGCGAGCCTATCTCAGCCCACGGAAAGACAGTCGTACCGGTTGCGAAAATATTGTATGGCTACGGTGCTGGCGCTGGCACTGGCGGCTTGGGCGATGCGAATGCCCGGGGCGAAGGAGGGGGCGGCGGCGGGGGAGTACGGGCTATTCCTGTGGGCGTGATAGAGATCAGTGAGCAGCAGACTAGTTTCGTTCCGATTACCGACCGAAAGAAGCTGACCGGGGCAGTGCTAGCCGGAATCGGTTTAGGTGTATTGCTGGGCTGGCGAACAAGACGCTGAAAACGCATCCGTGATTGCACCTGCCGCCGCGTTGAAAACCTTCGTACAGGAGTGAGTCAACCGGAGTGTCCTGGCAGTCCGTGGTTGTCGAAAATACGCTCATCCATCCGGAACCTTGGTGCTCGATGCTACGGAGCGCATAGTCGGCACAAAGCTGGGCGGAGTACTGAAAACGAAGTCTTGAATGATCAGGAAGGAAACACCGCAAGTACATCCACAACAGAGATTTATATGGTGAGCGCGGATGGACTCGAACCATCGACCCATGCCTTAAAAGGGCATTGCTCTGCCAACTGAGCTACGCGCCCACAGCGAGTGGAAACCGCACAAACGAAACAGCTAAGCCGGAAGTTTGTTTGCCGGCTGCATCGACTCTAGCGCACGATCAGCGCACAATGGAGACAAAGCAGATTCTAACTTCGCCATTGCCGCGACGCTCTGATCGCTGCTGGTTTTGATGTAATGGTCGCGAGTTACTTGCACGTCTTTGTGTCGGAGTATCTGTTGCACCATCACGTCATCTACCCCCAGGCTGTACAGCGTTGACGCCAGCCCGCGCCTGAAAGCGTGCCAGCCATGCCACCAAGGTAGATTATCATCTCGCTTGAAATCGTGCGAGACGGAAGCCGCGACGTGATCTGGCTTTGACTTTCGACAGGCTTCGCAACGATTCAGCGCGGGTAGGATCTCCCGGTTTAGCGTGTTGTTCAGATTCGCGGGATTGCCTTTGCCGTTTGCGAACATCGAACCGGCGGAAGGATTCCCGCAAGCCTTTCGGTGACGGTCAAGAATCGCCGCCAGCCGTGGAATGACCGGAACGGCAGCCTTGCTCCGTTTCGTCTTCGGCTCGTTTGTGAAACCTTCCCACACCGAACGGTTTACCATGAGCCGCTGCCCGTCGTAGTCTTCCCATCGCAGGCCTCGCAGCTCAGCGCGTCGCAAACCAGTGAAAGCAGCTACAGCACACACCGTCGCGGCCGGTTCCGGTATCACCGCGAGCATCGTTTCAATTTCCCGCAGAGTGTATGCATAGGTTTCGTCATCTTCGGGAGCATCTGGTAGGCGCACAAGCTTAACCGGGTTCCCTGCCCCCTTTGGCAGCAGTTCCAGCCGTTCGGCTTCATCGAAGATCAGTGAAAGCAAGTTCCTGAGATGCGCCAAAGTGCTGTGCTTCATTTCTGGATTCTGCCGATGGATCGCGTCTATCACCTGCTGAGCGGAGAGCACGCGAAAATCGCGCAACCGCATCTCTGCACAACGAGGCCTTAGCTGCGATTCCCAGCGGGCCAAGTAACCGCGGTAAGTGCTCTCCCTGACTCGTTCCTTGAGATGAGGAAAAAACAAGCCCTCAGCGAATGAGCCGATGGTCTGAGTCTGTTCCGGTTTCGTGTCGCCGTCATTCATCGGTCGCAAGAATTTCTCGGCCTCTTGCTCGATCGTTCTGGGCGCACGCTTTAGGCGGGCATGTTCGGGAGCGATCGGCGCGAGCTGCTTCGCCAATTGCCTGCGGACCACTTGTCCGTTCTCGATGACGTTTTCCCGATAGCGGAGTACCCACCAGCCCGCCCGCGCATAGATGTAACCCTTCTGTGCTTTCATTGCTGGCCCCCTTTCTTGCTCCATCGTGCTTGACTCGCCTTCCGCGCACGTTCCTTGCGCTCTTTTGGAGTCATCTTGGCGGCTGCCTTCTTTCCGCCACTAGACCCTAGCTGCCGCATAACTTTCGTCAGAAGTGTTTTGTCCATCGCTTCCCTTTCTGCCGCATCCTAAACGGCTAAGATGATTGTATGCTAAGCGGCTAAGGAAGTCAAAGGGGTTAGAACGGTATATCCTCATCGCTGATCGGGCGAGATTCGGCAGTCTGCGCCATTGGGCGGGAATTCAGGTTTGGGACCTCCTCTGCGCTGTCACAAGCTATTTGCAACTTGTACCGCTTCTGCCCGCTGGCTTTGTCGGTCCACGAGTAGGTTTGCAGTCTGCCAGTGACGTAGACTTTCGATTCTGCGGGGAGGGTCGCGATCCGCTCGCCCTGGCCGTTCCATGAGACGCAATCAACATAGACCGTCCGGGTCCCGTCTTTCGTGCCTTCGATCACAGCGAGAGTGAAAGTGCAAAGCTTGTTTTGATTAACCGTGACACGGATCTTCTGGTTTCGCAGGAGCCCGGTTACAACTGTGCGGTTAAGACTTCGTTCGTTATTTCCCAGCATGGTAACTATTCTCCTCAGATAGTCCACGCGCTCCGCACGGCTAAGCCTCGGACCGCGTTTGAGCTCGCGCTTGAGGGTCGCGATATCCCGATTATTTAGCAGCATGGCTGTTCCGGCAGCGACGGGCGAACCAAGCCTCTAGCTCTGGCGACTGCCAGCGAAAACGAACGTATTTACCAAAGCGGACGCACGGCAGAGGATCGGCAGCACGAGAGCGTGTCTGCTCCCTGATCCACGATGCAGGAAGACTCCAACGCTGGGCCAGTTCATCCGGCCCGATGATTTCCGCCGTGTGCGTGACCCGGCTTTCGATTTGTGGCTGACTCGCCATGTTCTTAGGTCGCTCTCTGGTAAAACCACTTGCCGCGGCGGTCGCCCGCGCCGTATCGCTTGCGCGTCCATCCATCGTGAATGAGGCAGCGTGCCACTTGGTTGCGGTCGGCCTGGGTACAACGATCCACAGGCTTGCCGATGGCATGAACAAGTAAATCGGTGATGGTAACGGCGTCGCGTGTCGAATCGAATGGTTCTATCGGGAGTTGGGCGCCGTCGGTTTCTGATCTCTGCTTCGGGTCATCGAGCCAAGCCAGAATCACCTCGTCCCAGACGCCAACGTCGTAGCGCTGATCCTGTTCCTTCCGGGCTGCGTCGTTCAACTCTTGAGTGTCTAACCACCACGGGGAGCCCTCTTGATACCGCTTATACGCTTCCGCCCAGAGCTGATCACGATCGCGGGTTAACGCCTGAGTATCGATAGCCCCGCATCGCACGGGCCAGAACCTACGATTTCCGCTTTCATCTGTTAAAGGTGTCTGGTCGTTCGTGCTGGCTGCAAACACACAGGATCGCGGAACGTCTTCTGCGCGCCGACCGTAGGGAACACGGAAATGGTCTGTGCGGGCGGTAAGGAAGGCCTTGACACGCTCTAATTCTCCGCGTCGCACGCGGTCTAGCTCACCGATTTCGAAGACCCATTTTCCGTGAAGTTCGATGCGGGAATCCTTGGAGCCGAGTTCGGAGATGTGATCAGCAAACCATTCATCACTCGCCAGAATTCGCAACGCCGTAGATTTGCGAATTCCTTGCGGACCCTCGAGCAGCAATGTGTGATCCACTTGGCAGCCGGGTCGGAAGATGCGCGCCACAGCAGACACAAGCCAGCGCGGTCCGATGGCGCGAATAAAATCGGTATCCTCTGCTCCGAGGTAGGTGATGAGCCATCGTTCTAGGCGCAAAGTTCCATCCCATGTCACACTCTTGAGGTAATCCTTGACGGGGTGAAAGCGGTTTTCCTTCGCGACCGTCTGTACAGCTTCGCCAGCCACTTTGGAATTCACCAAGACACCGAAGTGCTGCAGCCAATTAGCCGTCAACGAGTCGTCGTAATCGGTCCAATTTGCGCCGGCCGACTTCTGCCATTCCGTTGGTTTCTTCGTCACTGTGTAGAGGGAGAAATCGTTGAATGCTAGAACGCCTTCCCAGTCACGATGAAAGCGAAGCATCGTAATCGCGTTTGCGAGTATTGCTTTCGGCGTGCCTTCCTTCGTTTTGATCAGCAACTCGGAGAAGTCAGGAAGATTCACTTCTGCTGCGGCCGTCGCCGCTCCACTGTTAGTCGTCATAACGCAGCACTCTGGATTTTGTCGATCGCTTGCGCGCTGAGCGATTCGGGATCCGCCGTCTCGTTAACAGAGGCCGTTAGCCATTCGGCAATCTTGAGCAGCGCGCGAAGCCGCCACTTTCTCCGAACGATGGTCGCATGATGCAGGACGTGCTCCTCGTCATCGAAAACCACGCCATGAACGAGGCTCCCGATTAGGACGTAGTCTTCCTGTCGGTTTCCGAGTTGCTCCGCAACTGTGATGTAGTCGATAGGCTCATGCCGGCCCTGTAGCGTGACTATCGCTTCGAAGATGCGCCTGTGATCTGATAGCGTAAAGTGTTCGCGGCGGAGGCCCTCTGAAACGACTTCGGCTAGCAATCGATCATTTTCGATCAAAGCGCCGAGAACAGTTTGTTCGGCCGGCAGACTGGCCGGGGAAACGGGATGATCCTCAACTCGCTCTCCGTTCTTAGCCATGACGCGGGCTCCTCTGCGTAACATGGCGAACTGATTCAGCCGCTAGAAGCAGCCCAGACTGAATCAGTCGGAAGACGTGCTTAACGTGGGCGGGCGCGCCCCGCTGCATCTGCCGATCCAGAACCGCACTGGCTTTCTGGATGTGTTGGTAGAAGCGCGCCAAATGAAAGACGTAATCACCTGCTGAATTTTCTCGGTCTTCAGAACTGATTTCTTGCTCGGTCTGTGCTATTAAAACCATGTGTGCGTCCTTCCGACCGCTTACCGGCGGTCCTAACTCGCGGGGGCTCTTCTCAGAACAGGGCCTCCGCCTTCAAACGACTGCCTCCTGCCTTAGCGATGGCAGCCCAACCTTAACGACGCGCTGCAATTCAACTGCGGGCACAAGCACGCGGCGCCCCACACGCGTTGTCTTTAACGAGCCTCGTTTCGCGTGCAATCGAATAGTCTCAACAGAGACACTTAGCAGCCCTGCCACGACATCCAGTGAGTACAAGCGATCTCGCGTAGTGTCGTCACTCATAAAGCCACGTTCCTTTCGTTGTGCTCTCCATTTTTTTTAGCTTGCCTTTTGGTACTGAGCAGTACAGAATCGTAAGTATGCGTTCTGGACATAAGCATCCCTTACAGCCTGTACTGCCAATGTTCATCTGGGAGCCTGCCCAGTGTGCGCAGATGGCTCGCCTGCTCAACGCGGATCAGAGCGCGTATCCAACCGAGGTCCGAAATGGATGGGCGGCTGCGGTGACAGAGCTCGGCGCTTACATTCGCGAACTGAATACCGCAGAAAAGTGTGGAAGTGCGGCTCGCACGCAAGCTATGAATCGGGTAAACGCGCGGCTGGATCCTCTACGCTTCAGTTTGCAACTTGTGCATACACGCGAAGGCTTGAAGCGGTCTTTGTTGCCGGCTGTATGGGACGGCGACACCAGCGGCCGAACTGTTCCGCTCGGACTCGCGATGATCGCCGATCTGGCCGCAGCGGGTCAGCTTGCGAAGCTCCGCGAGTGCGCCTACTGCGGAAAGTGGTTTGCAGCACGGCGCAACCGCCATGATGCCAAGTTCTGTGGGAAACGATGCCAGAAGGCATGCTATTCAGGGACAGAACACGGCCAAGCAAAGAACCGCGAATATGTAGCAAGGTCCAGAGCAAATCGGAAACGTTTGGCGAAAGTCGCGTTAAGGCAGGCGCGAGCAGAAGCTCGCAATCGAAAGCTAGGGCAAGCCTGATTGAATGATCCAAATACCTGTTCCCAGCGTGCCCACTCTGCGCCCAGTCGTGTGCCCAGTCTTAACTCGATGAGTCCACAGGTGTGTTCCCAGTGTTCCCAGTAATATTCACGCGCACACATGGGAATCTGGGAATAGTTAGAGCACATCCCCCCAAATCCGCTGACACAACTGGGAACAACCAAGGCTGGCATCCACAAAACGATTGATCGCAGTTCAGAAAAACAACACACACTGGAATCTTTCACGGCGGGCGGCGGGCGCGCCTGGTGGCGTTTTTTCGTTCACTCTGTGCGCTAGGCGTGCGCTGGTTAGTTTCAGCCGTGTCCTATCAGCGATTTGTGGTGAGCATTGTCCTGCTACGGCATCAGTCAGACGGCGGCAAACCAACTCAGACCATTCCGAAGCGAGCAGCGAAATAACGGCCCACTTGGCCGCGTCTTTGAGAGCGGTTAGCCGCCGGTTCTCAGCTCATTGCCGAGCAAAGGATTCCTTTCCAGGTAAGTTGACCCAGCCGGAGGGCCCCCAACGACCACCATAGCGGGCCGTGCCTAGGTTGCCAGCAAACTGTTTTGACTTCTGGGGATGGAGTAGTAGCGACCGAAGCGCTGCTTCTCAATGCGTTCCCATGTGAAGGTTTCAGTTCTGGACAAGCCGTCGCCGATGATGCGTGCGGGCAGAGTGTATTTGTGGCAGCCGGGGCAGGGATAGTTCTTCAATGGATTGGGAGACGCACTACGGAAGGTGCCACAGGTGCAAACCAGTTCGATGTAGGCCACAGGCTGAAACCCTTTTGCGATCCAAGCGAGGCGCTCATGAGTTGTCACGCGAGCCATGCTACATCGCGGCGAACCAACGACAGGGAATCCGAAACAAAAATAAAAACGGTTCAGTTTCGGTGTCGTTCGCCAGTTGGGTGCTAAGAACATATTGCATGACCGAAACATCCACATGTAGCTTCGCGGCATATCAAGCTGAGCTTGTGTCCGCGCTGAGAAACGGTCAGACATTGCGTGATGCCAGGGAAAAAAGTCGAATCTCTCAGATTGAACTGGCCCGCGCTTGTGGGCTATCGCAAGGGTATTTGTCCCAACTCGAACACGGGGAGCGGGAACTGTCGGAGGCGACGGCGTGTAAGGTCTGGGAAGCTTTAGTGGAACTCGATCGGCAAACTTCGCGATCAGAAATTTTGGTCCGACTGCAAAACACGCACGTAGTGGTGACAGAGCGAAGCGAATGGCCCTGTCCCAACTGAAACGGAGTCAACCTAATGGTACTGACTGGATCACTGGCGGATGCGCTGCTCGGCTCTGACCCCACGTCGCAAGATAATCCGGGCACGGCCGACAATTCGAGCACACAAGTTAGCGCCTCATCTGATGACTCGGGAGCGGGCCTCGAAGCACTTGCACAGCCGATGCCCGATACTTCGTCCCTGCCTCCAAACTCCACGACACCGACTCAGGACAGTCAGCAACCGGCCCTTTCGCCGCAACAAAACCCCGAGCAGAGTCAGCCATTGTCCGCTGGACCTCCTCCGGGCCTGAAGGGTCTTGGCGGCCGGCTCCGTGGAGTTCTTTACGGATTGGCTACAGGGGGATTGCCCGGTGCAATAGGCGGCGCGATTGCTCCGAACGATGCCGAGACGCGCTATCTACAGAATCAGCAGATGCGGCAGGCGAAAGTCGCTAGCGCCGAGTTACAAAACCAACAGACGGCGCAAAACATTCAGTTCGAATCCGTAAAGGCTGCCGACTCGCACATTCAGGCGATGAAGACGGCGCAGAATGCGGACTTGTTGAATCAGGAAAGCCGCGTAGAAATTGCCCAGAAGAATGCTGATTACGCGGCCTATTTGCAAAACAATTTTGGCATCGCGCCAGACCTGAAGATATCCGGTAACGGTCAGGAAGTCCACGATCAGGCGATCGCGGCTCATGGAACTTTGGCAGCGGAGAACGGCGGACAGATTCCGCCAGTCCAGGCGAATGTGATGCCGCACACACCGGCCAAAACCACGTTTGACATTGGCGTGTATGCACCTAGCCAGCAGGATCTACAACGTAATCCGACAGGCTTCCGCAAAATTGTGGACACACAGCGCGCGGTTCAAGGTCTTCCGCCGATCGATGATCTTTCGTGGAACTCAGGCGGCGGGAAAGGTTATCAAGGCCAGCGCATGATGGTGCTAGACGCCCAAAAATTTCTTTCGCCATTGCAGGATTTCACCGAGCAGAGCCTGCCCGCGGTTCTTGCGCAGCGAAAGCAGCAACTAGCAGCGTATCAGTCGCACACCGATGGAAACGGGCAACCGGACGCCAATCCCGGAACAGTGCGGGCACTGCAAAGCAGTGTGGACCTGCTGAGCAAGGCACAGGATGACGTGAATGCGTCCAAAGCTCAGGCTGCCGCTTCGCAGATCACCGCGGAGACTCCGGCAAAGACCGCGCAAGAGGTAGCGATACGCAAGGCGACGTTGCCCTTCGATCTAGCGAAGGTCAAGGCGGAGGAAGCGGTCAAAGACGGTGACCCGGCGGCCGCTGGCGCGTTGCTATACAACCGGGACGTGGCGCCGTCGCAGATTGCCAATTCTCGCAAACCTGCCTTTGCCCAGCAAGCCTTTGATGCGGCCAAGAATCTTGCGAAACAGAACGGGACGCAATGGGATGCCCAATCTGCAGAAGGATATTTCAAGGTTGCCCAATCACCGGAGAATGTAAAGTTTTTCGGCTCTGCGGGAAGCATGGTGGACAAGGGCGGCACGATCGATCAGGCGATGGCCGCGTATGAGGCATTGCCGAATGGTCGGATTCCGATCATCAACAAGGGCGTGAATTGGGCAGACCGAACCATCGGCGGCGCGGCCCCGAAAGGATTCCAGGCGACGGTGCTGGGATTGGCTGATGACTACGCGAAGGTCATGGGAGGCGGTCAAGGTTCGGATAGTTCGCGCAATGCGGTTCTAGATTCGCTGGCTGCCTCACAGAGCAATGGACAGATGAGGGCGACACTGAGCGGTATGCGTGATGCCGTTACGTCTCAAATGTCTTCTCGAATCGGGAGTAATCCGGTTCTACGGAGGATGTACGGCGGCAGCATCCCTCCGCCTCCGCAGGCAGGTGAGCAGTCGGTCAAGGATAAAACTGGACGCGTCATCGGATACACAACCGACGGCAAGAATATGAGGCCAATTTAATGTCAAGCGCAGCGACCGTCCCGATTCCGAGTGATGCGACGATCGGCAATGTAGCCACGCAGCCGAGCCAAGACAGCTCGCAGTCGGGCGCTTTGGTGCCGATCCCTGCGGACGCGACAGTCGGCAATTCTCAGGCCGTCAGTTCTGGTCCTGATCTTCGTCCGCAGCGGATCAATCAGCGCACCGGTCAGCCGACCACGCTCGAAGACCCTGAAGGAATAGATCGGATTCCGTACGATCCCGACATGGCGATGCACACCTTGGAGGGCGCAGCCGAAGGCGCGGCAGCGGTTGCACCGGTACTACTGCCAGCAGCCGCTGCTGAGTTTGCGGGCGCGGTAAAAACTGGAGTGACTGCCTTAATGCCTGCCGCGACTCAGGGAGTTCAAGCGGTAGGGGCTTGGGCGGCAGCTCACCCGATAACAGCAAAGATTCTTTGGGAAGGCCTGAAGCTGGCGGTCTACCAACATGCAGTCACGAAGGGCGCGGCATCTGTGGCAGGAAAAATCATCAATGCTGCGCCAGATTAAAAACTACTGGAGGAAGCAAATGCCGAACATCAAGACCGTTACCGACCGCAAATTACCGCCGAATCTTGACCCCGCACACAAGGCATCGCAGAAAAAGGGCGAGAGCGGCATCGGCCACAATCTGAAATCTCACGCCCAAGACTTCGAAGACTTCGGAATGGGCGTGGATACGACCGGACGCGAGACGGCGCAACCGTCCAATCCCGCGAAGGACGGCGCGAAAATTTCAGGAACACTGCCGTCGTTCTTGGGCGGCCGCGGAGGGTACTAACTTGCCGAACGATTCCGAGAAGTTTCAGCCCATGACGAAGCGTGAGCTCAAGAAACTCCTCAGCATGAAACTGCGCGATCCGAACACTTCCACCAAGGAGTTCGTTGCCATGCTGCCGACCATCAAGAAGTTGAACCCCGGCTGGAATAGGAAGCGCCCGACAAAAGCGGACCCATCTGTTGATGATTTGGTCCGCCAGCTTGAACAGAAGAAAAAGCAACGGCTCGCGAAACCGATGTAAACAATTTTTCGACAGAGAGGAATCAATTTATGAGCACTGAAACGATGGTCCGGGAGCAGACACGGCAACGGCAACAGAGCACGCGACAGAGCGCCACGCCCGATGGCTACTATGGCCCACTTACCGGGAAATACTATGACAGCCTCGAGGCCATGCACCATTACGAGACTAGGGAAGCCATGCACCGGAACGTAGACCCGACAGAGATACTGTTGGAAGGGCTGACCACTGACCAGATTGCCGCGCTGGACAAGCGAGCGCGCCAGGGCGAGCAGGCGCAACTCGATCGCAGCGCGTCCTTCGTAGATACCGCGACATTCTTAGAATTGCATCCGGAGTTTGCCGACTGCGATGCTAACTCGGAGGAATTGAAACGCTGGCTCTACGCTCGCGGGCAATGGAACCCCGAGGGAACTAGGTTTCCCACTCTTCGCGAATTAGAAGATGCCTTCAAGAACCTGAAAGCGGCCGGCGTTCTGAAACTCAACCAAGCCGAACTGAATCGGCAAGCAAAGGAACAAGCCCAGGAACGTGCTCGGCAGATTCGAGCCCGCGGCGGTGTCGCAGCGGTCGCGGCAAACACGCCGACTGAGAGCGATGACGAACTGGAAACAATGCCGCTCGAGGAAATCCGCAGAAAGGCCACTCTAGGGGGTTGGCTGCGCTGAAAGGAATGGGAAAACGCCGTGACAGAGCACGGCCTTTCGTTATACAGTGATCAGCCTATGGCGGGAGTAACCTTAACAGGTGACGATAATCGTAGCGAGGTTTCCAATGCAGGATATAGACAATGAGATTTCCGCCTACGAAGCAATGCGCGATGAGTTAGAAGCTCATCACATGGGCGAGTGGATTGTGATGCGAGATGGCAAGGTGATCGGCACGTACGATTCATTTGAAACCGCAGCAACGGATGCCGTTTCGCGCTTTGGGAGAGGACCGTATCTTATTCGGCAGATCGGCGCTCCCCCGATCACACTGCCGGCCTCTGTGATGTATCGCGCTTCACATGGTTAAGACGAAGTGCGGATTCGATAGCGGCCCAGCCGGCGCCGGTTGCGATCTTCTAATCACAAGGGGCCCCACACTTTTTGTAAATATTGGCTTTGACCCTAGCCACGATCCCATAGCAAATCCAACCGGGGTTCCTGTTGCAGGTATCATTGATGTCAGAGCTCTGGTAGACACCGGCGCACAAGAGTGCTGTATTGATTCTCTCCTCGCAGCCCAGTTGAAGTTGCCTCTTGTAAATCGGCGGCAGATTTCTGGTGTTCACGGGAGTCACACGGCTAACGTTTACTTGGCGCAAGTTCATGTTCCAGCGCTCAGTGTAACGATGAATGGCGCTTTTGCGGGCGTCGATTTGATCGCTGGCGGCCAGATTCACAGCGCGCTTATTGGAAGAACATTCTTGCGTCACTTCACGATGACCTACGAAGGTAGAAACGGAACCGTCACGCTGTCGAACGATTAGGGCTCCTTCTGGCCTCAGAATCCCACTATGCCAAGCGCCCGGAAGAAGATCAATCTTGAAAAGGTGCTGGCGTCACTCGATGCTGTGTGCCCGAAATGCGGGAGGGTCATTACACCGGCCGAGATGCAGCGGATTGATTTTGAGCGGATGAAGTGTCCAGCATGCGGAGAACTGTTTACGCAGGGTCGGAAGTGATGTCTCCGTCCTGATTCCGTTTCTTGTGGCACTCATGAACGCAGAAGATCGACTCGCCGGGATAGTCGTCTCGCTTAAAGATGCCGGGACAGTTCTCGCACATTCCGTCACCGCATTCCTCGGAAATCGAGGTCAGGACGTTCGGCTCTTGGCCCGGTGCGAAGCGCGTACGTATCATTGAGTTTTATTGTAATGCCGGGAACCTAGTTCCCAAGCAAAAACGGCCCAACGGTGAGCGTTGGGCCAAATTTGGGTGACTTGGAGACTTGAAGCCTTCTGCTGTTGTACACCCGTCGCTATGCGCTTCTAGCGTGCGGGTGAGTCGGCATTATAACGGGCCGGAGAAAGATTTTAGGTCTTCGACCGGCCCGTGCCGTCCCCAACTAGTCAACACATATTTGCGTGTGAAGCAACTTCTCCTTTCGTTTTGGATTTAACACAACATTCTTAGCCTTAACTCTGTAGCGGGTGAGTTAGGGTTTTCAATTCTTCGACGATTTGCTCCAACCGGCCGCGAGGCGTTGGCGTGATTTTCTGCTGTGTCGGCAAGGCTGGGGCGCGCTCGATCTCGCGGAACAAGGCCCGGAGTCCTGCCCGGATGATCTGAGCTGTACGCAAGCCAGTTGAGGACTGCAATTTGGCGAGTAGTGCTTGGTCTGCTTCCGTGAGGTAAATTGATGTTTTCATTCGTCACCCCTTTCGTACGAGTCTTAGCTTCTTGCGCGTGTGGAACCGCTTACCAGCTTCCCTCGCGCGCTCCAGATGATAGGCGCATCGCCTTTTGCCGGGCGTGGCAACGGCCGCACATTCCTCGCACGGGATGATCGCTGGGCTCAGCAAACCCCTCATGCCTAGGGTTAACTGCCGATGTTTCCCTGACGCCCGCGGATGGTGCTCCATGTAGTCCTGTTTAATCGACTCAAGGGTCACGTGAGTGTAAATCTGGGTTGTGTCGATGTCGGCATGTCCTAGGATCGTTTGCACTACGCGAAGATCCGCGCCGCCTTCGAGCAGATGCGTAGCGCAGGTGTGGCGTAGAGTGTGCGGACTGACGCGGCGCCCGATGTGTTCGAAGTATTTGTGAACGATCTGCCAGACCCGCATTCGGGTAAGATGCTGCCCTTTATTCCCAGGGAAGAGCCAAAGCGAATCCCATGGGGAGCTCGCGAGATATCGCTTTAGGGCTTCCTGTGCCCGATGTCCAAACGGAGCAATGCGCTCCTTGTCTCGTTTTCCGTGCACTAGGACGCATCGGTTGATCAGGTCCAGATCACTCACGCGAACGCTCACGATTTCCGATGCACGCAAGCCGGCACCGTATAGCAATTCCAATATGGCTCGATCGCGCCACGCCCCAGCATTATCACCAGGAGGAGTTGTCAGAACATCGTTGATTTCTGCGGGGCTTAACCACGTGGGAAGCGTTTTCCAGCCTTTCGGGGCCTCGATGCTCGCCATGGGATCGGCGGCAACAAGGCCATCCATGGACAGAAACTTAAAGAAGTGGCGCAAGGTCGATATCTTGCGCGCGACAGAACGGGCGGTCACGGTGGACTGCAGTTCGTCGCTGTAGCCCTTTAGGTCTTTGGGGTGGCGAGTGCCAAGAAACCGTAAGAAGTGGGCCACGTCGCAGCGGTAAGCTTCGATCGTGTTTGATGCGAGGCCCTTCTCCACTCTTAGGTAATCCACGAAGCTTTCAAGCGTGGCATCGTTTGTCGCTTGGATCGGAATCGGGAAAACGAGAACTTTGCTCATGAGCGCTTCCTCCGTCCAGAAATGCGTTTCTGCTGGCGCGCCGGAAGAATGCGAACTTTGGCGGAGCGAAGCTTGTTGAGTGCCCCGCATCTGCGGCAGAGTGTTGGTTCGCCGTCGATATCGGCGCCCGTCGCGATGTCATTCTCACAACGCGGGCAGATGTGAATTTCAAACGTGAAAGGTGCTACTTTTGGGCTAGCCATGTTTGCCCCTCCTGCGGGCGAACTGGTTAGGGCTGGGCCGGTGTCACTAGCACTTGCTCAGTCCGTTTATGTTTGGGGGAGGGACTGTTTCTCGGGCGGACCAAGTAAATCACCTTGCGGCTAAGGTGTCAAGCCTGCCGCCTATTAGAATCTTGGCCGGATGGTCACCCCGGACGAAGATCAGATTTCGCAACTTCTCGCGGAACTCGGGCGCAGAGGTGGACTCGCCAGAGCCAAGAAACTGAGCCCAGCACGGCGCAAGGAAATCGCCACCAAGGCGTCGAAGGCAGCAGCCAGAGCTAGAACAAAGAAGGCCCAAAAATCGCAGACCGCGGCGAAGCGGAAGGACAATCATCATCTATGAAGTACGTACCCGCTGAGTTCAACAAGTCTGCTTTTCATTGCCTTTTTTCAAATTGTGGCACTTATGCCAAACAAAGTTGGGCCGGTCTATATTGGGTTCAAGCGCACCCTGTGCACGGTGGCAGCTACCATGCGCAGGTTCCCGACTTGGTGTTGGCCGTCTGTGAGCATTGCGGTCAATGCTCTATATGGTTTAAGACGAAACTAATCTTTCCCGCTGCACGAACTGCACCTGCGCCACACCCCGAAACACCAGAGTCAATCAAAGCGGACTACGAAGAGGCACGGGCAGTATTTGGGGAGTCACCTCGGAGCAGCGCAGCCCTTTTGCGACTCTGCGTTCAGAAACTTTGCATCACACTTGGGCAGCCCGGAAAGAATCTCAATGACGACATCGGGGAGCTTGTTATCCAGGGATTGCCCGTTATCATTCAGCGGTCACTCGATATTGTTAGAGTCATAGGAAACAACCAGGTACACCCCGGCGTTTTAGACGTTCGGGACGATCCAGCGATGGTGACGCTTCTGTTTGAACTGGTAAATCTTATCGTGGAGGATCGAATCGCCCGACCCAAGCAAATTGAAGCACTCTATGGAAAGTTACCGGAAGGCGCCCGCAAACAGATCGAGTCGCGTGACGAGAAGGTCAAGAGCTAGCGCACAATCCAGCGCACAATGGCTGCCGAATACCAGCCACCAACCCCGATTATCAAGATTGAATCCGCTTGGAAGTGATTGACCCGCCGTAGGCGCGTGTCAGAGCAGCCTTTTAAAAGGGCATTGCTCTGCCAACTGAGCTACGCGCCCACATTATTACCAATCTATCACAACCGAATGGAGTGATTGCGTCTCGACACCTGAGACCGGGTTGCACGCGCCGGTCATGAAAACAATGAGTGGAGGCATCACTTTCACGCCTTGATTCTCCGTTAGTTTGCGCTTGACACCTGCGTACCAGCAGTTAATATAAGTGAATGTTTATGCATTAAGGTGCATAATTATTCATGATGAATAAAACCTTAAGACAACGGGCAATCCTTCAGCTTCTGAAGCACGGCCCCATCGCCAGCCAGGACGACCTGCAGCGGGCTCTGCGCAAACGGGGCCTCAAGGTAGGGCAAGCTACGCTCTCGCGGGATGTTCGCGATATGCGATTGGCAAAGACGGCGGATGGGTACTCTCTGTCGCAAGGCGAGAGTTCGTCTACGCCAGCTTTGCCGCCCGTATCGCGACTGGTGCGGGAATTTGTGCTGGGGCTGCGCCCGGCACAAAACCTGCTTGTCATCAAAACGAGCGTGGGCAGCGCGCAACCTGTCGCCGCCGCCCTCGATGAAGAGGAATGGCCAGAAGCGATTGGCACCATCGCTGGCGATGACACGATCCTGACCATTTGTCCCGACAAAGAGGATGCGAAAAGGTTGGCCGCGCGCATCCAGGAGATGCTCGCCTGATGCCGGCAAAACTTAAGGCCGCAGTACTGGGTTCGACAGGATATACCGGTCTGGAGCTTACACGGCTTCTGCTGCGTCATCCCCGGCTGGAACAACCCGCTTTACTCCAGCGCGAGAAGCAAACCGACACAGCCTGCAACCTGGCCGAAATGTTTCCTGTGCTTTCAGGCAATGGAAGTTATCCGCTGCAACCGCTGTCATGGCCGGCACTCAGGCAACAGGGTGTCCAGTTACTGTTTCTGGCCACGCCGCATCAGGCTTCGCGTTCCCTGGTTCCCGAAGCCATCGCGCAAGGGTTGCGCGTCATTGATTTGAGCGGGGCCTGGCGGCTCAAGCGGGAACAGCATCGCGCAGTGTATGGCTTCGAGGATGCGGATTCAGTGGCGGCGGCGGATGTCACCGAGATGGCGATTTACGGACTACCGGAGTTGCACCGCGATCAGATTCCTGGCGCAGCATTAGTGGCGAATCCGGGGTGCTACGCGACTTCGGTAATCCTGGCTTTAGCGCCGCTGCTCGCGGCTGGCATTATAGATCGCGAGCGTGGAATCATTTCCGATTCAAAGTCTGGGGTATCGGGCGCGGGTAAGGAACCGAATTCGCGCACCCACTTTGTTTCTGTTGCCGACAACCTTTCGGCGTACTCGGTATTCGGTCATCGGCACGTGGGAGAGATGCTCGAACAGTTGCAACTGAATACATGTGAACTGATTTTCACTCCTCATCTGCTTCCGATTCCCAGAGGAATTTTATCGACTATCTACGTTCATTTGAACCGTGAGATGAAGGCAGGGGAAGTCGAATCTTGCTTTCGTGACTTTTATGCTGGCCGGCGATGGGTGCGGATTTTTGCGACGCCGAAGCTCCCGCAAATCCAGTTCTCTCTGCACACCAACTATTGCGATCTTGGCTTTTGTCTTGCGGACGACGGCCGTCGTTTGGTGTTGGTCTCCTGCGTGGACAACTTGCTCAAAGGCGCCGCCGGACAGGCAGTGCAGAACATGAATCTGATGTACGGATGGAAAGAAGAGGAAGGTTTGCAGTGAAAATCGTAGTCAAAATCGGGGGCGCGGCGCTCGAGGATAAAGCGAGATTGCGCCAGTGTGCGCGGGCGATCGTCGAGTTGGCGCAGGACGGCCATCACGTCGGGGTGGTTCACGGTGGGGGTAGCGCGCTCACGCGAACTCTGAAACTGCTGGGCAAAGAGAGTGATTTTGTAAACGGCCTGCGCATTACGGACGCTGAGACGCGCGACGTGGCTCTCATGGTCCTGTCGGGGATCGTGAATAGAACTCTGGTCGCGGCCATCGTTGCGGCCGGAAGTGCTGCGGTGGGTCTGTGTGGCGCAGATGGGATGGGCTTTCGGGCGCGCAAGAAGCAAACCCCTGGCTGCGATCTTGGTTTTGTGGGCGAAATCTGTTATGCGGAGCCGCGCTGGATCGAGGCCATCTGGAGCGCGGGGGGAATTCCGGTTCTGTCTTCGGTAGCGCTGGGCTCCGACGGCGAATATTACAACATCAATGCAGACCAAATGGCGTCCGCCTGCGCCGTCGCCTGCCATGCCGACACGCTGATTTTTCTTACGGATGTCGACGGAGTAAAAGGTGCAGACGGTGAGGTAATTCCCTGGTTGAATACGAAGGAAGTAGCCGCCTTGATTGCCGCTTCCGTCATCGGCGGCGGCATGCTACCCAAGCTCGAGGCTTGCACTCAGGCGCTCCATAAAGGCGTGGGTCGAGTGAGAATTCTACCTGCGGCGCAAGTCGAAATTCTGCCGCAGTTCTATTTCACGAAGATGGCATGTGGAACGGAGGTGATTGGCGCATGAGCCTCGCTTCCGTCATCCGTTCCGAAGAAAAATTGCTGCTCCCGACCTACGATCGTCACAATATCCTGTTCGAGAGAGGCCGTGGCGTGTATCTGTGGGACTCGCGCGGCAATCGCTATTTGGATTTTCTAAGTGGAATCGGCGTGAATGCGCTGGGACACGCGCATCCTGCGATTCAAGCGACTTTAAAGCGGCAAGCGGGGCGACTGATTCACGTTTCCAATCTGTTTTTTCACGAGTATCAGGCGGAACTCGCTAAAAGGTTGACCAAGATTTCCGGCACGCACCGGGCCTTCTTCTGCAACAGCGGAACCGAAGCCTGGGAGGGCGCGCTGAAACTTGCCCGCATCTACGCTCGGACTAGGAATACGAATGGCCACCGGCCAAAGTGGCGCATCTTGGCTCTCGACAACTCATTTCATGGTCGCACTTTCGGTTCGCTCGCGACCACGGGCCAAGCCAAGTATCGCGATCCTTTCGTTCCGCTTCTACCCGGAGTCGGCTTCGTTCGGTTCAACGATGTGGAAGACCTGAAACACCAGTTCGACGCGGGCGTATGTGCGCTCTGCATTGAGACCATTCAAGGGGAGGGTGGAATCTGTCCGGTCAGCCCGGAGTTTTTGCAGCTCGCACGCCAATTGACGGAGAGCAGTGACGCATTGCTGATCCTCGACGAGATTCAGTGCGGCCTGGGACGAACCGGCCGCTACTTCGCTTACCAACATTATGGTGTACAGCCTGACATCGTGACCATTGCGAAGCCGTTGGCAGCAGGATTGCCGCTCGGAGCGATTCTCACTACCAATCGCGTAGCCAGTAGCATGCACCCTGGTATGCACGGTACTACCTTTGGCGGAGGACCTCTGGCCTGCGCAGTTGCGATCGAGTTTCTGAGGGTGTTGGAGGAATTGCTCGATCATGTGCGCGAGATTGGAAGTTATTTCCAGGGACAACTTGCAGCACTGAAGGTTAGACACGATTGTATCCGCGAAGTTCGCGGAATGGGCCTCATGGTCGCGGTGGAATTAGACTCTGCCGACATGGCGAAAACCGTAGTTTCCACTCTGCTGGCAAAGAGAATTCTGATTAATCGCACGCATGAGACGGTTCTTCGCTTTTTGCCGCCCTACATCATTCAAGAAAAGCATGTTGATGAAGTGATCCGAGCGCTCGATTCAGCCCTGGCTTTGAAACGGCGTCGTGCACCAACGCAGGCGGTACATCAGATTCAAAAAACGAAAAAGAGGAGTCAAAGTGAATAGTCAGTCATTAAAACGAGCGCCTGTCCTTCCTACAAGGGTTTCTGGTACTTTCTGGGGCTCCGATCTGGTTTCGACCCGTGATTTAGGGCGCCCGGGTGTCGAAGCTGTGCTTCATCTTGCCGGAATCATGAAGGCACGGCCGGCGGATTTTCGTAGCACGCTTGCCGGCAAGCAAATGGTGATGTTCTTTGAGAAGCCTTCGTTGCGAACTCGGCTGACCTTCGAAGCGGGGATGTCGAGTCTGGGCGGCGCCACGTTCTTCGTGGACCAGACTCAAGAGCCACTGGGCACGAGAGAGAAGCTGAGCGACATTGCGCACAACCTCGAGCGCTGGGTGGACGCGATTGTGCTTCGCACTTTCGCCCAGAACACGATTGCCGGAATGGCTGCGCACGCCTCCATTCCGGTGATTAACGCTCTCAGCGATCTGGAGCATCCATGTCAGGCCTTAGCCGACTATTTCACGCTGCAAGAGCGCTTCGGAGATCTCAAGAATATCCGCCTGGCCTACGTCGGCGACGGCAATAATGTGGCCCACTCGCTACTGCTCACGTGTGCATGTCTTGGGTCGAAAATCCGCGTGGCCACGCCAAAGGGTTACGGTCCGAACACCCAAATCCTCGCCGACGCACAAGCGATAGCCGAGCAGACTGGCGCTGTCATCGAGGTGCTTTCCGATCCACAGGAGGCGGTTGAAGGCGTCGACGCGGTTTATACCGACGCGTGGGCCAGCATGGGCCAGGAGCACGAAGCTGGGAAACGCGCGAAGATTTTTCCACCTTATCAGATGAATCAGGAACTCGTCGCGGGAGCGGCGCCTCACGCCGTGTTTATGCACTGCCTGCCCGCTCACCGTGGAGAGGAAATCACCGACGCGGTGATGGACTCGGAAAGATCAGTCGTGTTCGATCAAGCCGAAAGCCGGCTGCACGTGCAGAAAGCCATCTTATACTTATTGCTTGGCGGCGAAACGCGCCTGCCATCGAGGAGCGCTCATGCCTGAAAAAGTTGTGCTTGCGTATTCGGGAGGTCTGGATACCTCCATTATTATTCCATGGCTCAAAGAGAACTATGCCTACGACGTGATTGCGATGGTAGGCGATGTGGGCCAGGGAGACGACATTGAGGCTGTCGTCGCGAAAGCCTACGCCACCGGAGCATCGCAAGTCGTAGTCGAAGACCTTCGCGAGGAATTTCTTACCGGCTACGTATTCCCCGCATTGAAAGCGGGAGCAGTGTACGAACACAAGTACCTGTTGGGCACGTCGTTAGCTCGGCCGGTGATTGCGAAACATCAGGTAGAAGTCGCCTTGCGCGAGGGAGCCACCGCGGTCGCGCACGGATGCACGGGCAAGGGCAACGATCAGGTGCGATTCGAATTGGCCTACCAGGCGCTTGCGCCCGAGTTGCGAGTGATCGCGCCCTGGCGGGAGTGGACATTGAAATCTCGTGAGGATTGCCTCGATTACGCCGAGGAGCACGGCGTCCCCGTGGCCGCCAGCCGCGAGAAGATTCACAGCCGTGATCGAAATCTCTGGCACCTCAGCCACGAGGGTGGTGAGTTGGAAGATGCGGCCAACGCGCCATTGCCCAGCACCTGGCAGCTCACTTGTTCGCCGCAAGATGCGCCGGACCGCGAAGAACAGGTAACCATCGGCTTTGATGCTGGAGTTCCAGTCTCGGTCAACGGCCTGGAGCTTGATCCCGTGTCATTGGTCGAACTCTTAAACGAAGTCGGTGGCCGCAACGCTATCGGGCGAGTCGATCTGGTTGAGAACCGATTCGTTGGGATCAAGTCGCGCGGCTGCTACGAGACTCCTGGCGGGACTTTGCTGATCACGGCGCACCGCGAACTCGAAGCACTGTGTCTCGAGCGAGATGTCACGCATTTCAAGCAGCACATTGGGCTGAAATACGCGGAACTCGTCTACTTCGGACTCTGGTTCGCACCGCTTCGCGAAGCGCTCGATGCATTCGTCGAAGCCACACAAAAAGATGTCAGTGGCTCGGTCACCCTATCTCTATATAAGGGCAACGTCTCCGTCGTGAGCCGCCAGTCCGAGCATTCGCTGTATCGCACCGATCTCTCCTCATTCACGATGGGCGACAGTTACGACCAGAAGGATGCAGCCGGATTCATTCGCATTCTCGGCCTTCCCTCGCGCTCCCGCGCTCAGGCGCGTAAGCAAACAGCGAGATCGGAGGTGGCGCAATGAAGATGTGGTCCGGCCGTTTCCGGCAACCTCTGGATCCGGCATTTGAGCGTTGGCAGCGTTCCTTTGAGTTTGACCGGCGATTGTTGGCGCACGAGCTTGCGGCTAGCAGCGCCCACGCTCGCGCGTTGAAAGGCGCGGGCATTGTGGATTCTAACGAACTCATCACAATTCTCCAAGGCTTGGAACGGATCGGCGAGCAAGCAGCTTTGTCGCCTGCGTTTCTTGAAGACGACGAGGCCGAAGATGTGCATCATTTCGTCGAGAAGCAATTGGTTACGCTGATTGGTGACGTTGGATACAAGCTGCACAGCGGGCGCAGTCGAAACGAACAAATCGCGACCGATTTGCGTTTGTATGTCCGAGCCGCGATCGATCAGGTACGCGCCGATCTGGCAACATTGGGTGGCGTCCTGCTGGACCGCGCTCAGCAAGCCGGGAATGCGGCAATGCCTGCATATACGCATCTACAGCGCGCGGAACCGGTGTTGGTGTCGCATTGGCTGCTGGCTTACGTCGAAATGTTTCTGCGGGATGCGGGTCGGCTCGTCGATTGCCGGACGCGGTTGAATGTCTGTCCTCTCGGATCAGGTGCGGTCGCGGGAGCAACGCTGCCTCTGGATCGTCGGGTCATGGCGACTGATCTCAACTTTGATCAGCCGACCGCGAACAGCGTCGATGCGACCTGCGATCGCGATTTCGTCCTCGAGTTTGTGAATGTGCTCTCGCTACTCGCTCTGCACTTCAGCCGCTGGGCGGAAGAGATGATTCTGTTTTCGTCCCAGGAATACAGCTTCGTACGCTTGCCCGAAGCTTACTCCACGGGAAGCAGCGCGATGCCACAGAAGAAAAATCCTGATCTGCTGGAACTCACTCGAGGAAAGTGCGCTCGCCTGATTGGAGACGCGACCACGCTGCAAATCTGTATGAAAGGCTTGCCCCTCGCCTACAACAAGGACTTGCAGGAGACTCAGGAACCGCTGTTCGATGCAACTGAGACCGTGCTTTCGCTGCTGCCGCTCGTGACCGGCTGGATGAAAGCCGTGGAGTTCAACTACGAAGCTATGCAGAAAGCCGCGCAATCGGGATTTATGAACGCGTGGGCTGCAGCGACTTACTTGGTCCAACGAGGAGTCCCTTTCCGTCTGGCCCATGAGCAAATAGGAAAAGCTGTGCAGTTGTGTCTGGAAAAGCATTGCGAGCTTCAATATCTATCTTTGGAGGAACTGCATTCAGTGAACTCGAAATTCGACCACGATTTCTACACGTGCCTGAAGCTGGAGTCGGTGCTTGCCATCCATGACGTTGCCGGTGGCACGGCGCCAGGACGAGTACGGCAGGCGATGGCCGACGCTCGACAGAGAATCGAGTCCATTCGGGAGGACGTTCATGCGCACGCGTAAAGCGATCCTACCTGATGCCCAGCGGATTCATGCTCTAATTACCGCGTATGCCGGCGACGGCACTCTTCTGCCGCGCACATTGGCCGAGATCTGCGAGAACGTGCGGGATTTCGTCGTTCTCGAAGATGGCGGTGCGATTATCGGATGCGGCGCTCTCCATCTCTATGGTCCGCATCTGGCCGAGATCCGTTCCATCACTGTATCGCCCGCACAGCAAGGCAAGGGCGGCGGCGGCCATTTGGTAAAGGCATTGCTGGCAGAGGCGAAAAAACACCGCGTTAGCTGCACCTGCTTGTTCACGCGCGCTCCTGAATTCTTCGCTCGCTTGGGTTTCTCCACTGCACAACGCGAGGATCTGCCGGACAAAATTTACAAAGACTGTCACGTTTGCCCTCGCTTTCATGCTTGCGACGAAGTAGCGATGGTACGGGGCGAATTGCCTAAATTTGCGATTCTGCCGGAACCCGCGAATTGGCTGATTAAGCTTCAGGTGTGAGCGCGGCGTTTCGGCTTCCGGGCACAAGTTTTCCAAGCCCGCCCATTCGCGATATCTTAGTCTCATGCAACTTCGAGGATGCGGTACAGCTCTTGTAACGCCCTTTCGTCAGGACGGCTCTATCGACGAACCCGCCCTGCGCAACCTGGTGGCGTGGCAGGTCGAGTCCAGAATTGATTTTCTGGTTCCCTGCGGCACCACCGGCGAAACGCCCACTCTGTCGCATGACGAGTGGCTGCAGGTCATTGACGTCACCATCGAAGTCGTGGCGGGACGCGTGCCCGTCATGGCTGGAGCCACTTCTAACTCAACGCACGACGCAGTTGAGAAAGCGAAAGAAGCCGCGGCGCGGCCGGGCATCGATGCCATCCTCACAGCTTCGCCTTACTACAACAAGCCGACGCAGGAGGGCCAGTATCGGCATTTTCGAGCGGTTGCTGAAGCTGTGGACAAGCCAATCATTCTCTATAACGTCCCGGGCCGTACCGGAGCGAACATTGAACCGGCTACTCTGGCTAGGCTGGCGGAAGTCCCGAATATCGCCGGAGTGAAAGAGGCCAGTGGCAACATCGCGCAGATGGCGGAAGTTTGCGCGGTCGTGCCGGAAACTTTCTTAGTCTTTTCTGGTGACGATGCGGTTACCTTGCCAATCATCGCACTGGGCGGCGTGGGAATCGTTTCAGTCGCTTCCAATGAGATTCCCCGCGAGATGGCGGAGATGACGCGGGCTGCGCTGGCCAACGACTGGGACACGGCGCGGCGCATTCATCGCAAATACGTGCCGCTGATGCAGGCCAACTTCATCGAGTCCAATCCGATGCCGGTGAAAGCGGTGCTGGCCATGATGGGGAGAATTGAAGAAGTCTATCGCCTGCCACTTCTGCCGATGCGACGCGACACACGATCTAAATTGCAAAAGATTGCCACCGAAGCCGGCGTGATTGCCAAGCCAGCGACTCAGTCTCCCGACGCAGTCAGTTTCTATATCTACGAAAACTGGCTGGCAGGACCACACAAGATCGTGCTGCACCGGTCCAGTTGCGGACAGTGCAACCACGGAAAAGGACGCCCCAGCGGGCACGACGCCAATCACGCGCGCTGGCATGGGCCATACGTCACGCTCACGGAAGCTCGCGAAACTGCACACGGCATGGCTGGTGTGCTGATTCGCAGCGAATGCAAATGTATCTGACCATTTCCAATTGATTGTTTTCTACCTGCGCTACGGTAGGAATGACCATTGGCAATAGCAGTCCCAGAATCCCGTATACTTTCTCTGGATGGAATCCCTCAGATCCGCGATCGAACGGCTCGCCTCCCTTGAAGTTGAAAGCCATCCGGACGCCCGTCAAATCTTCATGGACTTTCGCGATGAGCTGACCCAAGGCAAGATTCGCGCTGCAGAAAAGATTGATGGGCAGTGGGTGGTGAATATCTGGGTGAAGCAGGGCATACTGCTCGGCTTTCGTCTGGGTGAGCTTAGCAAGATGGGCGAAGACGTGAGCCTCTCATTTGTCGATAAAGACACCTTCCCTGCCCGGCGATTTACCGTTCGGGATCGCGTACGCATCGTGCCGGGAGGATCGTCCGTGCGAACTGGCTCTTATGTCGCGCCCACCGTGATCTGCATGCCTCCGATGTTTATTAACGTGGGCGCGTACGTGGACGAAGGAACGATGGTCGACTCGCATGCGCTGGTGGGTTCCTGTGCACAGATTGGCAAGCGCGTACATCTGAGCGCGGCGGCCCAGATCGGCGGAGTGCTGGAACCGATCAATGCTTCTCCTGTGATCGTTGAAGATGATGTGCTCATCGGCGGAAACTGCGGCGTCTATGAAGGCACGCTAGTGCGGACACGGGCAGTGCTGGGCGCAGGCACGATCCTGACCCGCTCGACTCCGCTATATGACATTGTTCGCGGGCAGGTGTACCGGGCCACGGACGACCAACCGCTTGAGGTGCCGGAAAATGCAGTGGTCGTGCCCGGGTCACGAGCGGTGACAAAAGGTCAGGCAGCGGAGTGGAATCTATCGCTCTACACGCCAGTCATTGTGAAATATCGCGACGAGAAGACCGACCAGCGAATCGAACTCGAAGAATTACTGCGCTAATCAGGAGACCGACCGAGTTGGATTCGCGAGTAACGGCAGAGCTGACTCTGCCATACTTTTCCGACGGCGAAGCTCCAGATGCTTCTGGCGGAAGTGAGCTTGAGCGCGGTCGCCCCAGGCACGCACAAAATAGTAATTGAGTCCCGCGCCAATGGCCGAACTAGCAATCGGAATCACGCGCCCAGCCCACTTCTCAACCGCTTCCTTGCTGGCCTGCGCCGCAATTCGCTGAATGACTTTCGGTACGAAGCGGTTGATGACTTCCTTTTCCAGAATCTCACGGCTGATGTCCACTCCAGCGGCGCTGGCCGCCGCGATCCAGAGCTCGGCTGTCTCCTCGTCGGTGTTGTATTCGAAACCGTAAATCAGGCTGAGCTTCTGAATCGTGCGCAGCGTGATGCCAGCAAGAATGCTGAGGTCTGGGACCATCGTCAATATCCCACCGAGGCCAAACCCGGCGCCTTCAGCCGCAGCCAACTTCATTCCGCTGCGGATGACGTTGTGGGCGAGGTCGTCAAGAACGCCGATGTCTACGGAATAAATGCCTTGAAAGCTGTTGATGGGCACGCCATAAGCCGCACGAAGCTGAAGAAGAAATCTGTTCGGGTCCACCTTCACGGTCTCGTAGGCATGTTGGAAGCCGCTCCGCAGACCGTTCTCGACCCGACGCCGGAGCCATGATTTTCGCAGTTGCTCAGCCATCTGAATTGACCTTAACTCAAGGAGCTCAGAAAAACCAGTTCTCCGGTTCTCAGTTGATAGGTCTCGGTTCGGCTGCCGTCCGCCCGGCATTCGTATGCTACGATCAATGGACACTTAAAATGCCAACTGGAAAGCTGCACATTGTACCCCTCGGCGGCCTGGGCGAGTTCGGAATGAACTGCATGGCTGTGCGCTGGGGCGACGACATCATCGTCATCGACGCGGGCCTGATGTTCCCCGAGGCCGAATTGCTCGGCGTAGACATCGTGGTTCCGGACATCTCTTATCTCATCGAAAACCGGCAGCGGGTGCGCGCCATTATTCTCACCCATGGTCACGAAGACCACATCGGGGCATTGCCGTGGATTCTTTCTGAACTCAACGTACCAGTTTGGGGCACCGAGTTCACGCTCGCCCTGCTGGAAGACAAACTGGAAGAGCATGGACTGCTCGAGAATGCGGATCTACGCGAGATCAGGCCAGGAGAGCGCTTCAAGGCGGGTCCGTTCACGATTCACCCCATCCACGTGACGCATAGTCTCGTCGATTGCGTCGCGTTGGCTATTCATACTCCGCTCGGCGTCCTGATTCACACCGGCGATTTCAAAGTCGACCCCACGCCCACCGACAACAAAATGTTCGACCTGCACGCATTTGCGGAGTACGGCAAAGAAGGCGTGCTGGCGCTTTTTCAGGACTCGACCAACGTCGAGCGCAAGGGATACACGCCTAGCGAGCGCGCGGTGCGGCGAAAGTTTGATGAGGTGTTCGCTCATACCCAGCGGCGGCTCTTCATCTCCTGTTTTTCTTCGTCCATTCATCGCATCAAGCTGGCCGTGGAATTGGCGTGGCAGCACGGACGCAAAGTAGCATTTGTCGGGCGGTCGATGACGAATACTTCCGAAATTGCTGAAGACCTTGGCTACATCGAAATTCCTGAAGGTTTGCTGATTCATCCGGGTGAAATGAAAAATTATCCGCCCGAGAAAGTGTGCGTGATGATCAGCGGCACCCAGGGCGAGCCCATGTCAGCGCTTTCGCGGGCTGCGGTGGACAATCACAAGCACGCCAAGATCGAGAAAGGCGACACCGTCGTACTGTCGTCACGAATCATTCCAGGCAACGAAAAGGCGATCTACCGCATGATCGACCATCTGTTCCGGCGACAGGCGCACGTCATTTATGAAGACGGATCGTTCCCACCGATTCATGTGAGCGGACACGCAAGCCAGGAAGAGCTCAAGCTCATTATCAATCTGGTGAAGCCGAAGTATTTTATTCCCATTCACGGCGAATACCGGCAACTGAAACTGCACGCGGAAATGGCGGGCGCGATGCACAGTTCGGTCGGCAACGTGATGTTGATTGAAAGTGGCGATATTCTCGAGTTTGACGAACTGGGCGCACGCAAGGCTGGCCGTGTCAACGTGGGCCGGGTCTGTATCGACTCCGGTTCGCGAACCGACGTGGTCGAGGACTTGATCATCAAAGATCGTCGCCACTTGAGCGAAGACG
Organism: Acidobacteriota bacterium; assembly: GCA_013288805.1. Lineage (GTDB taxonomy): Bacteria > Acidobacteriota > Terriglobia > Terriglobales > Acidobacteriaceae > JABDBE01. The sequence goes on from JABDBE010000005.1 coordinate 39,944, forward strand.
GTATCGTGCTGCCGATTATCGCCATCAACAAGCTTTCTGGGCGAGTCGAAAGTTCGCCGGAAATCGTGACTCGAGGCTTCGCCCCGGGCGAAGATGGGTTCGTGGACGGCGCCCGGCAACTGGTGATGCAGACGCTCGAGCAGTCAAGCGAAGAAGAGAAAGCGGACTACGGCGTGATCAAAGAAAAAATTCGCGCGGACCTGAAGCGCTACATCTCAAAGCAAACGCAGAAACGACCCTTGATTATGCCCGTGATACTCGAGATTTGAGTCTTCCCCGTTACACAAGTGGATTTGTCCAGCGCAGACCGGGAAAGCGCGCAAAGTCGCGATCGGTGGTGTGAAGCACGCCGCCGTATTCTATGGTCAAGCCGGCCAATTGTGCATCGCTGATTAGAGCACCTGAAGCCTGCCCGTCGACAATCATTCGCCGCAATAAAATCCAGTGTTCATCGCCGGGCGAAAGAACTCGTATGTTGGGCTGCTCCAGCCACTCATCTACCAACCGCGCCGCTAGATCCAGGCTAAGCCGGGGTCCCGGCAGTCGAGTATTGGTCATGACGCGCAGGAATGCGGACACAGTTTGCCACGATAGACCGACCGATTCGAGACCTGAGAAAGTTTTTTCCACCCACGCTCGCGCCTTTGTATGTTGGGATGAGCCGCTGTCGTACGCGTAAATGAGAATGTTTGCGTCGAGTACGATCACCGATACTCCGGTCCCTCCAGGAATTCGAGCAACTCCTCGACATTGTCATAGCTCAATCCTGGAGGAAGTCCCAGATCTATGGGTTTTACTACAAAGGGTTTTTTGGGTGGTTGTTTTGAAGCCATTAATCCCAGGCGCAAGAAGTGATTGACCACCTGCTTGAACGAGGCGCCAGACCGTCGGCTTTCCTTGTTCAAAAGGCGGGCAACATCGTCATCCAGAGAAAGTGTGGTCCTCACATCATGATGTTACTATTATAGGCATCATGATGTCAACGCTGAATTTGGCTGGATGGACCGCGGGCTGTATCCTTTATGTTCGGAATGATGGCAAGTCGCCCATCCAGTCATTGCAGACACACCGAAGAAAAACCCATGGTGACGCTCAACGACATTTTCGAGGCCCAGGATCGCCTGCGCGGTGTGACCGTCCGCACCGGACTGATTCAGGCGTCGTTAGCTGAAGACGGCGCAAGGCCCGACAGCCGCAAACTCTATCTTAAGCCCGAAAATCTCCAGCCAATCGGGGCTTTCAAGCTGCGTGGGGCATACAACAAAATTGCTTCTCTTTCTCCAGAAGAACGCAGCCGCGGAGTGATTACTTATTCCAGCGGGAATCACGGGCAAGGCGTCGCCTACGCCGCAAGGGCGCTGGGGGCGAAGGCGGTCATCGTGATGCCGGGCAATGCGCCCGCCATCAAGCGCGAGGCAACGGCGTCTCTGGGTGCCGAGATCGTTTTGGTTGGTCCTGGCAGTTTGGAACGCCAGGTCAGGGCAGAAGAACTATCCGCACAATATGGTTACGTCATTGTTCCCCCATTTAACGATGAGAAGATCGTCGCTGGTCAGGGAACAATGGGACTCGAGATTCTGGAAGATCTACCGGAAGTCGAGACCGTGTTAGTTCCGGTTGGTGGCGGCGGGATGCTTAGCGGCGTGGCAACGGCTATTAAGCTGAGCAATCCGACCGTAAAGGTCATAGGGGTTGAGCCCGAACTGGCGGCCGACGCGCAGGCCAGTTTGCGCGCCGGAAAGATTGTCCAGTCCTCCGCCGAGACTGTTTCGCGGACTATCGCCGATGGATTGCGGACGCAGAGCATAGGCACGATTAATTTCGAACATATCCGGCTGTATGTCGACGATATTTTGACAGTCAGCGAAGATGAGATACGGGAAGCCATGTTGTGGCTGGCGACGAATCCCAAAACTGTAGCCGAACCTAGCGGTGCAGTAGCAGTAGCGGGATTTCTATTCCACGAGGACCAGTTGCCAAAAACGACAATGAATGTGGCAATCATCAGCGGCGGAAATGTGGATCCGAAGATCTTGCAAGAGATGAAACATATGTGAGACGTTGCAAGCAACGTCTCTACGATGGTTCGCCGTCATACCTCTTGTGACTTTGAAGACTATGCGACTGCGATTAATGGTTGTGGCCGTCACCTTGCTCGGCGTCGCAGCCAGTGCGGAAACGGTGCGAGGCACGCCAATGGAGGTTGCCTCTATCTATCTGTCGCCGGATTCGAGCTCGAACAAGCTTGCTGACATCGATCGCGGGCGCGAGGTTGTGATTCTCGAGACCAGCGGAGACTGGTTACACGTGGAAGCAGTCGTCACGGAAGAGAAAATTATCACGGGCTGGATGATGAAGAAGTTCGTGGTGCAGGGTTCAACGCCAAACGGCGACAGGATCGTGTTTGGCGTAGCCGTGGAGTCCGAAGACCAAGCCAGCCAACGGCACGGACGTCGCGGTGCAGCCCAGGATGCCATGCGCCTCTACTACCGGACTGCCGAATATTTCCCTAACTCGCCGCTCGCGGCTGAAGCCATGTACCGGTCAGCGGATATTCGCTGGCAGATCAACAAGGCCGATGTAATGTCCCTCCCTTCCGCTAAGGAGAAGGAATCGTATCTTCGCCAGAGCATGGACGAACAATACATGAGGGAAGTGATGAAGAAATTTCCCGGAACCAAGTGGGCTGATCTGGCCGCCTTTCACCTGATTGAGAACAAGATATGCGGTGATTGGCAAGGCTCTTCCAAATGTCCCGAGAAGGAAGCTGAGATGTACGAAAAGTACGCCAGCGAACATCCGCAATCGCCGGCGGTAGCGGAAGCCCTGTATGATGCCGCATGGCGCATGTCGGCCCTGATTGAGATGTATAAGACCGACGGCGAGTCGAAGAAATCCGACGAATCCAGAGGCAAGGCCATCGTCCTGGCACAGAAGGCCGTGACGCAGGGCCCGCAAAGCGACTGGGCCGCCCGTGCTCAGCTGCTTTTGTTTATGATCGAACAGAACATTCCAACCTACGGGAACGGGGTCGAATAATTTGCCAATCTATCAGGTTGTGGTTTTAGCCATCGTTCAGGGGCTAGCAGAGTTCATTCCAGTTTCCAGTTCAGGACACCTGATTATTGTCCGTCGATTGCTCGGCTGGAACGAACTTTCGCCTGCACACGAGCTGACTTTTGACGTTGCCTTGCATTTTGGGACGCTGCTTTCGGTCCTGTTCTACTTCCGGCGAACCTGGATTCAGATTATTCGGGCGGCGTTGGGCGGGAAGGTTGTCCGATTTTCCGAGGCGGGGGGCACCGACCAGAACCTCACAGCCGACGAACAGCGAGAAGAACGTTTACTTCTTTGGTTTCTCGCCATCGCGACCATTCCAGGGGCGATTGCTGGCAAATTGTTGGAACACTCTGCCGAAGACTACTTCCGCGAGCACATCTTTCTCATCGCTGGGGCCTTAATCGTAGTAGCTCTGTTGATGTGGTGGGGCGAAAAGGTCGGCGAACTGAGGAAGTCCCTCACCGGCATTAACTTTGCGGATGCCCTGATTGTCGGTTGTGCGCAAGCTTTCGCCCTGGTTCCCGGCGTTTCCCGCTCGGGATCGACCATTACCGCCGGTTTGTTCCGCAATATGACGCGAGAGGCTGCGGTTCGGTTTAGTTTTCTGCTTTCGACCCCGCTCATCGCAGGCGCGGCTTTGCTCAAGGCTCACGAACTGAGAAAAGAGGGTTTGCCCGCGGAAATGCACATGCCATTTCTGGTAGGAGTGCTGGTTTCGGCAGTCGTTGGATATATGGCAATTGCCTGGCTGATTCGATATCTTCAATCCAACAGCTTGAAAGTGTTTATCGTTTATCGCATCGTGGTGGGCGTGATTGTGATCGGTCTGGCGTTTATGTGGCACCTTCAGTAGCCGAGGCTTTGCTTTCCCACCGGTACTGGCGTTTGCGCTCCGCTTAGGGCCATAGGTGGTGTTTGTCATTCTGGGTACCGCCAGGAATCCTGAGTTGTAGGCTCGCGTCATTCTTGTCATAATTGACAGGCTCTGGCATAGATCTGGCACCGCTGGCAGGAGACTTCTTCCTGCGTAGTACCAAATCGCCTATGAGGTATCTCTCACAGATCTTTGCTCCGACCAACAATCGCCGGCTCAACGAACTGGTCGGCTTTTTGTTGTGCATCTCCGCGCTCCTTCTTTTCCTCGCGCTAGCCTCGTATTCTCCGCTCGATCCTTCGTTAAACAGCGCCTCGGTGCTGACTGGGTCGCGAGCGGCTCGCAATTGGATTGGCGTTGTAGGCGCCCTGATTTCCGACCTGGTATTGCAAGGGTTCGGGATCGGAGCGTTTCTGCTTCCAGTGTTTTCTGCCACGCTTGGGGTCCGCTGGTTTCGTTCGCGCAAAGTCGGTTCCCCGATCGCCAAGGTTCTCGGTGGAGTCTGGCTGCTGATCTTTGTCCCAGCTTTGCTGGCACTTTTGCCTGGCCATTTGCGATGGATGAATGCAATCCCGATTGAAGGCCTGTTTGGCAGGGTGGTCGGGGATTTTCTTATCCATTACTTCAACCTGGCGGGAGCCTACATCGTTTGCGCCAGCGTTCTGGCCGTGGCTCTATATCTTTCGACAGCGTTCTCTTTTGCTGCCCTGCAGGTCTGGGCGCCGACCCGGTTCGCTTTCGCGATTGCCCTGTGGGATCGTTGGAAAGATTGGCGGGATGCGCGCGCTAAGAAGCGCATGCAGAGGGAACTGGAGAAACGACGCGCGGCCCCGAAGCCGGTCATCACCACGCAGATGGTTCCAGCTCGACCCGCGAATCCACCGGTTCAATCGCAGGCGCGAGTTTCCGAGCCGGTTCGAACCGGTATCGACCGGACTTTTGCGGAGGAAGACCGAGCTGAGCCCGCGGCGGAATCGCACCCTGAGGCGCAGGCAGCTTCTCCGGAAGTCACCGAGCGTGCTGACAGTGCGCAGAAGCCGAAGACGACTTTGCCTCGCATTGCGGCTGGCGGTTTCAAGCTGCCGCCCAGTTCCCTGCTGCATCGGCCAGATGAACAGCAGGCTATCGACGCCGACGAATTGAAGCTGCTTGCCCAGGTGTTGACTGGAAAGTATGCGGAGTTTGACGTTCATGGGCAAATCACCCAGATCAATCCTGGTCCCGTGGTCACGACATTCGAATTCAAGCCCGAAGCGGGTATCAAGTACAGCCGCATTACCAACCTGACGGACGACCTGTGCCTTGCGCTGAAAGCGGAGAGCATTCTGATCGAGCGCATGGCCGGCAAGTCGACCGTAGGAATTCAAGTTCCAAACCGCGAACGCGAAATCATTTGGCTGCGGGAGAACATAGAATCCACAGAGTTCATTGGATCAAAATCGAAACTCACGCTGGCGCTTGGCAAAGACATCAACGGACGGATTGTGACCGCTGACTTGAACGGCATGCCGCACTTGCTCATCGCTGGATCGACCGGAGCGGGCAAGAGCGTGGCCATCAACGCCATGATCATGTCGATTCTGTATAAGGCGACGCCCGATCAAGTGCGATTGATTCTGGTCGATCCCAAGCGCCTGGAACTGGGCAATTACGAAGGCGTTCCGCACCTCTACACACCGATCATTACAGAACCGAAGTTGGCGGCGAATGCGCTGCGCAATGCTGTACGTGAAATGGAGCGGCGGCTGAAATTACTAGCTGAAAAGGGCGTGCGCAACATCGATCAATACAACAAGCTCTTCGACGAAAATGGGACGCCCAGTCTGTTCGGGGAGGGTGCCGAGGAACGTCCGCTGCCTTACATCGTCATCATCATCGATGAATTAGCTGACTTGATGATGCTCGATTCGAGCAACGTGGAAGAATCGATCACGCGACTGGCGCAGATGGCGCGCGCGGTTGGTATTCACTTGGTCTTAGCAACGCAACGGCCCTCGGTCGATGTCATCACAGGTCTGATCAAGGCGAATTTCCCGGCGCGTATGTCGTTCCGCGTGGCCACAAAGGTAGACTCACGGACGATTCTGGATGCCAATGGCGCCGAAGCTTTGTTAGGCCGCGGCGACATGCTCTATTTGCCGTCTGGATCAGCGCGGGTTCACCGTCTACACGCTCCTTTTGTTACCGAAAAGGAGATCGCCGCAGTGGTCGAGTTCTGGCGCGCGCAGGGCTTAGCCGAATACGAAGAGAAGTTCCTGCAGGCTCCGAGAGAAGAACGTGAAGACGGCGGATCTGGAGCTGGCGGTGACGGAGATGAGGAGGCTGTAAATGATCCGCTCTACGAAGATGCTGTCAAGTTGGTGGTTGAATTCGGTAAGGCATCCACTTCCCTGCTGCAGCGTCGCCTACGCATTGGCTACGGGCGCGCTGCGCATCTCATCGACCTGATGGAACGCGACGGCATTGTAGGCGCAGCGGATGGGCCCAAGCCCCGCGAAGTGCTGAAGCGGCCCGATTGGCTTTCCGAAGTGGAAGAGTCTCTCCGATAATCTTTGTCTTACGGAGTCTCAGCTTTCCTCCAGGCTCTGAGGTTGGCAGCATAGAGCACGATACAAAACAAATTCGCTGGAATAAAACCCCACTGCGACGTTCTCATGCCGATGAGACAGAGGATTACGCTGTTCAGGCCTGCCAGAACCCAGCCTTCCCAATGCCTGCGTCCAACTAGAATGGTCGAGAAGATTGTAAGCACACAAGACAGATAATCGAGCCTTAACCACACTGAAAACCACCTCCGCAGTTATTATGCGGCAGCTGCGTCGATTTTCTCTGTGCGCTAAACGCTCTCGTAACGTAACGTCGGTACGTGCCCAAAAGTAGCAGGCGTCCGCCATTCGATATGGTCGAACGTCACTATTACGCAGAAATGAAGAGAGGGCGATCTCCTCAGAGACCGCCCCGTTTTTCAGCAGATCACGTCTCTTAGAACGTGATCTTACCTACCACTTGAACCAAACGCCCGGTTACGCCAGCAGTTTGAAATGCGCCATAAATGCTGGTTGGGGTTGGTGCAGTCGCATAGATTTGGCCGAATTGGCCAATGCCTCCGACCAGGTTGTTTTCCGGAGTCGCGAAATGAGGATGGTTCAGGATGTTGAAGAAATTGGCGCCCATGGTGAGCTTGACTCGCTCACCCACGGCGAAGTTCTTCATGAGAGCAGCATCCATATCAAAATAACCAGGTCCGCGGAATAGATTCCGGCCTGAGCCGAAACTGGTCTCCGCTCCCGCGGGAACGAACATGCTCGTGGTCAAGCACTGGTGAGCATCTCCCGCAGGTCCGTTGCCGGGACCGCTGCAACCTGGAAAGCTCTGGTTCGGGTTCAGCAACGTGGCATAAACTCCCCATTGCGACGGCAAACCTCCCGCACCCGGCGGTATGTTCGCGATTGGCGCCGTGCTATCGATTACCGAGTAAGGCAAACCTGACCGGGCAAAAATAGTACCCGAGATCGACCAACCGCCCGCAGTCTCGTTCACTAAACGGTTTTGGAATTTGAACGGCTCCTCCCAAACGAAGTTTCCGGTGAAGTTGTTGCGGATATCCAAATCCGAATTGCCGTAGTTCAGCCGCAGGTTGTTCGGATCCAATTGGTAGGGTACCGAATTAAATAGAGAAACGGGGGTGTTGAACAGTCCCGTCGTTTCGTCAAGTGCATGGCTCCAGGTGTAGCTTGCGCTGCCGCTGAAACCATAGGAGGCTCGCCGTGTAACGGAAGCGACTAATCCAGCATAGTTCGACACGCCGCCACTGTAGATCTGTGTGACCGGTCCGAACCGTGGATCGGGAGCGGTGATCGGAATTGGAAGAGCGCCGTTCGGCGAGTAGGCGTTGACAGCGCTGCTTTCTATCAGCTCGTCGTAGCCATGCGTGCCTACATAGTTGAGGTCGAAGGAGGTCTTGGATCCCAGAGATTGTTGAATCTCCAGGTTCCATTTTACGTAAGTGGGATTGCTGATCTTGCCAGTTGAGAAAAAGGCAGGCGGCGCGAAACCCGGGACCGCTGCTTGCAAGTCGGCGAGCGTAGCTCCAGACGAGAATCCGGAGTTAAAGGCCGTGTTGGAATGGATCGCCGTAGTTTGCACGTCGTTGACGCCGCCAATCGTAACTCCAGGAGCGACCGGAACTCCGGGCAGGGCTGCGTTTCCGGTGAGGGAGGTACCGGTCAGGGCCAGTGCGTTGAGAGTCGGGGCGTTGGCCTCGAGATTGGTCACGATCACGCCCTGATAGAGGTCGGTGAACATGCCGATGCCGGTGCGGATCACAGTATTTCGCCCAAACGGACTCCAACTGATTCCGAACCGGGGCTGGAAGGCGACCTTCTGCAACTCGCTAAAGGCTCGATGCTGGTCCGTCTGTATTGCCTGATTGTAGGGAATCGTGGCATCGTGATCTAACGAAGTGAAGGGCTCAGCAAGGCGAGAAAAGCAGTTGGTCTGGCAAACCGCATTCGAGTTTCGATCAGCGCGAATGGCTGCGGTCAGCTTCAGGTTGGGACTAACTTTCCATTCATCCTGGAAATAAATGCCCACACTGTAGATGGCCAAAGGATTTACCGGGAAGTTGGTAAAGTTTTGCCCGTACGCGTCGCCGGCGGCGGGGGTCAAGACTCCATTGGCGAAATCGGTCAGATTTCCAAAAACCAATGTTCCAAAGCTGTTGAACTCGTTGCCGTAGTCGCTTATGTCATTGCGTCGGAAATTCATCCCGACTTTGAAGGTGTGATTCCCGTGATTGATGGACAGATCGTCCAGGATCTGATACTGGGTGACGTTGCGTCCTTGTGGAAAGTTCGTATCCGCGGCTTGAGTGCCGCCGAGGTTCGAGAGAAGGCCATTGATCGTTACGCTGTTGTATGGCAATACACTCAGGCGGTCGCCGACGGGAGTGGCTTCCCTGAAAACTGCGCTATACCACATGCCGGACGCCACCAGTTGGTTGACCACGTTGGCGCTGAACACGTGGGTTTCGTTGAGTTGACCGTCGCTTGTGGGTTGAATACTCAGAGTATTGAAGAGCGTCGGATCGATGAGGTCGGTGCCCGTGGGTTGCTGTCCCCGATCGAAGTGCACTCGGCCAAAAAGCTTGTCGTTGTTGCTGATGTTTTCGTCGACCCGGCCTGCAATCAGCCACTCCTTGTTTAAATTCGTACCCGAGGCGTGGTCGAACAGCGCACAAGGTGCTCCACCCGCTCCAAATCCGGCGAGCGTCGTAAGATCGTGGCACCCTTGCGTGGGGTCGGCTGCAGCGCTCACGGGAGAGTACTTAGCGTATCCAGGAGCGCTGTTGTAGAGCGAAAACATTTGGTTGTAAAAGGGAATCTCCGCTCCGCGGCCAGTAGCGGTCAGATTGTTAAGCACGGCCGTCTCGAATCCCTGAGTGGGAAGAAAAATGTTCTGTGTAGACGGCAACACATAGCGCAAGCCTTCTGTGTCGACGAAAAAGAAAGTCTTGTTCTTGATGATCGGTCCTCCGAAGGAAGCCGACCATTGATTATTAACCGCGAAAGGTCTGGGTGTGTTCGTGGCAGGATTGAACCAGTCGTTGGCGTTCAGCGCGGTACCGTTCCAATAGTAATTCGCGTTGCCATGGTACTGGTTGCTGCCTGACTTGGTCACCGAATCCATCTGTACACCTGCCATGCGTCCATATTGAGCGGTGTAACCATTGGTTACGACTGCGACTTCCTGCATCTCGTTGGCGCCCAACGTCAGGTTGCTCGATCCGCTATTGTTCAGGTTGAGGAACGGATCGTTGTTGTCATTTCCGTTGATGGTGAACAGATTCGAGGTGGGAGGCAAACCGAACGCGGCAAAATTCCCGTAACCGCCGGCATTACCACCGACGTTCATGACTACTCCCGGGGTCGTTTGCGCATAATACGTTGTATCGTTTCCCGGATTCGGCTGCAGCGCGATTTGCTTCTCGGTAATGGTCGTTGTCAGATTGGGGTTTTCAGTCTGCAGCAGCGGCGCCTCAGCAGTTACTTCAATGGTCTGATTCTCGCCATGGGGGCTGAGAGCCAACGTAACACTGGAGATCTGTCCTAGTTGGACATCGACGGAACGTCGAGTCTCTGACATGTTCGCGGCCGTGGCGGACACTACATAGTTGCCGGGCTTGAGCAGGGAGAAGTGATAGCTCCCGCTTTGATTTGTCACCGTGGTTTGGCTGGTTCCTTCAGAGGTACTTCGCAGAGTAACCGTGGCTTGTGGGATCACAGCACCGCTCGCATCAGTCACCGTGCCCGCTAGATCACCGGAGGTAACAGATTGTGCGAATCCGTACAGTCCAGAGAGCGATAGCAGGAACAGCGCTAGCGCCAGTAAAGTTCTCGTCTTTGCAATACTCATGAATCTCCTCCTACGATTCTTGGAAGGCTTGCGCTCAAACCGGCGCTGCCTTGCCTCACCAATGTCCATGCCGCTCAATGCACCTGGCACACCAAATCGGTTGGTCAACTCGCCCGTAGGGATGGATCGTTCTTCTCGCGGGACGAATTTCAGTCGGAGATGGACGAAAGAAAACTCGTGAGTCGTCCGTAAGCTCGGGGTTTCGCCGCGATGGCTGGAGGCCTACGGGAATCTATAAAAGTAGGACGCGGAGTATACGGAAATCAGTACAACCGTTTTTTCCCGCCTCTCAAAAGACAAGCGCAGGAACGGTCACAACATGTCTTATCACGATGTTGTGTATCCACTTTGTTGGTCAATTTGTATTTTCTGTTTGTGTCGGCCTGGCTCACACCCGCTGTTCTACCTCGGGCCCGCATAACACGGAGCTGGTGCGAATCGCACGCAGAAAGATATCAATGCGCCGAACTTTGTGACAAACCATTTCGTATTTTGGAGCGTCAAATAGTTGTATGGGATGGTCTCCGCAAATCGAAACCCGCCTGCGTGAAATTCGCATGATGATTCCTCAGATCGACGTCGTCATCGCTGATGAAGAAGCAGTGGTTCGCGATCGGTTGCGACTTTTGCTGGCAGAGGAAACCGGAGTCGAGATCGTCGCAGAGTGCAGCAACGCTATCCAAACCATCGCCGCAGTGAAGAGCCTCCAACCGGACTTGCTCTTACTCGACATCGAAATGCAAGACGCCGACGGCTTCGCAGCTCTGAATCGCATCGCTCAGGAAGATCTGCCGATTGTGATTTTAACCAGCGTGAGCCATCAGCACGCTATGCAAGCGTTCGAAGCCCGCGCACTGGACTTCTTGCTGAAGCCCATCGATGAGCGCAGGCTTCACGCAGCCATTGAGCGAACGCGGGCAGAGCTTCTTAAAGCGCATGATCGTAAATTAACCCATCGCATTCTCGACTTGCTGGCCGAGGCCAAGACCGGGCCGCAAACTGAGCGACGATTGGTGATTAAAACCGCTGGACGTGTGGTGTTCGTCGACACCAATGAAATTGCCTGGGTAGAAGCAGCTGGGAATTACGTTGAGGTAAACACCAGTGGCGGTCGTTACCTGTTGCGCGAAGGAATCGGAAGTCTCTCCAAGAGACTTGATCCCAACGAGTTTGTCCGCATCCATCGTTCCATTATTGTGAACGTGCGAAACATCAAAGAATTGCAGCCCTGCAATCGAGGTGAGTATCTAGTGGTTCTCCGCGACGGCAAACAACTTTCATGCAGCCGCGGCTACCGCGCAAGACTGCAAGAGCTGATCGCAGCGCAATAAGTACTCGCCAGTCGACGCGCGGACACTATTGCCCGAAGCTGTCCACTCTCGCGGTTGGGTCCGTCGCCCCTCCCAACGCGAAATATTGCGATGGCGAGACCATGTACAGAATCTCCGATGTGCTTCCTAATGTTGCAGTAAACCTGCCGGTGGTGGCGTTCGTTAAGGCAGTGGCTCCGGTCGCTTGGTTTAAGCTAAGTCCGTTGGCATTGCTCACGTCCTGCGTGACGGTCAAGCTGTTCAATCCCGCCACTGCGACGGTCACTACATTGCTGACGCTGGGATCCACGGGAGCGAGCGATCCGCCCGCGTACGTCCCCGACAGAGAGGCCGTCGTAAACGGTGAACCGGACTGCGGCGTCATAAACCCGAAACTGACGGCAGAGTCCGTGCCAATGATGAATGCCTGATTAGTCGTCACAAGATATAGGACGGGTAGCGAATTCTGAAACCCCGATCCGGTCGGGAACGTCACGCGTCCATTCGTGCCAACGCTGTAGGTCCCGGTACCTGACGGAGATGTCAGCGTGCCGGCGGTATTCTGGTCCGAGGTCACGCTGAAGTTCCCACCGCTGCCCATAAACTGACCGATTTGGCTCTCGGTCGTGGCGCTCTCCAGTCCTGTCACCTCGAAAACACTGTTCCCTGTAAGATTGCTGTTGTTCGTCTGTTGCAGCATAGTACCGCTCACTAGAGGGTGTAAGCCAGGAGAGAACGGGTCTATTTCCAAGGCCAGTAGTTGCCCTGCGTTGACAACATAAAAAATGTAACTGTCGGCCCCGATCGTAATCGTACCCCGACCGTTTGATGCAACGGTGTACGTGCCGACGAAGCTAAAATCTGAAGAGACACCTTTAACGGCGTCATCGGAATCCAGCGAACCACTAATTGCTCCATTCGACCCGATGGTAAACTCTCCCGCCTCGCCAAAACGATTCTTGCCCGAGTCGATTCCAACAAAACCGAATGCATAACTACCGGTGGGCACGGAGATCGTTTGCTTCAGAAGCACCCCGGAATTGCGGGCCGAGTTGTTGGCAAATCCGCCCGTGCTGTCGTCGAACTCTATGATGTTCGCATTTCCGCCGGCTGTGATGGAGAACGCAAAGGTGCGGCTGCCCGTGCCTGTCGGGGCGATGTTGAACGTCATGAATCCCAATCCAGTTGTACCCACTGAATATGTACCGCTGAAAGTTTGATTGACTGGAAAACTCCCGGTCGTATCGTTTATGTCCATGATGCCGCTGGAAATGTTCCCGGCGCCATCCGCGAAAAAGCTGCCTGCAGCCACAAAAAGTCCACTCGTGTCAAAACCGCGTACGGAGAAGGCGTAGTTGCCGCTCAATTTCCCGTTATTTGTAACTCCTGGATTGATGGTGATGCTCAGATTCGCCGTGGCGGTCTGATGCGCGGGCTCGGACGAATCAGTCACCTGAACCGTAAAACTCGTGGTTCCAGTCGCGATGGGGGTTCCGGAAATCACGCCGCTGGAACTGAGAGAAAGACCCGGCGGCAGCAGGGTGCCTCCCACCAAAGCCCAAGTATAGGGCTGAACGCCACTGCTTGCCTGCAAAGGCACATTGTTCGGATTATAGGGAATATTCACCGTGCCAGATTGCAAAGAGGCGGTTGCCACCGAGAGCGGTGGCGGCTTATTGATCACAATGCTCAGTGCCTGGGTCACGATCGCGTCCGAGGAATCTTCCACCTGGACGGTGAAATTGAACGTCCCCAAGACGGTCGGCGTACCAACGATCTCGGCGGAGGTACTGGTGCTTGTCGTCTGAAAGGTTAAGCCCGGGGGAAGACTGCCCGAAATTATCGTCCAAGTAAAGGGTGCGGGTGCACCGGCGGCATTGATAAATGAGTCATAGGCCACGCCCAGAATACCTGCGGGCAGCGAAGTGGTGGTAATGGTCAGGACCGCGACCAACGAAATCGATTGGGTCGAGGTTATAGTCGTGTTCGCTACTGAAGTTGCCGTGATGGTTGCGCTTGTGGCGACCGCTACGGTGCTGGGAGCGGTATAGACGACTGAGGTCGTCGTGTTACCGCTTAAGGTGCCGGGACCGGTAAGCGTCCACGTCACACCTGCATCAGTCCTGTCATTGGTAAGCGTGGCAATAATCGTCGCCGTTTGGCCGGGATTCAGTGACGTTTCGGAGGTAGACAGTGTAACCGCGATAGTGCCACTGCCTGAACAACCTGAAAAGGCCAGCGAATACACAAGGATACCCACTGCCAGCAAGCCAAGAGGTCTGAATTTTCTCACGGTTTCTCCACTGAAAGTTGTAACAATATCCTTGCGAAACAGCAAGCCGCTAGAACGAGAACAGAACCTGCAGATCGATCCTTCGGGTAGCTGAGCCAAACGAATACGGGCCCCCGGCGAGCGCATTCGATTCCCCGAATAATGGCGAATTGAGATTGCCAGTCGGCGGCGCCAGGTTCACCCGGTTAAGAACATTTCTTGCAGAGACGCTGAAGGTTAAATTATAGCGCCGATTGGTGGTGGCTCCCATGCTGAAGGGACCGCCGCCGCCACCTCCTCCCCCCAGACCGCGGCCGCCCAAACCACCTCCAGGAGGGCCTCCGCCATGTCCGCCGCCACTACCACCTCCTCCCCCGCCACCCTGTCCACTGCGAGGCCCGCCAGCGCCGGCTCCCACTTCTCGTCCAAACCCAAAGGTCTTGCTAAGTCGCAAATTCATGGTGAACAGGGTTGGGCCAGTGCCAATATTGATTGGAATGGGTGTGTACCCGGCGGTGGGAGATAGGTTGAACGTACCTAAGGGTGTGCAAGCGATGCCGGAAGTGTACGGCGGCGTATTGCTACACCGGGCCGGCGAGATCAATGAAGGCCGGTCGTTGAAAATAGAATCACCATTCAAATCCTGACCGACCGTGACGTTATAGGGCACGCCCGAACTCACGATAATGAACGGGTTCAAACGGAACGCGTAGGGCAAGGAAACCGTGCCGCCGAGAACTCCGCGGCTGCGGACATCGAACTGCGACCGGCCATAGTCGGCCATCGGGTCGTAGGAATTCGAAAGAAAATTAGCGCTGATGGTGGATGTGCCCGGAGAAAATCCGCCGCCGCCCCCACCCGACCCGGCTCCCAGGTCACTGTGGGCATAGTTCAGCGTGTAAAAGCCGAAGAGCGAAAGCTTCGATCCGAGGTTGGTCCGGACATTGGCAATCAACTGGTTCTGCCGGAATATCCCTTCTGTGTCGTACTGATAAATATTGTCCGTTCCGCCGAACGGGCGTATGCCGGTCGTCCCAGGCAAGGGAGCGTTTGCGTTGCGGAGGAAAAGCTGATGCTCCCCGTAAGAGTTTATGTAAGTGACGGCCGCAGTGGTGCTTTTCGCAAGCTGCCGCTCTACGCCGACTGCCGACTGCATGGTGTACGGAGCTCTCAGGCCAGAAGCGATTTGATACCGAGTTGGAGAAGGTGGCTCCACAGGAGTGGTTCCGGACGTGAGCCCAGGAACAATCGTTTGTAGTTGGGTAAACCCGTTTAGACGCTCTGCCTGCAGCACAAGGTTGTACGGAAAACGGTCGTAGAACATGCCGTACCCAGCGCGCAGCACGGTCTTGGGGGCTGATTTCTTGCCTCCACCGCCCAATCCCCAGGCAAAGCTTAGTCGAGGGGCGAAATCGGCGTGGTCGTGAATGTCGTTCTGGCTTTCAAAGCGCAGGCCATAGCTGAGCGTCATGTTGGGCCGGATGCGCCAATCATCCTGCACGTAAAGGCCGGCATCGATCAGCGTGACCTCGGACAAAGGCTGCCCGGTCGTAATCGAGAACTGGCTGGCGCCGCAGTTCGCTAATGCAGCGCTCGTGGGTACAGTCGGCAATGCTGCTATCAGCAATGACAGGCATGACGTTCCCGGCTGCACATTTATCTCGTAGGCCGACAAAGTAGAGAAAGTAAATGCCCCGTTGAAATTCTGATTCGAAACGTTGGAGTCCGTCATGGCGCGCAGCCGCCCACCAAACTTTATTAGGTGGTTGCCGTGAACGATGGAAGTGTAGTTCTGCAGCTCGTAGTGGTTCTGTGTGTCCGAGCTGTTTCCGATCTGATTCCCTCCCCCAGTAAACGCTCCCAGCACGGATATGGTGGGCGAGAAGTTCGGCACTGTCTGACTGTTGTCGTCGCGGAGATACTGGAACCGCGTTTCATTCACAATATTCGTGTTCACGACCTGCGTGTCGCTGATCTGCACGGTGTGCTCAACCGAAGTCGTGTTGAAAGCCTGGGAAGGAAGAGAAAATTGTCCCACTCCATCGTTGGTCTCGCTATCACGGTAATACTGATAACGGACTGTCAAGGTGTTGCTCGGGGTGAGCTGAAAATCGAATCGAGGACCGAGATTGATTCGAGTCTCGGGATTCGGAACTGCCTGGGCGAAGTTCGCAGTCGTTGGGTGGGGGTCCGTCGCCGAGGGCACGATCGCATTCACAATATTGGAGTCGTTGATATCCCTGATCTGAGCAGTAAAGAAAAACGAAGCCTTTTTGCTAATCGGACCGCTGACACTCCCATTAAAAAGCTCCGAGTGAAAAGAGGGTTGGTTTGGTGCGAACGGGCTCAGCGCGTCGAAAGCGGAGGAGTTGCCGTCGAGCAGGAATTGGCCGTGAAACTGGTCGGTGCCAGGTTTGGTAAAGATTTCAATCCGGCCATAGCCTAGCTTGTCATACTCCGCAGAAAAAGGATTCTGATTGATGCGGATCTCACGGATCGAGGACTTGGGAGGAAGTTGTCCCGCGGTGAATCCGTCGATATAAATCTGCCCGCCATTCGGTCCCGCCGAAGGCCCCGCCAGCGCTTCAAGTTCCTGCTGCAACTCGTCGGGATCATCTGAAAGCGCTTCGAGGTCCTTCCCCTTGATCACGATGGAGCTGGCATTCTCCGACGGGTTCACGCTCACGGTCGTGCCTTCTTCTTGCACCTCAACCTTTTCTTGTTCGACCTGAATCTCGAGCCCGATATCAAAATGCTGGACTTGACTTGCGGAGATGGCGAAGTCTTCCTCGATAGACACTGCGAAGCCCTTGGCTGACGTGGTGATGGTGTAGCTGCCCGCCGGCAATCCCTTCAGCTCGTAATTTCCCTGGTTGTCAGTGACAGCGGTTGTCTTTTGCCCATCAGGTCCGGTGGCGGTAACCGTTGCTTGCGGGATGACTGCGCCGGTAGGATCTGTGACCTTTCCGCGAAGTGTTCCTGCCGTTGTTTGGGCACGCATATAGCTCGTCAACAGCAGCCAGGCGAAAAGCGTGACAAATATAGGAAGACATCGAGACCGGCGGGACTTCATCAATTCTCCTGAAGCAATTCTATGGGGCCGTTCAGCTATGGGTTTGCACCTGCTGCAGCATCGCCGCCACCGCCCCCAAGATTCCAGGGAGAAAGAAGCATGGCCGCCTGATTGCCAGTGGGCGAGGCGGACAGAATGGGCTCCACGCCAGACAATAACGTTATCGCCGTCGGTTGAGTACTGGCGCTGACTTCCGTGGTCACAACCATGACAGCATCCCCTTTTTGCAAATCCGCGAGCGTTACGGGAGGCATTCGCTTCAACATTTGCTGGAAGTCGGGTGGCCCACCCGAACGAGCGCCTGCAGCATTACCCGGGGGCGTGGTCTGACCTGTCTTGGCAGCGTCTGCCGAATCTGCTCCTGATGCCGGCGGATGAGTTGCGGCGTCCGAAGATCCGCCGCGTAATCGTTGCGCAACCCGTTGTGCGACCATAGGAGGCAGTTTTCGGAGCTGCGAGTCAGCAGTGATTGCGAGCGTTACGGGCTTTTTTGTTGCCAGGTCCATCACGGTAATCGTGTTGGCGCTCGCATCCGTCGCAGTGACCAAACCCGCAATGTTCCGAAATGCGCCGGAAACCACTTCATCCGCAGCCAGTTCAGTGCCATCTGTGCTGCGCGTCCCGCGTGCTCGCAACTGGTCTCCAGGATGAATCTCATCCAGGCTACTGGGCTTCGCGTCGTCGAACTTGATCGAGTCGGGAGAGTATCGGCGAATAATTGTGGATTTCGAAATGCGAATCGTAACCGGCTTGGCGTCACTGGCTGGCGGAGCTGACAGCGTAACGGTTCCGTTCGCCGCATCGACTTTGCTGACCAATCCTCCCACTCCGCGCTTCTGCCAATCCTCGCGATCGCGCTCCTGCTTGGCAGACACGTCAGATTCTTTCATGAGAATCACGGAGGAAGCTGCGACCGACTTGCCATCGTCTGAGGCTTTGCCACGTGCCAGTATCCGGTCTCCCACCTGCACGTCCGATAACTGGATGGGTGCCGCGTCTTTCAGATCTTTCTGCCCCGGGGCAATGCGAACCAGGCGAGCGGAATCCTGAACTACGACGTTTACCATTGCTCCTGTGTCGGTGGTAAGGGTTATGGTATTTCCAGAAAGAGCTTTCACCGTTCCCACGGGCTTCGCCACCGCGCTGGACGATGCCGACGTCGCAGCCTCCTGGCTCTGGGCTATTGCCGATTGGCTCAGCAAAACGATACCCAAGCAAGCCACACTGAGAGTCATCGAGGCAGTGAGCATCGACGTGGTTGTTGGCCGCGATCTCGTTACCTTGTGTCTCATGTCTTTCGGCTCAAATCTTCAGGACGGAGCGAGGTCTCAGCCGTCCCTTGTGGTTGCAAATGCCGCTGAAATTGCTAACACATATTGCAACACAGTTAACCGCAAACTGAACGTAAAGAATCGTCAAACGACTGTAAATTTGTGGGATATGGGAACCTGGGATCACAACTCGACTGACAAGATGATGGAGCGGGAGACCGGGATCGAACCGGCGACATCCAGCTTGGGAAGCTGGCGTTCTACCGCTGAACTACTCCCGCTCACGAATAAAGCCCAAAGGTGATACAAATTATCATCCTTGGGGAACTCATTTGCAAGAAATGTTCGCTCGTTGAGATTCAGCCGCGATCGACTTGTGTGTCGGAACCTCACTGGCGACAGGGTTTGATCGCCTCGTCGCATGCAACTTTTTGACGGCCGGCGAATCCCATCTCTGTCGAGCCGGGGCCAGGAGCACTTATGAAATCGCAAATAACCGACAAACAATTCAAGCGCATCACCCGGCGTGAACTCTTGAAGCTGACGCCCGTCCTCGCGCTGGGTGCGTTTGCGATTCCTGCGCTGCAGAAACCACTTCTGAAGGCCGGGCTCGGCTTCAGCGATTGGGTCTCGGCAAAGATGTTTCGTACTGGTCACCTCGCCCCTACTTTTGCCGATTCGGAACTCACTCCGTTTCCTAAATTCCCCATTAACGGCTACGACGTCGCCGACCCCGGCATTGATTTCGACAAATGGAATCTCACGGTCTCAGGCGCAGTGCGGAAACCCGGCGACTACATCCTGGCCCAGGTTCAAACTCTGCCGAAGTTCAACCAGAACACGCGGCACATCTGCGTGGAGGGTTGGGATGTAATTGGCAACTTCGGCGGCGTGCATCTCTCCGATTTCTTGAAGATGGTCGGCGCTGATATGACTGCCCGCTTCGTTTATGTCGAGTGCGCCGACGATTATTACGAAACGCTTGACATGGAGACGGCTCTGCATCCGCAGACCATGTTGTGCTACGAAATGTATGACCAGCCATTGACTCGCGAGCATGGCGCGCCTTTGCGACTGACGATCCCGACCAAAGTCGGCTATAAGCAAGCCAAATATCTAACTGATCTGAAAGTGACCAATGTGTTGCAACGGGTTGGCTACTGGGAAGACCAGGGCTACTCGTACTTTTACGGACTCTAACCGCGCCGAGGAGGGCACATGTCGACGCAAGCGATTGCCATCGAGAACGCGAAGGCTGGGGAGGTCAGCGAAGCGGTCTACGAGCATCCGTTTCTCGTTCGCCTTTGCCATTGGGTGAATGCTGTGGCGTTGTTCGTGATGATCGGCAGCGGACTCCAAATCTTTCGAGCCTTTCCAAGCTTCGGCGCCAAAATTCCGCAGAAAGACTTGATCAACTGGCCGGAGTCGTTTGCCATCGGCGGGTGGCTTGGCGGCGCGCTGCAATGGCATCTCACATTCATGTGGATTTATATCGCGACCGGACTGGTGTACATCGGCTACCAGATTTTCAGTGGCAACTATAAGCAAGTACTTTTTGTGCGGCGAAACCTGCCCGGAGTATGGCCGATGGTTCGCTACTATTTTTTCTTTGGCCCGAAGCCACCGGTCAGAGAAGCCTACAATCCGTTGCAGAAGCACGCTTACACATCCGCGATCGGACTGGGCGTGCTGTCTGTGTTGACCGGCTTTGCGGTATGGAAGCCGGTGCAGTTTTCCTGGCTGGCGTGGATGATGGGAGGCTTCCATTGGGCGCGGCTGTGGCATTTCCTGATCATGTGGGCAATTCTGGCTTTTGTATTCGGTCATCTGGTAATGGTTGTCCTCCATGGTTGGAACAACTTCGTTTCCATGCTGACCGGATGGAAGAAGAATCCAGAATACTTGCCGAAGTAGCTGCCGCGCACGACGTCGTAATTTCTGTATTACAGTGGGGAGTAATGCCGGAAGAGGCGATTTCAGTGGAGAATCGAGCCGAGAGGCTCAACGAAGAAATGCTGATCCGCCGTATTCGCGACGGTGAGCATGAGCTTTTTTACGAGCTGATTCGACCTTACGAACGGCGCGTGTACTCGACAGCATTCGCAATCTTACGTAACGAAGCGGACGCGGAGGATGTGGCTCAAGAGGCGATTCTAAAAGCTTTCAAACACATTCGGCAATTTCGGGCAGAGGCAAGATTCAGCACCTGGCTGATTCAGATCACGGTGAATGAAGCGCGCATGCGAAGACGGAAAGAGCATGTCGAAATTATGCAGCCAATCGTCGATCACCAAGACGACGAGGGCAACTACGTGCCCCGCGACTTTGCAGACTGGCGCGAGATTCCGTCGGAAACCCTGGAACGAAGCGAGGTACGGCAGAAGCTGGCGGAAGCGCTGGCATCGCTGGGACAGAAATACCGCGAGGTTTTCGTGCTGCGCGACATGCAACATTTGAGTATTGAAGAAACGGCCAAGACTCTCGGTGTTTCCACGGCGTCGGTTAAAACACGATTGCTACGGGCGCGACTCATGCTGCGCGATCTGCTGGCTCCAGGGCTCGGCGGCAGCTGGAGCAGCAAGTTGTCATTCGCAAAGGGGACCAAGCCATGGTAGTGACCTGTGAGCAGGTGTGGCACGAGCTTTCGAATTATCTCGATGGCGAAGTCTCCCCCGAAGTGCGTGTCGCCATGGATGAGCACCTTCGCGGGTGCCAGAAATGCAGTGCGGTACTCGATGGCACTCGCAACGTGATCGGCCTCTATGGGGAGGACAGAATGTTCGAACCACCTCAGGGATTCAGCCAGCGATTGCACAAAAGGCTTGAAGAGAATATGCCGCGCCAGCGAGGAACTGCTTTTGGTTGGATGGTCGCGGTAGCGGCGGCGCTGCTGATTGTCGGAAGTTTCGAAATCGGAGATTCGTCGGCCTTCGTCGGCCCCCAGCTGCGTTCAGAACACGCCCAGCCCGGGACCGGGGTTCCTCCGGAAATGATGGTCGTGGTTGCGGAGGATGGGAAGCTTTTTCATGCTGGTGCGGGGTGCCCATTGCTGCATGACAAAGCACATTTGCGAACGATGACCACGAGCGAAGCGCGTCGCGAGGGTTACACACCTTGCGTGCGTTGTATGAAGCAGTATCTCAACGAAAGCGCTGGCCTCGAGAAAGACGATGATGACGACGGAGAGTTTGCCAGTTCGGCGTCTGTGGGAAAATGAGTTCGATGGAGGCTGGGCGACCCTGCCCAGCAGGACGGGCGAGACGCCCGTCCTCCAAGTGCGAAAGCCTATGTGCTGACCTAATTCTGCTTCATGCTGTCATCGTGCTTCATACTGTCATCGTGCTTCATGCTGTCGTTTTTCTTCATATCATCCGACTTGCTCTTGTCGGTCTTGGTCTTCTTTGTCTTACTGGCCTTCTTGTCCTTCGCCATGTCGTCTTTCTTCATCTGGTCTTGCTTCGTCGTGTCTGGCTTCATATTGTCCTGCTTCATGGTATCGCCGCCGGACTGAGCGAACGCCGCCAGGGATACCGTCAAGAAACACATCGCCATCAGTCTGCACATCAACTTTTTCATAAGATTCTCCTGAATTGTTCTGGTTTGAAATTGGGTCGCAACGCGATCCCGGGATTGAGATTCGCTTGCGGGAGGAAAGTTACAGCAGAAAAGACCGGCGGAGTGGGATAGCTCATAGCGCAACGCGCGTTAATTGCGAGCGGTCATTGCGGCGTCGACCGTATGCATGGCAGCGCCAATTACGCGCCCCTGGCCCGGTTCCTGCACAAAGGCGATCAGCCGCAGATTGTGAGTATCAGTGCCTGGGTCCAGCTTTACTTGAATATCCTGGTCAAAGGCTTGGCCTTGTCGAATGCTTCCAACCTTCACGATGCTTCGGACCACCGCCGTGTGCGCCAGCGTACGCCCAGCATTTTCACCGTGAGAGACATGCGATTCCGCGCGGTTGAGAGCGACAGCAACATAGACGTCTGCCATACGTAACCCGAAGGATTCCTGGAGCGAGCCTGTTTCCACGTGAGCGAGTAAAACATTCGTCGCGCCGATCGAGACAGACGTCAAGCGCATGGCAATCTTCGGCTTGGTTAACGCCTGGGCGAAGGCCTTGTCGGCCAATGTTTCGTCGCTGCCTACAAATTGGCTGGTTCCGTCCACAATCATTTGCGGTGTGTAAACGTCGCTCAGCCCGAGGCGCCTGGCATAAGCACTCTGCCGATCGCTGTAAAAATGTGAAGAATACGGGTCTTTCCAACCAATGTGATTCCAATAGTCGACGTGTTCGCTGAGAACGATCATCTCCTCGCCAGCGATGGGTTGTACATCTAGTTTTTGCAGGAGTGCGTCCGCCGGAGGACAACTCGAGCATCCCTCAGAAGTGAACAATTCGACCATAACGGGAATTCGCATTTCTGAACGCGACGACGATTCAGCCGACGTTGACATCCCGGCCGTAAGAGAAAGAAAGGCTGTAGTAAAAATAAGCAGAATTTTCATTGGTGTCGTATTTAAATTAACCTCGGCTGTTGGATGCGCAAGCAGGACAAAAGTTAGCGTCCCCGGTTCGCTTATTGTGGACCTTGTAACTTTCATTGGTCTCGCGACTCTAATGAACCAGGCGAGGAAGATGCGCGAGTTGGTTTGGAGGACTTTCATCATGAATGGCTTTTCACGTATATGTGCCCTGATCTTGATGCTAACCGTTGGTGGTGCAATTGCCTGCAACGCTGGAGACAAAGCGACCACTGCGGTCCCGAGTCCGGCTGTGGATGCGGCAATCGCCACGAGCAAAGGTGAGCAGACGGCGGTCGTCGCGGGCGGTTGCTTTTGGGGCATTCAGGCGGTGTTTCAGCATGTTAAGGGCGTGATCAATGCGACTTCGGGATACTCTGGCGGCGCATCCAATACCGCTGAGTACGAACTGGTGAGCACAGGAGACACCGGCCACGCAGAATCCGTGAAGATTACCTATGATACTTCGCAGATCACCTACGGCCAACTGCTTCGCGTGTTTTTCTCGGTCGCGCTCGATCCCACTGAGTTGAACCGGCAGGGCCCAGATTCAGGCACGCAGTATCGGTCCGTTATTTTCTACGGCAACGACGAACAAAAGCGGATCGCTGAAGCATATATCGCGCAACTCGATGCGTCGCACGTGTTCCCGCGTCCAATCGTGACTCAGGTTGTTCCTTTGAAGGCCTTTTATCCAGCCGAGGCTTACCATCAGGATTACGCGGCGAACCATCCAGACAATCCATACATCGTCTACAACGATGCTCCGAAGGTCGCTCATCTCCACCAGGAGTTTCCCGAGCTTTACACCGGCAAGTAGCATTCGAAAGGGAGTTGCGAATGTTCGAGTCTGAAATAGATAAAGATGGAGTATTGGGCAGGTTGCAGCGGCGGAGGTTCTTGGTGACATCGGCGTCGGCCCTGGCAGGACTGGCATTGTGGTCGTTGAGGAAACCTCGCCTTGCGGAAGCTGGATCAACAGAAACACCTGAGGAAGTCACGATCGTTATGTTCTCCGACGCGGGTGAGCGGCTCAAAACGGTTCAGGTACCGAAAGTGATCAAAAGCGAAGCGGAATGGCGAAAGCAGCTGACTTCCAACGCTTTCGACATTACGCGGCGCGCGGATACCGAACTTGCGTACTCGGGAAAATATTGGAACCTGCACGACAAGGGCCTCTACCGCTGCATTTGCTGCGACAACGCGTTGTTCAGTTCAGACACGAAGTTTGATTCTGGAACCGGCTGGCCCAGTTTCTGGCAGCCGATTGCGCAGGAGAACGTCACCAGTTCGAGAGATATCAGCTTGGGCATAGTGAGGACGGCGGTGTCTTGCACTGAATGCGACGCTCATCTGGGCCACGTCTTCGATGATGGTCCGCGGCCCACGCATCTGCGATATTGCATGAATTCGGCGTCATTGAGATTCGTCGCGCGGAAGACTGCCTAGTAACGTTTTCGCGAGCCTGCCAAGAATTAGCTTCTGCCCGCACGGCGTGGACGCTCGCGCCTGCGCAAGGGAACGCTAGGTCCAGCGGAACCAGCGCAAGGCAAGCAGAAAGGAAATCCCTCCCCAGAGGACAAGAATAAGGAGCCGTCCGGCCTGCGTCGCAAGTGGAGCGCCCTCTAGAATCGTCGCCCGCAGAGCATCATTAAGCGCGGTCAAGGGCAGCGCTTTGATGAAGGGTTGGATGACGGACGGAAAACGCTCGTAAGAAAAGAACACGCCTGAGAAAATCCACATGGGCATCATGATCAAATTGATCAGCCCGCTGACGCTTTCGATCTTTTGCGCACGACTGGCCGTAAGCAGGCCTAATCCAGCAAACCCCACGGCACCGATTGCACTGAGTATCAGGATCGAGAGCAACGACCCAACCACTCGTATATGAAAAACCAGCGCACCGAAGCCGAGCAGAAGTCCGACCTCCGCAATCATCAGCACTAACCGGCCACCGGCCAGCGCCAGGAGAAAGTCGCTTCTCCGCATCGGCGTGGCTACGAAACGTTTAAGCAGTTTGCGCTGGCGCATATCCACGAGTGCAAATCCAATGCTCCACATGCCGGAGTTCATCAAATTCATCCCGATCAATCCCGGAATGAGGAAATCGATATAGCGCGATCCGGGCTCGTTCGAGATAACGGATGAGGTGGGCAGTGGATTCTTGCGGCCGGCCGCGACTTGCAGAGCGTCGTCGACCTCAGCCCGTGAGAGCACACTCTCGGGACGCGCGGGATCGTAGAGATATTGAAAGCCGCCCTTGCCGTCAGATTCGACGACGAGATCGTACTTGCCGAGGCGGAATCCTTTAAGTGCAGCAGGTTTGTCGAGCAGCTCGGCATGGATGGAAGACTTTTGCGGCGAGCGCTCGATCAGTGATAATGCATCTTGTGTGCCTGAGCCTTGGACAATCGCGACAAAGGTCACATCAGCCGGCTTGTTGCGAAAAGCAATTCCAAGTCCCAATGCAAGAAGCAAGGGAAAGCCGAACACCCAGAAAACAACCTCAGGCTCGCGCTTGAGTTCTTTCATTCGCACGACCACAAGGTGCGTGAAAGCCGACCAGCGGCCGTTGCGCCGCGCGGGAGGCCGAGCTGGGGTTGCCGGAGTTTCTTGAGCGAGGCTCATAGTCTGGGTTCCACTGACCAACAATCTCTATCTTCGAACCGGACGGAGCGAATCCCATCGCCACACATTACGAATTCCCCGTTCACTGCTCCCTCAAGTGGCGGCCGGTCAGGTTGACGAACACATCCTCGAGGCTCGCCTGTCGCGTGGTGAGGTGTAGAAGTTGCGAACCATGCTTTGCGACCGCATCAAGCAACGGAGGAATCGTCAGGTGCGGCTCGCGCACCGTAAGGCTGACCAGACCATTGTCGTGGCGCACTGACTCCACGCCCGGCAAAGCCCGCCAGGCGTTGAGGGCCGAGCCGTCGCCGGAGTTGCCGCTGGCCTCAAACTCCACCACGTGATGCCCGCCGAGCCGCTCAATCAATTCAGAAGGCGTTCCTTCGGCAATAATTTCGCCATGGTCGACGATCGCCAGCCGATCGCAAAGCCGTTCTGCCTCGTCCATGTAGTGCGTGGTTAATAGGACCGTCCCGCCGTTCCGTTGGAAGCTGCGAATAATGTCCCAGAGTTGGCGGCGGCTCTGCGGATCGAGTCCAGTCGTCGGTTCGTCGAGAAAGAGAATTCTAGGATTCCCCACCAGCGCCGTGGCGACTGCCAAACGCTGGCGCTGTCCTCCGGAAAGCTTGCCCACAAAGGCATCCGCCTTCTCACCGAGTTGCAGGTCGTCGAGTACATGGTCGGCGGAACGGGGCTCGCGATAGAAGCTGGCAAACAGATCGATGGTCTCGCGGACGGTCAGTTTTTCCGACAGCCGCGTCTCCTGCAACGAAACACCCAGCCACTCGCGAACCTCGCGTTGATTCTTCCGCCAGGTGTGACCGAGAATCGTGACCTCGCCGGACGTGGGGTCGAGCAGTCCTTCAAGGATCTCGATAGTTGTCGTCTTCCCCGCCCCATTCGGGCCCAAAAGGCCGAAGCATTCTCCACCTTCGATGCGCAGGTTCAGCCCGCGAACGGCTTCTACTTTGCCGTCGTAGGTCTTGCGCAAGTCGAGGCATTCGATGGCGGCGGGCACAACAAGATTCTAACGTAGGCTTTGTGAATTGTTGTCAACGGCGCGTCTTCGTTCGCCGCGTTGCAGCGTCCAACTAAAATGTCCAGATCTCGTTTAGAATATATTCCTATCTACTGACTAGAGGAATTCCTCAGATGCCAGTGCCACGATGCGGCTTCTTGACGGTCCCACCTTTAAGCGCCCGTGTGTCGTTTCCGGTTGATTGTTTCAGCCTTATGAAAGGAAGCTGCTCATGTTAAGGAAGCTGTGGCCTTTGTTTCCTGTGCTGCTGCTCGCGTTTGCCGGGATGGCCTGGGCACAGGATACTCGTCACTTCACCTTTCATTATGCCTTCACCGTCAAAGATTTTCCCTCCGGCGAGAAAGTGCGAATCTGGATTCCACAGTCGCACTCGGATGCTTTTCAGACAGTGAAGGTCATCTCTGCGACGGGTGACTTGCCTCTAAAGAAAACCCGCGAGCCGAGGCGCGGGAACGAAATGTACTACGCCGAGACCTCAAAGGCTAAACAGCAGGAACTGCATTTCGAGGTCGTCTACGATGTTGTCCGTCACGAGCGGCTGACGTTTGGAATTTATGCTCCGCATCTCGAAGCCATGAAACTCAGCGACCGGGAGAGAAAGGAATATCTTGCGCCGGATGAGCTCGTGCCCACCACCGGATTACCAGCGGAACTAGCCGTGAAGGTTACCGGAGGCAAGACCACGCCTCTCGAGAAGGCACGCGCTATCTACGATTACGTATTTACGACCATGCGTTACGATAAGACGGGCACCGGCTGGGGACGCGGTGACGTGCTCTACGCCTGCGATGCGAAGAAGGGGAACTGTACAGATTTTCATTCGCTGTTTATTGCCATGGCACGGTCGCAGGGAATTCCGGCGCGATTTGAAATCGGGTTTCCGCTTCCTCCCGACAAACATTCAGCCGAAGTTGCGGGATACCACTGTTGGGCTGAGTTCTTTGAGCCGCAGCACGGATGGATTCCAGTAGACATTTCGGAAGCATGGAAGCATCCGGAGAAAAAAGACTACTTCTTCGGCGCTCACGACGACAATCGGGTCGAGTTTACGATGGGACGCGATCTGGAGTTGAGCCCGAAGCAGGAGGGGAAGCCGCTCAATTATTTTGTATACCCGTACGTCGAGATTGGCGGAAAAGAATATCCCAATGTTTCAAACGCGTTTTCATTTGCCGATGCCGATGCCGGAGTAGCCGCCCAACGTTAACTGCGGGCGTAGGGCGGTCGATGGGATCAATCGCCGTCTGAATTGGGTTGGTCGCGAAACACTTTATGTTGGGCGGCCGGCATCGGCTGGTTCTCCTTTCGGTCGCGCCATAGGATTGCATTGAGCACCGCAGCATTCGCCGCATCCGGGTGAGTGAAGTCCATCCTCGCGGATTCCTTCGCGCCCTGTCCTTTTTTAGGATTCATTTGATAGATCAGTCCGTTGTCACGGTTACTCCAATCGGCCGCGAATGGCGACTGATTACCGGTTCCGGAAAACAGTGGCGACATCAGAGGCGCGTAGCCGTCATTCTGATTCATGGGCGGCAAACCCAGCAATATCTCGATGGTATGGATCAGGCTCACCGTGGTGTAGAAGTGGTGGTCCAAAAAAGGGTGATCGGCGGAACCGGGCGAGTACTTGCTGATCGCGAACGCGATAGACCGATGTGCATCCACGTGATCTGCGCCGTTCTGGGCGTCGTCTTCGAGAATGAAAATAGCCGTATCGTCCCAGTAAGGGCTGTGGGAAACCGCTTCGACCACGCGGCCAACCGCGAGATCGTTATCGGCGACGCTCGCTGCTGGGCGAGGTTTTCCGGGCGTAGTGCCGTGCGTGTGGTCATTGGGTAGATAAAGTAGAACGAATGCAGGAAGTCCGGTTCCTTTGCTTTCGTTGCGAGCACGAACGAATCCATCAAACTCATTCAGGAATTCATCGGCACGAAGCTGGTCGGGATACTCCGTGTTGAAATCGGGGAATAGAGGGTCGAAGTGATCGCGCAACACGGCTTTCGTCGGCTTCGTGGCTTTCAGCATTGGAACCTCCCACGACCACGGGCTAGCCGAGCCGTGAGGCTGGCCAACGTTCGGCGGCAACGCGTCTCCTTTACTCACCATGTTTTTGGGGCACGATGAGTTCGGAGCGGGGGTGTCTTCGTGAACCGTCGCTTTGCTCTCGGTCGCCTTGCACCAGACCCCATAGATGAACTCCCCGTAGTCGCGATAGGTCAGACCGTGACTGGCCACGTTGTCCCAGAGGTAACCTGTACCCGGTTCGTTGACGTCCGGCTCGTTCTCGTCGAGTGGGATCTCGTCGGTCACGCTGCCTTGAAAATCGTAAGTGCGCTCTTTGCTGCGGTAGCTAATCTGCCATGTCTGCTCGTTGTAGTCGCTGGTGATGGCGGCGGTCGACCAATTGTGTCCGTCGCCCGAAACTTCGCCGCTGTCGTAGAAATTGTCGAGCACTCCGAACTGGAGCGCGAGCTTGTGTTGGTTGGGCGTGACGTCCGCACCATACATGGTTAACGACGGATCGCCGTCGCCCGGTTTCAAGTCCCCCAACACCTGATCGTAAGTGCGATTCTCCTTGATGATGTAGATCACGTGATGAATCGGGTTGGAATTCTGCGCAAATTGGATTTGGCTTGGGTTGGAATGCAGAAGATTGCTTTCTTCCACCTGGCGCGTAAGTTCCGGAAGTTGCTTTTCGACATCTTGTATCTTCAGCCGGGCAATCGAACCGTAGAGCAAAGTTGCGATGTACGGATGCTCGCGATGTATCGTTGCGCTTTGCAGATTGTCCGGACCGCTGTTGGACCCAGTTCCCTGCCCCTTTGACGTGGCGACCAAGAGATCGTCGCCCACTGTGCTTAAAGCCGAGGGATACCAATCCGTGGGGATAAAGCCGATGGCGTTTGTCATATTCAACAGATCGGGAGCCGCATTGCCGACGCCCAAGTGGGAGCTATCGAACACGGCAATCGCATCGAGCGATGCACAAGCGGCAAATAGTCGCTTGCCATCCTTCGATTGTGCGAGCGCAACGGGGTAGGTTCCGTGAGGCATCGCCGCGTTAGGCAAAGTCTCCAAAACCCACTTGAGCAAACCAGTTTCAGTTTCGATCACGCCCACCTGATCGGAGTTCGACAGCGCCACGTAGAGCAGCTTCTCATCCGGACTCAACAGCATCGCTGTCGGATGCGAGCCTGCCGAAGTTGGATCTTTCGGCTCAAGCAAAGGAGTCCAGCGAGTGACCGTTCCCTTCTCCAGGTCGAGTTCAGCCACGCGCGAAGCATTCCACAAACTGCACCAGGCGCGACGGCCGTCGTGCGACGCAACCACTGTGTAAGGAAACGAAGACGGAATCAGCTCGTGAGTGCTCAGGTCAATCTGCCTGAGAACCTGGCCGCTCGCCGAGTCGAGGAGAACGACGTTATCCGAGAGGTTGTTCGCGACGAGCAATTTGTCAGGAGCGTTGGCGTTGGAGATTACCGTAAGGCCGGCTGGATAAGGCAAAACCGTTCCTCTATCGGTTTTTTGGACGCCCTGCGCCACATTCTTTCCTGCAGCAATCTTCTGCGGGGGGATCGTTATGAAGCGATCCCAACTGACCTTGCTCTCATGAAAGCGATAGACTGCGATGCCGTTTCCGGTATCACCCGGCTTCTCTCCCGTAGGGTCAGTAATCGAACCAATCGAAGCGTAAAGGTGCTGACCGTCGGAACTGAACACCAAACCGGCGAAATAGCTCTGATGCGCATCCTCGGGCAAGCGGTCTTCTGGGAAATCGGCAAGTTGGTTGGTCTTTAGATCGAGGATCGCGATGGACTGATGCGCGTGATTTTTCTGCGTGCCATAGCCGTCGTTCAGAATGGCAGCATAACGCGCGTCGGGGCTAACGGCCATCGCGGAAGTGAAACCGTTCAGCGAGCCCAGCACCCCGGGCGAAGGAAGCGTCAAACTCTTACTCGTGGGTAGCAAGATTTGCCTCGCCTCTTTTTGGCTTTGTGCGGCGAGCACGCCGAGCGAGGCAGTAAGAAAAAGCAAAACGAGAAGATAGAGGATCCTGCGCAAGCCCTGCCTCCTGGGTGGTAGAGTTTTAGCCTATCACCGGAAAAGCAAAACCGGTCAGACAAGCTGACCGGCCTCTGATCGAACAAATCATGCTCTATTTAGTGAGTGTCCGTGCTGGCCTGATGGAGCGGGGTTTCGGGCGCGACGTTGTGACGAACATCCGCTCCACGCACCCAGAAAATCACATCTTCGGCGATATTGGTGGCGTGATCCGCAACGCGCTCCAAATTGCGGGCGACCAGCAACGCGTCCAAGGCCTGGCGGGTTACTTCGGGCCGCTCATTCATGGTCTTGACCAGCGTGATGAAAGCTTCGTCTTTCATGCGATCAACCACGTTATCCATCTCGAGCACAGCCTGAGCTAGCTCGGCTTTGCCTTCGATAAACGACTCCAGCGAACGCCTCACCATGGCCGAAACCGCCGCAGCCATGCGCGGGATGTCGACGGGAAGCTCCGCCTTGGGGAGTTCCACCAGATCCATGGCTCGTTCGGCGATGTTGACCGCCTGGTCGCCGACGCGTTCCAGGTCCGAGTTGATCTTCGTGACCGCCAGAATGAAACGCAAGTCCACGGCGATGGGTTGTTGCAACGCGAGCAGATCAAACGCCAGTTCGTCAATTTCCCGCTCGGCGACGTTGATCTGGAATTCGCCTTCGAGCACCATGTGGCAACGTGCCAGGTCGCGGTCAATATAAGCCTGGCAGGCGCGATCTACAGCCTGCTCGGCTAATCCGCCCATGCGCAGCAACCGTGCGCGAAGATCATCCAATCCTTGCTGAAAGCGCGTACGCATTATCCAAACCTGCCTGTAATGTAGTCTTCTGTACGCTTGTCGGACGGTGTAGTAAAAATCTTTTCCGTCTTGTCGAGTTCGATCAGCTTTCCCAAGAGGAAGAAGCCAGTGAACTCAGCCACGCGCGACGCCTGCTGCATATTGTGCGTGACAATAACGATTGTAAACTTTTCCTTGAGCTGGAAGATCAACTCTTCGATCTTGCCGGTGGAGATGGGATCCAGAGCCGAGCAGGGCTCGTCCATGAGCAGGACTTGTGGCTCGACCGCGAGGGCTCGCGCAATGCAGAGCCTCTGCTGCTGTCCGCCAGACAGGCTGGCGCCGGACTTCTTGCGAAGCGAGTCTTTCACCTCGTCCCACAACGCGGAGAGTTTCAGCGAGCGCTCCACAATCTCATCAAGACGTTTGTGGTCGTGAAAGCCATTGAGCTTTAACCCGGCAGCCACGTTGTCGTAAATCGACATGGTCGGAAACGGGTTCGGTTTTTGAAACACCATGCCGATGCGCCGCCGAATCTGGACTGCTGACGTTCCGTTGTAAACGTCGAGCTCTCCGATCTGAACTCTCCCAGCAGCACGAGCGTCGGGCACAGTCTCGTGCATGCGATTGAGACAACGCACGAAGGTAGACTTGCCGCATCCTGAGGGTCCAATGATGGCAGTGGCATGGTTGGCTGGCGCGTCCATGGTGATGTCATAGAGCGCCTGTGTTTTGCCGAACCATGCGTTCAGCTTGTCGACTTTAATGCCCACGCCCATGGTTCAGTTCGCTCCCTTGAGCATTCCGCGGCCTGCGACGAGGCGCACCGCGCTTACTGCAACCACGATCAGCACAATCAAGATTAATGCTCCCGCCCAAGCCTGACGATGCCATTCATCAAACGGTGAAATCGCGTAGGTGAAAATCTGCAATGACAGTGCGGCCGTCGGCTGATTGATTTTCCAATTCCAGTATTGATTGCCGAAGGCGGTGAACAGAAGCGGGGCAGTTTCACCGGCCACGCGCGCAAAAGCCAGCATAACACCTGTGATCACGCCTGACGTTGCGGTTCGCAGAGTAATCGACAACGTAGTACGCCAGCGCGATACACCCAAACCGTAAGCTGCCTCTCGCACTGCGTTGGGTACTAATAAAAGCATTTCTTCGGTTGTGCGAGTGATGGTCGGAATCATCATGATTGCCAACGCAACTCCGCCGGCCAGGGCCGAGAAATGTCCCTGCGAGAGCACCACGATCCCGTAGGCCACGATGCCAATTACGATGGAGGGAACTCCGTTCAGCACGTCCGCGGTGAAGCGGATTATGTTTCCCAGTTGGTTGCGTCCGTACTCCGCCAGATAAATGCCCGCGCCGATTCCGATAGGCACACCGATGACGCTGGCAATCAATAAGATGAACGCAGAACCAGCGATTGCATTCGCCATACCGCCGCCAGCTTCGCCTACTGGTTTGGGAGTTTGCGTAAGAAAGGCCCAATTGATAGAGCCGATCCCTTTGTAAACCAGGTATCCGAAAACGGCGCCGAGGGGCAGTAGAACCAAGATCACGGAGACTGCGGCCGCAAAGGTCGCAAAGGAATTCATACCACGCCGCCATAAGCTGATCGGCGCAGCTGCAAAGTCGGCGGTAGCAGTCACAGTCTCAGGCATGGCTTCTCGCCGGAGTGCCTCGCGTTACTGTCCATACCAGAAATTGGGCCAGAATGTTTACGATAATGGTAACGATAAACAGAGCCAATCCGATCTCGATGAGAGCGCTCAGATAAGTATCGCCCGTAGCCTCGCTGAACTCGTTGGCAATCACACTCGCCATGGTGTAGCCGGGAGCGAACAGTGACTTTGCGATCTCCGGCCGATTTCCGATCACCATCGTGACCGCCATGGTTTCGCCAAGAGCGCGGCCCAGACCAAGGATCACGCCACCCAGAATCCCGGCCCGCGCATTTCGCAAAACGCCGGTTCGAATCATCTCCCAGCGGGTCGCTCCCAGAGCAAGTACCGCTTCGCGTTGCTGCTGGGGCACGGCAGTCATTACTTCTCGCGTGATGGAAGAAACGATCGGCACGACCATGATGGCCAGAATGATTCCGGCCGCTAGCATTCCGATACCGTAGGGCGGTCCCTCAAACAATCCCGTCCAGCCGAAATAGCGCGCGGAAAAGGGCTCCCCATATTGGCGCAGAAGCGGCACCAACACGAAAATTGCCCACAGCCCATAGATCACACTCGGTATCGCTGCCAGAAGTTCCGTGGTAAACGCTAGCGGCCCCTTGAGCCAACGCGGGCACATTTCGGTGATGAAGACGGCCACACCAATGGCGAGAGGTACGGCGAGAAGAAGTGCCAGGAATGAAGACACCAGCGTGCCATACACGAACGGCAGCGCGCCGAACTGCTCGTTCACTGGATCCCATTCACTTTGGAAAAAGAACTTCAGCCCAAACGCATGCCACGACAACCTCGATCCTTTAACGAGTTCGTAAAGAATCACTCCCACTAGCGCGAGCACACACAACCCGCAGGCCAGCATCGCCAAGTGAAAGATCGCGTCGGCAACGTGGCTGTTTCCGGCCCCGAGAAGCGGCTGGCTTTGCACGTCGGAACTCGCTGCAACCTCTGGTTTTGCAATGGGTTGCGGTCCTGTCAAACGTGGCGCTCCTAGAGCTCGGTTGGCCATCTAGGGTGAGGCTAGCAGAATCGTGTTACAGCAGTGTTAAAATAGCCCTTGCTGTTGTGGGGCGCGCCTTATTTGACCGCGGTTGCTGAGGAACGAATCCCTCGAAGTTCCTCGATTGCATTTTGTTCGATTCCCTTGTAGCTTTCGTTCTCGGTATCTGAGAGCTGGATATGCCCGTTAACTTAAAACGCAGCCGTCTGGTTTTTCAAAGATTGGCTCGCGAGCTGACCAAGCTTGCGAAAAATCAAGCGCCAGAAAGCGTGCACAAATTTCGTACCAATAGCCGGCGTGTCGAGGCTCTGCTTAGCGAAGTGGTTCCGCCGCTAAACCGCAATGACAAAAAGCTGCTCAAGCTCTTGTCGCGGCTGCGCAAGAGGGCCGGCCGTGTGCGCGACTTGGACGTGGAAATCGCTTCATTGCGAAACTTGAAGATTCCCGAAGGCAATGGACACAAATCTGAGTTTGTGAGCGCTCTGGTGCAAGATCGCGCCAAGCACGAACATAAACTCGCGAAGGCTTTCAATCGTAAGACCGCCGACGAGGTAACGAAGCGACTGAAGCGTGCCAGTGAGATCGATGTTCCTAAGGATACAGAACCTCTGAAGTTGACGCTCAACAAGCTCGCCAAGCTTGGACGAGAGCATGCGATGCTAACGGAAAAAACGCTCCACCAATACCGGATCATCGGAAAGCGAGCTCGCTACATCGCAGAACTGGCTGACCCTGACGCGGAGGCAAAGCGCGTCATCGACCAACTCAAGCACATGCAGGATGTCATTGGCGACTGGCACGATTGGCTGAAACTAACTCAGAAAGCAGAAGCACTTTTCGGAGGCGTTCGAGACTCGGCGCTGGTAGCCATGCTACGAAATGTGACGCAGGCAAAGTTCCGCCAAAGCGTGGACGCCGTGGCTGAAACCCGTGCGGCACTTTTCGGTAAGAAATCTGAGCCGGTTCGCGCCGCCGTCCCAAGTCGCAAGCCTTCCGCAGAAGCTGCCGAAGCAAGCGTCGCGGTGGCCTGAGCCCCAACCAGCATATTTGTCAGCTAGTTACGGTCAGCCCGGAGTCTGCCACGAATTGACTAGTCATCTGACTAGTTATATAATCGCTGTTTGCGGAGGTGCGTAGTGGCTTCTTGGCAGGTGCAAGATGCGAAGGCTCGTTTCAGCGAATTCCTGGATGCCACAATCAAGAATGGCCCTCAGGTCGTGACTCGCCGCGGTATTGAGACAGCCGTTCTGGTTCCGATCCATGAATGGCGGCGTCTGCAACACTCAGCCCGCCCCAGCCTGAAAGAACTGCTGATCGGTCCGGGACCGCGCTTTGAGAATCTGATTCCTGAACGCCGCGGATTTCGCCGGCGTCCAACCATTGAATTCCGGTGAACCGTTATTTGCTCGACACCAACGTGGTTTCCGAACTGCGGAAGCCGAAACCTCACGGCGTCGTGCTCAGCTGGCTGTCTGAGCTACAAGAGAGTCAGATTTACCTCTCCGCGGTGACCATCGGCGAATTACAGGCCGGAGTGGAGAAGACTCGCAGTCAAGACCCACAAAAAGCTGCGCAAATCCAGTCCTGGATCGACCTTCTGGAAGACTCCTACCAGGTGTTGCCGATGAACGCTTTGTGCTTTCGTGAATGGGCTCGACTGATGCACGGAAGGCCAGATGAGGTGCTCGAAGACGTAATGATCGGAGCAACCGCGCGAATTCACGAACTAACTGTGGCCACGCGGAATGAACGGGATTTCGCCTCTCTCGGCGTGCGAATATTCAATCCGTTCAAAACGGTCCGCTAGCCAGACACCGACCGCAACCCGGCCGTTACATTTTTTTCGAGCACGTCCCGCTTCGGCGGTACACTGTTGCCCTTCCGCCATGCCGACCCTTGCTGCCGTTGATATCGGATCAAACTCCGTCCGCCTGAAGATTGCTCGCCTCACCAAGCACCGCCTCACCAACATCCTTGAGGATCGGGAAGTCACGCGCTTAGGTGAGTCGGTCTTCCGGAGCAGTTTTCTGTCTCCGGAGGCGATCGCCACTACCGTGAAGGTGCTACGAAGGTTTCATCGCGCAGTCCAGAATGCGGGCTCGGATTCTGTGAGAGTCGTTGCCACCAGCGCGTTGCGCGACGCGCGCAATGCGAGAGCCTTTCTCGAATGGGTGCGCTCGACCACCGGTTGGGATGTCGAAATCATTTCAGGATTGGAAGAGGCCCGGCTCATCCATCTTGGCTTGGTTTCAACTCTGCGAGTGAACTCCTCCCCGGTGCTGATGGCGGACCTGGGCGGAGGCAGTTGCGAGTTAACCATCTCCAGCCAGGGTCACATTCGAAACACTGTCAGCCTGCCGCTCGGCGCCGTACGTTTGACCAATGAATTTCTGCGTCATGATCCGCCGCGTAAATCCGAGATGCGTCAGTTGCGGGGATTCATCTCGCGCGAAATCGAGCGCACCGCCGACCGCATCAAGCGGGCCCGCCCGAAGGTGGTCATTGCGACGTCGGGGACCGCGGAATCATTGGCTGCGATCTGCCACGGCCTCTACAAAACGAAAGGCTCACGCGCTGCCACGGTGTCCAAAACACAAATGCGACGCATCGCAAAACTGCTGGCGCGACTGCCACTCGAAGAACGCAAGACGCTCTCGGGCGTGGGCCCTCGTCGCGCCGAGATCATTGTGCCCGGAGCAGCGGTGTACCTTGGACTTCTGGAACGCTGTCAGCTGGCTGGATTCCGCTATTCACCCCTCGGACTGCGCGATGGGTTACTGGCTCAGATGGCGGCCGAGTACGACCGCACCACTCGATCGGGAAAACAGATCGAATCGGAACGCTGGGATTCGATCCGCGCGGCGGTCTCGCACTATCGAGTCGACATGGACCATGCACTACACGTGCGTGCGTCAGCGATGCAGTTGTTTGCCGCGCTGAAATCCGTACACGGCTTGCCACCGCAATATGAGGAATGGCTTTCCGCTGCTGCCATGCTTTACGAAGTGGGCGATTACGTGAACCGCAACGGCAGGCATCGGCACGCATACTACATCATTTCCAACTCCGAGATTCTGGGCTACACTCCGGAGCAAAGGCGAATTATCGCAGCGATTGCGCGGTATCTGGGGAAGTCGCGCCCGGCGCCCGGCGACGCTCCCATCAAGGCGCTCCCTGCTGCGGACCAGGAGTGTGTACTCAAGGCCTCCCTGCTCCTCCGGCTGGCCCGCGCGCTCAACCTAAGTCGTACCGCCGCGATCCGGACAGCGCGCATTCGCCTGCATGAAGGCGAAGTAAAGTTGACGTTAGTCACCAAGCAAAGGAGCAGCGTCGACCTGGAATTGTGGGCAGTGGAGAAGGAGCAAAGTTATTTTCGTGAGGTCTTCGGTCGCGAACTCTCCGCCGCAGCGGCATAGAGCGCACGCAGGATTTTCGGAGTCAAGCACCAATGCAGGAAGGCAGAGCTGCGGTCGATTTCCACTTTCGCTACGGCACCCTTTTTCAACTCCGTCCCGGCTTCGCATCCGGTTTCACTAATGCTGCGTCCTAAGAACTCGCTCAGGTTTGGATTGTGGCCGACAACCATGATCGCTTCTTGCTTGGAGTATTTCTCAAGCAGTCTGCGAAAATCCGCGAAAGTAGCGCCGGGCCGAAGCGCATCCTCGAATTGCAGTTTGCCCTCATAGCTGAGTTCATTGCCCACCAGCGACGCGGTTTGAACGGCGCGTTTCAGCGGACTCGAGATCATCGCGTCCACCTGAACATCCAACGCAGCCAGAGCTCGGCCGACCATTCCGCACTGTGCGATTCCCTCTTTGTCGAGAGCGCGCTTCTCGTCCTTTTTCGGGTTGGCCATTGGCTCGCCCGCGTTGGCGTGACGCAGAAAGTAGATGATCATGCGTTAACGCTCCCTTCCCATCGTCGCTCTTCGGCTCCTTGGACTTGGCGCGGCCGGAATTGCATCCAGCCCTTGCCGGCCTTCCGCCAGACCAATCAGGAAATCCTGGGCGCTAAAGGCCGCTGCTCCCGTCGGAGGCTTTCTCTTACCTTGCGCTTGCCAGGCACGAACGTAGCTCCCGTCCTTCTGTAGAAGCCGGGCTTTTAGATTGTCGGCTAAATACGATGACAAAATCTCCTGCCGCACTCGCTCTCGCAATAGCTCATCTTTGACGGGGAACATGACTTCCACGCGCTCGTAGAGATTGCGCGGCATCCAGTCAGCGCTAGCCAGATACACTTCCTCCTGACCTCCATTCGCAAAGAAGTAAATACGGCTGTGTTCGAGGAATCGGCCGACAATACTTCGCACGCTGATGCGGTCGCTGACGCCACGCACCCCCGGACGCAAAGCGCACATTCCGCGGACAATCAGGTCGATCTTCACCCCATCCTGCGAAGCTTTATACAACGCCATAATGATATTTTTGTCCAGCAGCGCATTCATCTTGGCGATGATGTGCGCCGGACGCCCATGACGTGCGTGCTCCGCCTCACGGGCAATCAGAGCCAGGCAATGTTCCGCCAAATCGAGCGGGGCAACCATGAGCGGGCCGTAATTTGGATGCTCGGCGTAAGCCGTGAGAAAGCTGAACACATCGTGAACGGCGCCGGTTATCTCCGGGTCGGCTGTTAACACGCTTACGTCGGTATAAATCCGCGCCGTAGTGGTGTTGTAATTGCCCGTGCCGAGGTGGGCATAACGGCGCATTACACCGTCTGGGTCGTGCCGCACCAGCAACGACAATTTGCAGTGTGTTTTCAACCCGACTAAACCATGAAACACCTGCACCCCCGCGTCTTCCAGATCGCGCGCCCAGCGGATGTTCGAGGCTTCGTCAAATCGAGCCTTCAACTCCACGACCGCCGTGACTTCCTTTTTGGCCGCCGCCGACATCAGCGCGGGAACGATCAACGAATGCTCGCTGGTGCGATACAGCGTCTGCTTGATGGAGAGCACGCGCGGATCATCCGCCGCCGCTTCAATAAACGAAACCACAGCGTCGAAAGAGTCGAACGGGTGGTGAAGCAAAACATCGTGGCGGCGAAGCTCCTCAAAAAGATCTTGCGACTTAGCGGTCAGACGAAGTTCGCGCGGAAGAAAAGGTTTGAACTTGAGCTCGGGGTGTTCCGTTTGCTCATAAATATTGAACAAGCGCGAAAGGTTGACCGGTCCGTTGACGGAGAATACCTGCCACGATTCGAGACCGAAGTTGGTGCGTAGGCGCTCGATGATTTCCGGATCGGCCTCGGATTCGATTTCCAGCCGGACGGCGTCACCTTTGCGCCGATTGTGCAGCTCGGTCCGAACCGACTCTAGCAGGTTGCGAGACTCCTCCTCCGCCAGGTAGAGATTACTGTTGCGGGTAACTCGGAACGCCGCCGAGGAGACGATGTCGTATCCGTGATACATCCGGGAGGCATGGTAAGCCACGAGATCGGCAAGAAAAATGAAATCGTCGGTTCCTTCGGAGGGCAGGCGGATCAGCCGCGGCAAAGCGCGCGGCACTGTAATGACCCCGGTATAAGTCATCGACGACCGGCGCCGTCGGCGCAGCAGAAAGGCCACGCACAGGGCCTTGTTAATCACCCGCGGAAAAGGATGTGCAGGGTCCACGGTCACTGGAGTTAACAACAAATCCAGTTCGCGTTCGCAATAATCGGCGATGAACGCTCGCGCGGTGGCATCCAGCTCATGCAGGCCAAGCACGCGAATGCCATTTTCAGCCAGCATAGGCCGCAGCTTTTCGTTCCAACAAAGGTACTGATCATCAACGAACTCATGGGTTTCCTGCGAAACAACATCACGCTCTTGCAGCAGCGTGAGTCCGTCCGGTCCAGCTTCGGTGTATCCATCTTCAATCTGCTGCACCAGGCCCGCCACACGCACCTCGAAAAACTCGTCGAGATTACTGGCACTGATGGCAAGGAATTTGAGTCGCTCCAGTATCGGATTACTCTCGTCCTGCGCTTCTTCGAGCACACGCCGGTTGAAAGCCAGCCAGGAGGCTTCGCGGTTGAGGTAATAAGCCGAATTATCGAGTGAGGCGCGAACCATAACCTAAGACGAT
This sequence comes from Acidobacteriota bacterium, assembly GCA_013288805.1. Taxonomy (GTDB): domain Bacteria; phylum Acidobacteriota; class Terriglobia; order Terriglobales; family Acidobacteriaceae; genus JABDBE01. Next base: position 80,000 of record JABDBE010000005.1, read on the forward strand.
AAAATCAATTGGATGATCAAACCGCAACCGCGGTATCACTTCTTGGGAGAAGGGGGCTCTGATATTGTCTGCGCAGGCGCCGCCATGCGTTTCATAATCACAAATTGTAACTCTGTACCGGCCGGACGCATAAGGTACATATAGTGCCGATCAAGCCTGAGCCGAACCTCGGCCTGGGGTACATTCCACTCTTCGGGCAAAGCATCCCCCGCGTGGCGCGGACTGTAGTCTCCAACGTAAATCGTATCTTTTGCCTGCACTGAGAGTTCGTAGTAGGGATCTTCCTTGGTAACGGGAGTATCAACCTGATAGTAGAGAATCCGCGTTTTCGTTTTCTGCTGGATACCAACGATCTTGCCGGCTTCGTATAGCGGCTTTTCAGCCGCGCTCAAACTGGGCAACGAGGTCAATGCCAGAAGGAGAACGACACAAAATTTCATGGATACCAGTATAAGCCACGCACTTGCCGCAATGTCCCCCGCAAAAAAAGGCGCCAGTTGTTTAACTGGTGCCCTTGATCTTATCGTTTTGCTTTTTCGCGGTTTAGGTTTTTAGCATTTTCCGTCTCGAAGCCCCGACTACCGGACTTGCTTGATCTCGTCCTTGACTTTCTTGGCCACGCTCTCCGGCAACGGAGCGTAGGTCAGATCGGCAGTCATCTTCTGTCCGTCATCCACCATCCAGTTCAAGAAATCGGCAATCATCTTGCCCTTCGCAGCATCTTTGGATTGGGCCGGAATCAACAGCCATGTGAAGCTCGAAATGGGATATGCGTCTTTTCCGGGCGCATTGGTTATCGAGACGCGAAAATCCGCAGGCATGCTTTTCACCGAGGCTGCAGCGGCCGTAACGCTGGCCAAGCTGGCTTTCACAAATTCCCCCGACGCGTTTTTCACACTTCCATAAGTGATGTTGTTCTGCACGGCATAAATCAGTTCGATGTAGCCGATCGAACCTTTCATCTGGCGGATCAGACCGGCAACGCCTTCATTGCCCTTACCGCCGAGGCCGACTGGCCACTTGACCGATGTTCCCTTACCCACCTGACTTTGCCAATCTGAACTCACCTTCGAAAGGTAATCGGTAAAAATAAACGTGGTACCGCTGCCGTCCGAGCGATGGATCACGACGATAGGCTCATCCTTAGGGAAGTTCATTCCAGGGTTCGCGCTAGCGATCGCCTTGTCGTTCCAGTTGGTAATCTTGCCCAAGAAGATGCCCGCCAGCACATCGGGAGTGAACTTGATCTCTCCGCTGACGCCAGAAATGTTGTAGGCGGGAACCACCGCGCCCAACACTGTTGGCACATGCAGGATCTTGACCTTGGATTCAGCCAACTGCTGATCCGTCATAGGACCGTCGCTGGCACCAAAGTCAACGGTTCCGGCCAAGACCTGGCGAATGCCTCCGCCGCTTCCAATCGATTGATAGTTGAACTGAATATCGGGATGAGCGTCGTGGTATTTACTGAACCACTTGGAATACATCGGATAGGGAAAAGTTGCGCCAGCCCCGTTCAATGTGGTCTGCGCAACAGCGGGGACTGACAGAGCAAGACACAAAAGCGCGATGCGACGAATCACGCGATGATTCCTCCTTGATAATTTTATTCAATCCTAGGCTCTGTGTTGATTGTTACAACACGGTTACAGAATTGTAAATTTCTAATAAATCCCTAAGCAGCGCTTGGACTTACGGTCGATCTTCCGCCAAAAGTTTCGTCCGGCCGTGCGATCTCCTGAGTTACTCAGCGGCAGCTCTGGCGGGCGCTGTAGCGCGGGTTTGACGCGTTTCTGCCCCTTTGTTAGGTTAAAGAGTTTCCTCTTCCTTATTTACTGCGCCTGTTGAGAGCGAGAAACAGAAAGAGTATCTCATGGCACTAAAGTTTCGCGGGGTGGACTTCATCGGATTCGACGCGCTGCTCAGCGATGACGAGCGGCTGGTACGCGATACTTCCAGAAAGTTTATCGAAGACAACCTCATACCCATCATCGAAGAGTGCAATCGTGCCGGGCGCTTCCCTCGCGAACTGGTCAAGCCCATGGGCGAACTCGGCTTCTATGGCGCAAGCCTCAAGGGGTACGGTTGCGCCGGAATGTCCAACGTTGAATACGGCCTGGTGATGCAGGAACTCGAGCGCGGGGACTCGGGAGTGCGTTCCTTCGTGAGCGTGCAGTCTGCGCTGGTGATGTATCCGATTTACGCGTTTGGCAGCGACGAGCAGAAACAAGCCTGGCTTCCGGCGATGCAAAAGGGCGAGAAACTCGGCTGCTTCGGACTCACTGAACCCGATTTCGGTTCAAATCCCAGCGGCATGCGCACGCGCGCACGGAAAATTGGAAAAGAATACGTCCTCAATGGCGAAAAGATGTGGATCACTTCCGGCTCCATCGCTGATGTCGCCGTGATCTGGGCCAAGGTGGAGGATGAAGACAACAAGATTCGCGGATTCCTGGTTGAGACCGATCGCCCCGGCTTTCACGCCGAAGACATTCACGGCAAGTGGTCGCTGCGTGCATCTGTTACTTCCGGCTTGTCCATGCAGGATGTGCACATCCCCGAGTCCAACCTCTTGCCGAAAAGCGGCGGTCTCAAATCTCCGCTGATGTGCCTGAATCAAGCCCGCTACGGAATTGCATGGGGTGGCATCGGTGCGGCCATGGCCTGCTACGACTGCGCCCTACAGTACGCGCAGTTGCGCAAACAGTTCCACGATAAGCCCATCGCCTCGCACCAACTGGTTCAGGAAAAACTGACGTGGATGATCAACGAAATCACGAAGGGTCAATTGCTCGTTCTGCAGGTGGGACGGCTCAAGGATCAAGACAAAGCCGGGGCTCAACACATCTCGATGGCGAAACGGAACAATGTGTGGATGGCGCTGGAGTGCGCCCGCATGGGCCGCGACGTTCTCGGAGCCAACGGCGTAGCCGACGAGTATCCGCTCATGCGTCACATGATGAACCTAGAATCGGTGAAGACGTACGAGGGAACGCACGACATCCACACGCTGATCATTGGGCAGAGTGTGACCGGGATCGACGCGTTCTAGGAAGGCTCCAAGCCTTCCGAGACTTCATTATCCCTATAGTGCTGCAATCAGCATTTTACGAATTGCTTGACATATTCGCAATATGCGAACTACAATGAAGTTCGCGTAACGCGAACTCTCGCTGGGTCAAAGCTTGCACGTCATCAGCCGTAAGAGGCTCAAAGAAGCAGCGACGCGCCACGGTGATCTCGAAGCCTCACTCGATGTTTGGTTTCGGGTCGTCAAGAGGGCGTCGTGGCAGAACCTAGCGGATGTTCGCAAGACCTTCGCTAGTGCGGATTTGGTGAATCGATGGACGGTGTTCAACGTTAAGGGCAATCGATACCGTCTGGTCACAGAGATCAACTACAGATTTCAGCGCGTATACATTCGGCATGTGTTGACTCACGCTGAATATGACCAAGAGGGATGGAAGCAATGAGTACAGCAACCAGTCGACCCGAATACGCGACCCTGCTAGCGAAGACCTTGCCTGCGGTTATTCATAGCGAGAAAGAAAATGAGCACTACACCGCCCTGCTTGGAGAACTAGACCGCAGGCCTGGAAAGCTAACGACCGCCGAGCAACGCCTGGCCGAATTGCTTACGCTGTTGATCGAAGATTTTGAGGAAAAGCACTACTCCTTGAAGGCCTCTACCGGTATTGAAGTACTCGAAGAACTGATTGAAGCGAATGGGCTGAAGCAAAAAGACCTGGTGGATATCTTTGGCACTCCCAGCATCGTCTCCGAAGTTCTAAGCGGCAAGCGAAAATTTACTACCGAGCACATTCGCAAACTCAGCCGGAGATTTCACGTTTCGCCAGAACTATTCTTCTAACACCCATGAAGCTTAACCTAAACCCCATTCGCCCGATTGCGGATCAGCGACAAAAATTCCGTCCTGGTTTCCTGCTCATTGCGGAAGCAGCCCAGCATGGACGAAGTGACCGCGGCCGAATGCTGTTTCTCAACCCCGCGCATCATCATGCACAGGTGTCGTGCCTCGATCACTACTCCCACCCCCTGCGGCTCGATGGCTTTTTGAATCGTCTCCGCAATTTGAGTTGTGAGCCGTTCCTGGATCTGCAAACGGCGCGAGAAGATTTCGATCAGCCGGGGAATCTTGCTTAATCCAATCACCTTGCCATTGGGGATATACGCGACATGCACCTTACCAAAAAACGGCAGAATGTGATGCTCACACAAGCTGAACATCTCCACGTCCTTCACGATGACCATCTCGTCGTAGGTCACCGTGAACAAAGCTTTCTTGAGCATTGCCTCGGCATCTTCCTTGTAACCCTTCGTCAGGTGCTCGTAGGCCCGGTGGACGCGATTTGGCGTGCGCACCAAGCCCTCTCGCGTGGGATCCTCGCCCAGTCGAACGATCATCTCGCGCACCAGGTCCTCAAAGGTGGCGCTGGTCAAGGTCGATGCTTCAGCGGAAGTTGTCATGATCTCCTTACTCGATTACCCGATTCTCACCCCAGTATTCGAACGAATTCATCATTGTCTCTTCAAACCGTACCTTTTCAAGATGAGCATGGCGAAAGCCGCGCTGCAAAATATCGTAGACAACGATGCACAAATTCTCCGTGGTTGGGACAGTTCGCGCGAAGTCCGCAATCGTGTTCAGGTTCTGGTGATCAAAGCGTTCGAGAATTTCGCGCTGCACAAAAGCGTCCAAATCCATCAGATTGCAAACCATCCCTGTGCTCTCATTGACCGAGCCGCTGACTGTGACCTCAAGCGTGTAGTTGTGGCCGTGTCCGTAGGGGTTGTTGCACTTTCCATAAGTCGCAGCATTCTCTGCCTCTGACATGGAATCGCTGTGCAGCCGATGCGAAGCTGAAAACATGTATCGCCGCGTCAGGTACGCCTTCATGCTTCCCCGTAAAAATCAACGAACAGTTCCGGCGTCTCGTACACCCGCACCCGGTGGAGATGCGCAGCCTGCAACTTCGGCGACAGGCGCTGCCAAATCGTTATGGCAAGATTCTCTGTGGTCGGGATCCGACTGAGAAACTCGGGAACTTCTTTGTTCAAGAAACGGTGGTCGAGGGCGTCCAGCACCTCCCGGCTCATCGTTTCCTTCAACTGCTTGAGATCCACAACGAAGCCAGAACGTGGATCCACCTCGCCCTTCACCGTGACTTCGAGCGTGTAATTGTGCCCGTGTCCATTGGGATTATTGCATTTGCCAAAGATGCGCTGGTTTTCCTCCGCACTAAATTCCGGATTGTGATAGTAGTGCGAAGCAGAAAATTCAGCCTTACGAGTTAGATAAACCATGCTTGACCTTAAACTGAAGTAGCGTGACTTGGAGTACTATCGGCGTCCTGCTGGATCTCGAGGGGGCGTCTTGCTTCCACCTGGTTCGTTTCAACGGAAGCGCGCGTTCGATTCCCCGTATAGCGGCGCCCCTTCCACGTGACGCTTCCCTTCTGATAAGCATTCCTCGAGCGCAGCAGCAGATAGGCAAACAATGGCAAGCCGATCAGTGCTGAGACGGTCGCATCCCAGGAGAAATGCGCTTTGCGGATTCGCCTGAGAAAAAGACCTGTCAAGGCAAGGGCAAGGACCCCGACCGCGGCCGATGCTGGCGTTCGACCCTTCACTCCCATCAAGATGGCTACCGTGGCACTGCTTACAATCAGCACAAACTCCGTCAATCGAAGCAATGCCAAACGTCCGGGGGATGGAAACAGCAGCGCCAGGTTTTTCGTCCAGCCTTCCTTTAGCTGCGCAAAGCTGCGATACATGCGAGTTCGCACCGCATCTCCGCCGTAGCGAAAGAATATCTTGTGCCCCGAAGCCTTCACCGCCCGAGCCAGCGCCACATCCTCAAGCAAACTGGCGGCTATCGCAGCATGTCCGCCAACTGCGTCATACGCTTCTCTCGAAATCAAGATGTACTGCCCATTCGCCGCTGCCGCGAAAGACGCCGGATCGCTCACATCCGACGGGCGATAACTTGACGCCAGTTCAGCAAAGATCACCGGCATCACTGCCTTCTCCCAGAAGCCATGAACTTCCTGTTCCGGAGAATACGAAAGCAAAGACGCCTTCTGCCGGCGCACTTCCTCCACACTGCGCGCCAAAGATCCGGCCTGATGAACCGTATCGGCGTCCGTGAACAGCAACCATTCTCCACGCGCCTCTTTCGTACCGGCTACCAGGGCGTTGTTCTTGCCAATCCAGCTCGGCGGCAACGGCCCCGTTTCCACCACCCTCACTCCCGCAAAAGACTTCCCGATCTCACGAGTGCGATCAGTCGATCCGTCATCAACAACTATTATTTCAAGCTTCACGCCAGTCTGGGCCGCCAACGATTCCAAACAAGCGCCAAGGCAAGCTTCTTCGTTACGCGCCGGCACGATTACCGACACCGTCGGTTGCTCCGATACTGGATCTCGCGCCGCCATAGCCTGAATTAGGTATTATAGCTTTGTGCGACGCGCCTCTGTTCTCCCCATCATCTTCACCGTTCTGCTGTCCGGTTGCTATCGCGGCTCCCGGCCACCTCGAATCGGCACCGCCGCTCCCGAGTTCACGGTCCAGGACGCCGACCGCAAAGTCACCCTGAGCGACTTCCACGGGAAGGTCGTACTCCTCAACTTCTGGGCTTCGTGGTGCGCGCCGTGTGTGGAGGAAATGCCCTCGCTGGTGCAACTGCAGCAGCGCTTCCAAGACAAGGGCATAACTGTCCTAGGAATTAGCGTGGACGTTGACGGCGATGCCTACCATAAGTTCTTGAAAGACTATAAGATAGACTTCCCAACCGTACGTGATCCGGACCAGAAAACCAGCAACCTCTACGGTACTTTCAAGTGGCCGGAAACCTACGTTATCGATCGCAATGGGATCGTTCGCCGCAAGTTTATCGGCGCAGTGGAATGGAGCCAGCCCGAGATCGTGGATTTCTTGAGCAAGCTATAAGTCCAGATCCGAGCAATTCTGAACCTTAGCCCGTTCGTGCACCATTAGGGCCCTTTCGTGTAGTGCCTTCCGTAACCGCAATCGGGTAGAATCCCCACTGCTTCAAGCTTTCGGAGGATGCGCTATGGCTGCTTCCCTACAACCAAGCATCGCAAGAAAAGACTCCGACTCCGTTTCCCTGCGCGGGTCGAGTCCCGAGTTCGACTCTAATAGGACCGACTCTAATAGGACCCTGGAAGAGATCACTCGCAGCGCGCTGCACGCGACCGGCGCGAATGGAGCCGCTCTGGTCCTTTCAGATGGAAAGGTTATGTCATGCCGGGCGTGTTCCGGAGAGCTCGCGCCCCCTGTCGGCACGCGTTTGAATCCCGATGCAGGGTTCACTGCAACCTGTGTGCGGACGGGGGAGATCGTACGCTGCGACGACACCGCGACTGACCCGAGGATCGATGGTTCGAGTTGCATCCAGTTGGGCATCGGCTCGATTCTCGCCGTGCCCGTATTTGACGGCCCGAACGTGGCAGGCGTTCTGGAAGTCCTTTCGACCGAGACTAAGAAGTTCGCGGAGCGGCATGTCACGGCCCTGAAGCTACTGGCCCGATTGGTTGAGACTCTCCTCAACTATTCTCCGCGCAACGGCTCACCCGACTCTCGAATCGCTAACCCGACAGCCGTGGCAACGAATTCCAATAGGGTAAGCACGGATGAGGCAAAGGTGATGTGCCTCTCCTGTGGACACCGGAATCCGCAAGACAGCCAAATCTGCAAC